>NZ_JBUYWT010000008.1:0-217381 GCF_055264925.1 Bradyrhizobium sp. KZN70725
CGGCGTGCTCCAAGGGCAGTGTCTCGGCCGCCGGATCGACGATCCAAAACGCCTTAGAAACGAGATCGCAGCATGGGAGCGGCAGCGAAACAAAACTCGCGCCCGTATCAACTGGATGTTCACAACGGACAAAGCTCGCACCAAACTGGGGCGCGCCTATCCAGGCATACCCAAAGAGTCAAAATCACTGTGACGAGCTACTAGGTTGCGACGGGCCGCCGGGCTGGCCAAGTCCGGCGCGTCCTGCCGGAGGCCCGATGTTCGATTCGCCGTTCGACTTCCTGACGCTCGTCCTCGCCATCGTCGCGATCATTTTCGCGCGCAAGGCGCTGGGCCGGATCGACCTGCTGCAGCGCCGCCTGGATGCGATCGAGGCCGCGGGCGGCGCCGCCGCGCGGACGGCCATGCCGCCGCCGCTGACTCCGCTGCAGGAGTTCGAGCAGACGCCGCCGACGGCGCCTTCCGTCGCGCCGCCACCGCTCCCGGAGGCGGCTCCCAGCGAACCGGCCGCGCAGACCGAGCCAGCCGCGGACGCGCCAGGTGCCGTACCGCCGCCCCTGCCGGAGCCGCCAGCCCCTCCGCAGCCTGCACCCGGCTTCGAGGAGACGCTCGGCACGCGCTGGGTGGTGTGGATCGGCGGCCTGACGCTCGCGCTCGGCGGCTTCTTCATGGTGCGCTATTCGATCGAGGCCGGCTTGCTCGGCCCCGGCGTCCGCACGATGCTCGGCGGATTGTTTGCGCTGGCGCTGCTCGGCGCCGGTGAATGGACCAGGCGCCAGGAAAGCATCTCCAACATCGCGGCGCTGCCGATCGCCAACATCCCGGCGATCCTCACTGCCGCCGGCACCGCGGTGGCATTCGCTACCGTCTACGCCGCCTACGCGCTGTATGATTTCCTCGCCCCGGCGAGCGCCTTCATCCTGCTCGGTATGGTCGCGCTCGGCACGCTGGCGGCCGCGCTGCTGCACGGACCCGCGCTGGCCGGGCTCGGCATCGTCGGCGCCTTCGTCACGCCGCTCCTGGTGTCGTCAGACAAGCCCGACTTCTGGTCGCTCTACGTCTACCTCGCCATCGTCACGGCGGCGGCGTTCGGCCTCGCCCGGATCCGGCTGTGGCGCTGGCTCGCGGTCACGACGATCGCCTTCGCGCTGCTGTGGACCTTCCCTTGCCTGCAATGCGGGCCCGAGATGATCGCGCCGCACGTCTTCCATGTCATCGCGGGCTTCGTGCTGGCGGCGCTGCTCGTGGTCTGCGGCTTCATGTTCGGTCCCGACGGCGACGGCGAGGAGATCGAGCCGATTTCATCTAGCTCGCTCGCCGCCTATCTGTTTGGCGCGATGCTGATCGCGCTCAACAGCGCCCACGCCGACACCGCGATGATCGGCTTTGCGCTGCTGACAGCCGCGAGCCTGCTTGTCGCCTGGCGCGCGCCTGCTGCTACCCGTGCGATCGGCGCCGCGTCGATCTTCGTGTTCATTGTGTTCGGCGAATGGGCCGTCCGCCGCAACGTCGACATGCTGGTGCTGCCGGGCGGCGCGATCCCCGGCATCGGCCGGTCCGTGACCGATGGCTCGGTCTCGCTGCATCTCGTCACCGCCGCGCTGTTCGCGGCCGCCTTCGGCATCGCCGGCTTCCTCGCGCAATTCCGTTTTACCACCACGAAGGTCACGGTGACCTGGGCCGCGGCGGCGGTGTTCACGCCGGTCGCGCTGCTGGTCGCACTCTATGCACGCATCGCGCATCTCGACCGCTCGATCCCGTTCGCGGTCCTCGCCGTGCTGCTGGCGGCGGCCTACGCAGCCGCGACCGAGGCGCTGACCCGGCGCGACGAGCGGCCGGAGCTGTCGCCTTCGATTGCGTTGTCCGCCACCGGCGCCCTCGCCTCGCTGGCGCTGGCGCTGACCTTCGCGCTCGACAAGGGCTGGCTCACCATCGCGCTCGCGCTGGTGTCGATGGGCACGGCGTGGCTGTCGGTGCAGCGGCCGATTCCGTTCCTGCGCTGGCTTGCCGCGATCCTGGCCGGCATCGTCGTGCTGCGCATCGGCTATGAGCCGCGGATCGCGGGCGACGCCGTCGGCACCACGCCGATCTTCAACTGGCTGCTGTGGGGCTATGGCGTGCCGGCGCTGTCATTCTGGGCGGCAAGCCATTTCCTGCGTCGCAACGGCGACGACGTCCCGCTGCGCATCGTCGAATCCGCCGCGATCCTGTTCACGGTGCTGCTTGCCTTCATGGAGATCCGCCACGCGGTCAACAGCGGCGATGTCTATTATGCCAGCGCCGGGCTGACCGAGGTCGCGCTGCAGGTCGGCGCGACGCTTGCGATGGCGATCGGACTGGAGCGGCTGCGCCTGCGCAGCGGCAGCATCGTGCACAATGTCGGCGCGATCCTGCTGACCGCATTCGCCGGGCTTGCCAGCCTGTTCGGACTGCTGGCGCTGGAGAACCCGATACTGTGGTGGCAGGACGTCGGCGGCAGCTTCATCAACCTGCTGCTGCTCGGCTACGCGCTGCCGGCGGTGCTGGCGCTGCTGCTGTCCTATGCGGTGGCGGGCCATCGTCCTGCCGGCTATGCCAACACGATCGCCGCCGGCGCGCTGGTCCTTGCGCTCGCTTACGTCACGTTCGAGATTCGCAGGCTCTACCACGGACCCGTGCTGACGCGCGGCGAGACCACGGGCGCGGAGCAATACACCTATTCGATCGCCTGGCTGATGTTCGGCGTCGCGCTGCTCGGCATCGGCATCGTCGTCAACTCGCAGCGGGCGCGGCTCGCGTCTGCTGCGGTGATCGGGCTGACGATCCTGAAGGCGTTCCTGATCGACATGTCGACGCTCACGGGTGTCTACCGGGCGCTGTCGTTCATGTGCCTTGGCATCGTGCTGGTCGCGATCGGCTGGCTGTATCAGCGGATCCTGTTTCGCAGGCGAACCGCTCAGCCGCTCGCGCAGGCTGAGGGTTAGGACTTGCCGTCCTGAAAGACAGCTTCAGTCGACGGACTCGGCGACCAGTCGAATCCTGAACACGGGTTTTCTGCCCTCGTCGAGCAGCTCCATGTGCCATTCGCTGTTCTGCTTCAGATTGCGCGAAATGCTGCCGAGGAAATTTCCGCAGACCTTGGTCATCTCGGCCCAGGCCACGTCGCGGCTTTCAAACTCCGTCGCGTGGTCGGATGCACCAGCGTAATCGCCATCACTAATTCGAAAAAAATATTGCGCCATATGACTACTCAAAATCAGAGTCCCCAATGTCCCGCCTCACGGCGAACGCCAGGTATTGAGTAGCGAGCAAGGCGTGGCGACCGCCATCCGTATGACTACGGCTTGGCGGCGCTATTCCCGCTAGCGCGCAGATGAAAGGTTAGTCGGTGGAGCGGCGCAATTCCGGCGCGCTCTCGACCTTGGCGGGCTCGGCCTTGACCGGCTCGAGCTTCGCGCTTCCGACCTGCGGCGTCTCAACGCGCGACACTTCGGTCTGCGAGGCATCCGCGGATCGGGTGCGCGGATGCAGCGAGCGCGGACGCGCCGCCGCGCGCGCCATCAGCATCTGCTGGCCGCCCTGGTGATGGAAATCGCAATAGGCAAAGCCCATGCCGGAGACCGAGCCGCGGAACGAGCGGTCGTCCTGCTTGTCGAGATTGAAGCACGGTTCGAACGGAATGCCCTTCAGCGACGCGCAAACGCTCTGACCGCGGATCTGCAGCGTGTTGCCGGGCAGGCGCAGGTGACGGATCGGCCCCGAGCCGGAGAACTGGACCGAGCCTGCCGCACCCAGATCGTCGAGGATGCGACCGGCGCCGCGGGTGCCATCGAAACAGGTGAACGCGAACACCTTGCCGGCGACGAACCTGCGGGCCTCATCGGCGTTCATCATGCCCGCGAATGCCGGCACGACCATTGCTCCGGCCGTGACGGCCCCCAACACCAAACGCGCAAGCATGAGCTACTCCACTTACGAGCGCGGGCACTCGCTCCTTGTTGCGCATGACCCCCGCACCAACGCTTTTCGACGTCTGCGCGAGGAAACCCGGCCCCCCGGGATCATGCTGCAAGTCTCTTTACCCGCTGCTTACCATACCAACAGTGGCAACATTGGAGCAGCTTGGTTGGTAAAGTCTGAACGTCCTCAGACTATTTTTACCACGATGCGGCCGCGGACCTGGCCACCGAGGATTTTCGCGCCAAAGCCCATGACTTCGTCCAGGGCGATTTCATGAGTGATATCAGCCAGTTTTGCCTTATCCAGATCGCTGGCAAGGCGGCGCCAGGCGGTCCTCCGCAGCTCGATCGGACACATCACCGAATCGATACCGAGAAGGCACACGCCCCGCAAAATGAAGGGCGCGACCGACGACGGCAGATCCATACCGGCCGCCAGACCGCAGGCCGCGATGGCTCCGCCATACTTCGTCATCGACAGCAGGTTGGCGAGCGTGGTCGACCCGACGCTGTCGACGCCGCCGGCCCAGCGCTCCTTCGCCAGCGCCTTGGGCGCACCTGACAGTTCTGCGCGGTCGATCACCTCGGTGGCGCCGAGACCCTTGAGATAGTCGGTCTCCGACGTCCGCCCGGTCGACGCGATGACGTGGTAGCCAAGCTTCGAGAGCACGGCGATCGCCACCGAGCCGACGCCGCCGGCGGCACCCGTGACCACCACAGGGCCGCTCTTCGGGGTGAGACCATGCTTCTCCAGCGCCAGCACCGAGAGCATCGCGGTATAGCCGGCGGTACCGACCGCCATCGCATCGCGGGCCGAGATGCCGTCGGGCAGCCGCACCAGCCAGTCGCCCTTGACCCGGGCCTTTTCGGCATAGGCGCCGAGATGGGTCTCGCCCATGCCCCAGCCGTTGCAGACGACCTTGTCGCCCGCCTTCCAGTCCGGATGGCTGGATTGCTCGACCGTGCCGGCGAAATCGATGCCGGCGATCATCGGGAACCGGCGCACCACCGGTGCCTTGCCAGTCAGTGCGAGGCCGTCCTTGTAGTTCAGTGTCGACCACTCGACGCGGACGGTGACGTCGCCGTCCATCAGCTCGGCTTCGTCGAATTGGGTGAGTGCGGCGGTGGTACCCTTGTCCGCCTTGTCGATCCTGATTGCCTTGAACGTTGCCACGATGTGCACTCCCCGTAATCTTGGTTTCGGGGAAATGGTTTACCCCATCAGGCAGGCTGCGCAACCGGGCGGACGACGGGCTTTTCGACGATCGGCAGATTGATCAGCGCCGACAGCACGCCAAACAGCACCGACAGCCACCAGATCGGGGTGTAGGAGCCATACTGCTCGAACACGATGCCGCCGAGCCAGACGCCGAGGAAGCCACCGACCTGATGGCTGACGAAGGCGAAGCCGTACAGCGTCGCAAACCAGCGCGTGCCGAACATCAGCGCCACCAGCGCCGAAGTCGGCGGCACTGTGGAGAGCCAGGTCAGGCCGGAGATTGCCCCGAACGCGATCGCCGAGAAGGTCGTGATCGGGAACGAGATGAAGGCGACGATCGACGCCGCGCGGGTGAAGTAGATCACCGACAGGATGTAGCGCTTCGGGAAGACGTTCTGCAGCCAGCCGACGCTGAGCGAGCCCACGATGTTGAACAGGCCGATCGCCGCGATCACCCAGCCGCCGGTCGATGCCGGAATGCCGCGGTCGGCGAGATAGGCCGGCAGATGCACGGTGATGAAGGCGAGCTGGAAGCCGCAGGTGAAGAAGCCGAGCACCAGCAGCACGTAGGAGCGATGGCCGAACGCCTCCGCCAGCGCGGTCTTGAACGACTGCTGATCAGCCGGCGCGGCGTCATTCGTCTCCGCCGGCGGTGTCGAGAGTGCCAGCGACAGCGGCAGGATCAGCAGCATCAGCGCGCCGAATACGAGGAGCGCGGTCTGCCAGCCGAAATTGTCGATCACCGCGACGCCGAACGGCGCGAACAGGAATTGGCCGAACGAGCCCGCGGCGGTGCCGGCGCCGAGCGCGATGCCGCGCTGCGCGGGCGGCAGCAGCTTGCTGAACGCCGACAGCACCAGGTTGAACGATGAGCCCGACAGGCCGAAGCCGATCAAGACGCCGGCGCCAAGGTTGAGCGAGAGCGGCGTCGCCGAGTAACGCATCAGGAGCAGGCCCGCGGCGTAAAGCAGTGCGCCGACGACCATCACACGCAGCAGCCCGAAGCGGTCGGCAATCGCGCCGGCGATCGGCTGGCCGAGCCCCCACAACAGGTTCTGCAGCGCCAGCGCGAGGCCGAACACGTCGCGGCCCCAGGTGAATTCATGGCTCATCGGCTGCACGAAGAAGCCGAGGCTGGAGCGCGGCCCGAAGCTCAGCAGCGCAATCGCGCAGCCACAGACGATGATGACAAGCGGCGTGCGCCACGTGCCCGACGTCGGTCGAAGATCCCCGGTGGTAACGGCCATCTTGTCTTCCCCCGCAACTGCTGCGCGGGGAGCCGCCCCGCCGAACGTTACGGGGAGTTAATGCAGGTGCATGAAAACCCCAAGAGGGGCCGGAGAAAAATATTCGCCTGCAGGGCTGCTCTGCAGAATCGGAGAGGATGATGACCGTCATTCCGGGGCACGCCGGCCGCGGAACGGGAGGCAGAAGGCCCTATCGCCGGGCGCTGGCCTGCTCGGCCGAGCTCTGGGCGGCCTCGGCGAGCTGCGCCGAGATCTTGGCGGTCTCGGCCGGGTTGCCCCAGCTCGGCGCGTCGCTGCCGTCGCCCCAGGCGCGCGGGCGATAGAAGGTGTGGACGCCGAACTTGTACATCTTCTTCATCTCGCTGACCCAGGACGGCCGCACCCAGTAGGCGTGGTAGTGGGTCGAGCGGTCGACTTCCGGCAGCCACAATTCGCCGTCGAGCATCGCCTTCGCGATCTTCTTGGCGCGATCCCACATGTCGGGCTCGCGGACGACGTCGGCGACGTTGTCGCAGGCGAAGGTGAACTGACAGGCGTAATGGCGATTCTTGTTCTGGTAGACCACGCCGCACACCGTCTCCGGATATTTGCCGGAGAAGGCGCGATTCAGCACCACCTGGGCGACCGCGATCTGGCCGCGCACCGCTTCACCGCGGGCTTCGAAATAGACCGCCTCGGCGAGGCACTTCTCCGACTTGGCGCGCGACTTCTCGTCGAACAGGCCGAGCCGCTCCGCCGGCGTCTTGGTGTGCTGGTCGTCCGCATTGACCTCGCCCTTCGGCGCGATGCTCTCGCCCATCTCGCCGGCCTTGACCGGACCGTCGGCATCGACCGGCAGTGACGCCATCACCTTCATGTCGGGATCGGGCGTTGCTGCCGGCGGTACGACAACCGGCGCCTCGCCGGGCTGCCAGCGCTCGAGGTTCTCCGGCGTGCCGAGCGACGAGCCGAAGAACAGACTGGCGGTCTGAAATGCGAACGGGTCGCGCTCGCGCGCCGCATCGGCGGGCGCAGCAGCGGGCTTTGCGGGCGCGGGCTTCAGATCGTCGAGCGGGCTGGCCTCGAGCGAGAGCGACACGTCGTTCTGCTGCGGCGACGGCTTGGCATATTGCGGCAAGGGCGGCGCGCGCAGCGCCTCCTGCAATTCAGGATCGAGCGGCGCGCTGTCGGCCGGTGCGGTCGCGGTCTTCATGCCCTTGACCGACGAATTCGATGTCGCCGGATCCTCGTTCGCCGGCGCCGTATTTGCAGGCTCCGCCGGTTCGACCTGATCGGGCCGCCGGACGACGAGGCGATCGCCCTTCATGGTGCGATCGACCTTGGGAAAATCGGATGCCTGATAGCGCGGCGGCGGGGCCGTGATCGGATTGCGCGTCACCGTTCCGGTGATGTCGAGGTTCGAACTGTCCAGTCTTGCGAGCAGGATTTGCGGCGCTTGCGGCGCGGACGTGCCGATCGGACGGCCGAAGCTGTAGGTCGCGACCTGGATGGAGCCGACGGCGGAGGCGAAGACGCGCTTCTGCCAGCGCTCGGCGACGCCGGGCTGCCGGGCCAGGAGCGAGGCGATATCCTGATATCCGATCTCGGTCGGCATCAGTGCGAAGATGCCAAGACCGAGACCGAAGAGCGCAAGACGTGCGCCCCTCGGCTGGTTACGCGACACAAACATCGTACGCTCACGCAACGCTTACTGAGTGCAATCGAACGCGGTACATCCGCGCAATTCGACCTTTCTCGTTGCTAAACCGTTTAGGTTGCCGCGGAGTTAATCGGCGTTGCTCGCGCGCTACACTCAAGCGATCGCGCATGTTTCGCACGTTGCATTGCGCGCCTTGGTAAACGCGCGGCGCATGAAAGTCGTAAACAACAAGTCAACGGAGATGGTGAACAAAGTGTTGCAGGCACGGTAGCCACCCGCCGTCATTGCGAGGAGCGACAGCGACGACTTGTCCGCCGAAGCCTTGGCGAAGGCTGAAGCGATCCATGGCTCGGCAAGTGGAAACATGGATTGCTTCGCGGAGCCTGTCATCGGGCGCGCGTTCGCGCGACCCGTCGGCTCGCAATGACGCTATATTTTCAGGCTGCCTCAACAAACAAAAATGGCCGGGACTTGGTCCCGGCCATCGCACTCTCTGAACTGTAAGATCGCTCACGCCTGGCTGGCGATCTCCTTGCCGAGCGCGGCCTGCGCCGCGGCGAGACGCGCGATCGGCACGCGATAGGGCGAGCACGAGACGTAATCGAGCCCGACCTCGTGGCAGAACGCGACCGACGCGGGATCGCCGCCGTGCTCGCCGCAGATGCCGACCTTGAGGTTCGGACGCGTCTTGCGGCCGCGGGTGACGCCGATCCTGACGAGCTCGCCGACGCCGTCGCGATCGACCGAGATGAACGGATCGATCTCGAGGATGCCCTTGGCGACATAGGTGCCGAGGAAGCTCGCGGCGTCGTCGCGGCTGATGCCGTAGGTGGTCTGCGTCAGGTCGTTGGTGCCGAAGGAGAAGAACTCCGCGGTCTCGGCCACCTCGCCCGCCATCAGGCAGGCGCGCGGCAGCTCGATCATGGTGCCGACCTGGTAGCTCAGCTTGACGCCGGTTTCCTTCATCACCGCGTTGGCTGTCGCATCGATCCGCGCCTTGACCAGATCGAACTCGGCCTTGGTCGCGATCAGCGGCACCATCACCTCGAGACCGACCGGCTTGCCGGTGCGCTTGCCGGCTTCGACGGCAGCCTCGAAGATCGCACGCGCCTGCATCTCGGCGATCTCCGGGTAGGCGATCGCAAGACGGCAGCCGCGGAAACCGAGCATCGGGTTGAACTCGGAGAGTTCGCGGGCGCGGTCGGCGAGCTTGCGCGGATCGGTGTTCATGGCGCGCGCCACTTCCTCGATCTCGGCCTGGGTGTGCGGCAGGAACTCGTGCAGCGGCGGATCGAGCAAGCGGATCGTGACGGGCAGGCCCTGCATGATCTCGAACAGCTCGACGAAGTCGGCGCGCTGCATCGGCAACAGCTTCGACAGCGCGGCGCGGCGCGACTGCTCGTCCTCGGAGAGGATCATCTCGCGCACGGTGCGGATGCGGGTCTCCTCGAAGAACATGTGCTCGGTGCGGCAGAGGCCGATGCCTTCGGCGCCGAACTTCACCGCGGTGCGCGCGTCATCGGGCGTGTCGCCGTTGACGCGAACGCCGAGCTTGCGGACCTCGTCGGCCCAGCCCATCAGCGTGCCGAACTCGCCGGACAGTTCCGGCTCGATCATCGGCATGCGGCCGGCCAGCACCTGGCCGACCGAGCCATCGATGGTGATGACGTCGCCGGTCTTGAAGGTGCGCGAGCCCACGCTCATGGTGCCGCGGCCGTAATCGACGCGGATGGTGCCGCAGCCGGAGACGCAGGGCTTGCCCATGCCGCGCGCAACCACCGCCGCGTGCGAGGTCATGCCGCCGCGGGTGGTGAGGATGCCTTCCGCCGCGTGCATGCCGTGGATGTCTTCCGGGCTGGTCTCGATACGGACCAGGATGACCTTGCGTCCGTCGGCCTGCAGCTTGGCCGCTTCGTCCGACGAGAACACGATCTCGCCCGAGGCAGCGCCAGGCGACGCCGGCAGGCCGGTCGCGATCACGTCGCGCTTGGCGGCCGGATCGATGGTCGGGTGCAGCAGCTGGTCGAGCGAGGCCGGATCGATCCGCGTCACCGCGTCCTTGCGCGAGATCAGGCCTTCATTGGCGAGCTCGACCGCGATGCGCAGCGCCGCCTTCGCGGTGCGCTTGCCGCCGCGGGTCTGCAGCATCCACAGCTTGCCCTGCTCGACCGTGAACTCCATGTCCTGCATGTCGCGGTAGTGCTTCTCGAGCAGCGTGTAGATCCGCGTCAGCTCCTTGAACGCGGCCGGCATCGCCGCTTCCATCGACAGCTTGTCGGAGCCGGATTCCTGGCGCGCCTCCTCGGTGATGTCCTGTGGCGTGCGGATGCCGGCGACGACGTCCTCGCCCTGCGCATTGATCAGGAACTCGCCGTAGAGCTTGCTCTCGCCGGTCGAGGGATTGCGGGTGAACGCGACGCCGGTGGCCGAGGTCTCGCCCATGTTGCCGAACACCATCGCCTGCACGTTGACGGCGGTGCCCCAGGATTCCGGAATGTCGTGCAGCTTGCGATAGGTCACCGCGCGCGCGTTCATCCAGGATGAGAACACCGCGCCGATCGCGCCCCACAGCTGATCGTGCGGATCCTGCGGGAAGTCGTGGCCGGTCTCCTTGGCGACCGCCTCCTTGTACTTGCCGACCAGCTCGACCCAGTCGTCGCCGGTGAGGTCGGTGTCGAGCGAATAGCCCTGGCCGTCCTTGAAGGTGTCGAGGATGTCCTCGAAGTGATGATGCTCGAAGCCGAGCACCACGTCCGAATACATCGTGATGAAGCGGCGATAGCTGTCATAGGCGAAGCGGCGGTCGCCGGAGAGTTCGGCCAGCGCCTCGACGGTGCGGTCGTTGAGGCCGAGGTTGAGCACGGTGTCCATCATGCCCGGCATCGAGGCGCGCGCGCCCGAGCGGACCGAGACCAGCAGCGGGTTCTTGGCGTCGCCGAACGTCTTGCCGGTCAGCTTGCCGACATAGTCGAGCGCCTTCTCAACCTGTGCTTTCAATTCCTTCGGATACGTCTTGTCGTGCTCGTAGAAATAGGTGCAGACCGAGGTCGGAATGGTGAAGCCGGGAGGCACCGGCAGGCCGAGATTGGCCATTTCCGCGAGGTTGGCGCCCTTGCCGCCGAGCAGATTGCGCAAGGTCGCCTGGCCCTCGGCCTTGCCGTCGCCGAACGTATAGACCCACTTGCCGGCCTTGATCGCAGCCGGGGCCGCCTTCTTCGCAACGGCCTTCGCCGGCGCCTTCCCAGCGGGCTTTGCGGCCGGCTTTGCAGCCGATTTGGGAGCGGCTTTCGGCGCCGCCTTCGGGGCGCTCTTCTTCAGCGCCTTGCGCGCCGGGGCGGCCTTGCGGGCTGCGGCGGAGGGCTTTGATTTCGCTGCTGTTTTCTCGGCAGTTTTCGCAGCAGTTTTCTTGGACTTCGCGACGGCTTTGGCCATGTCAGACAACAATCCGGAAGGAGGGGTCGAAGATGCGCGCCTTACACCATTTTGAGGGGTTCCGCGCAAGCCGCGAAACCCCGCTTTCCCGCTAGAGGTGCAACCAGCGCAGCAGACCCATCCCCACGAGCCCGACGAAGATCAGATAGATTGCGACGATGTAGTTGAGGAGCCGCGGCATGATCAGGATTAGGACGCCTGCGATCAGAGCCACGATAGCAGGCAGATGCCCAGCGGTGATGGTCATTGAAGTTTTCTCCGGGGGTTTTTGGAGGAGCGAATCGAGCGGCAGTTTATCCGCTGAGGGAAGTTCCCACATCAAGACGCCCGTCCCGCCGACGAGTTCCCGCAACTCACGAAAATTGCTCCAAATTGCCGCGTATATGGCGGCGGCTTTCCGGAACATCACCGCAGCCGATGCATTGGCTCGCCGTGCGCATCGGCGAAGGCTGGCGCGCACCGAAAAAGAATGGAGCGAGCCATGCGAAACAGATTACTTGCCGTTGCAGCGGTTGCTGCCGCGATCACGGTGCCGGCTGTTGCCGCACAGGCCCAGACCGTTGGCATCGTCCGCGGTGGTCCGGCAGTCGCCGTCGATGATGACGGAGGCATCGCGGTCGAACAGCGTCCGGCATTCCGCGAATACATCGTGCGCGAGCGTGTACCGAACTACACGGTTCCGGATCGCGTCGTGGTCGGCACCGTGCTGCCTGACGCCGGCGTGACCTATTACGACGTGCCGCAGCGGTTCGGCGCGACGCCCTATCGTTACACCGTCGTGAACGGCGAGACCGTTCTGGTCGAGCCGCGTTCGCGACGGATCGTTCAGGTGGTCGACTAGATCAACGTCAGCACGATCGCCTGAACGACAGTCCGGGCGCCGCGCAAGCGGATGTGCGCGAGGATCGACCGGACCAGAAAGCCCCGTCCGGCCTCCCCTCCGGGCGGGGCTCTTCCGTTCTGATGCCGTGCCGGGTTACGACTTGAGGATCGAGAGTAGCGTCGAGGTCGACTTGTAGCTCTTGATCGCGGCGTCCTGGAAATCCTGCGTCCAGTTGGCAGCCTGGCGCTCCTCCGCGCTCATCGAGGAATATTGCTTGAGGATGCCGAGGCTGAACTGGCGCGGATCGCCGGCGGTCTGGCTCTGCTTCAGCGCGTCGAGCACGGCGAGACGCGTCCGCGTATTGAGTTCCTGCTTGGCCGCGAAGATCTCCTCGGTGGAGAACTTCTTGTCCTGGTTCAGCGAGATCGCCGAGAGCGAGCGGTTGTCGAGCGAGGAAAGGTCGGCGAGCTGTCCGGTCTTGCGGCGGGGATCGTAGACCAGCTCCTTGCCGCTTTTCGCCGCCTCGCTCTTCTGCCGATCGAGGAAGGCGCGCACGTCGCTGGCAATGCTGCTGAAGTCGCGCGTGGTGCTCTTTGTGGGAGGCGCCGTCCCCGCCAGCGAGGCCGCGATCGGATCGCCGGAAATTCCCGATGGTGCCGTGTTCGGATCCTGCTGCGTCGCCTGATAGCCCTTCAGCACCGCGGCGCGCTGGCGGGCCCAGGTTGCGGTGGCCTTCTCCTCATCGCTCGCACCATCGAGATAATCGAGCGCGGTCTTGTAGCTGATGCTGTAGTCGCCGGTCAGGCGCGTGGTCGCCAGCGACGGCTCCAACGCCTTGTCGAAGCGCTGCTTTAGCTCGGTGGCCGCAACAGTCTGCTCGTCCGGGGTGAACTTGCCGCCATTGTTGGTCGAGATCGCAAACAGCGAGCGACGGTCCAGCGTCGAGAGATCGATGGTGGTCTTGCCGTCGACGATCGGCGCCTTGACGCCGGCGACCGTGTAGAGCCGGTCGAGCGTGATCCGCGCATCGCTGGTGACGGTGGCAAAATCCGGCAGCGGCGCCTTGGCGAGCTGCGCGCGGGCGGCGTCCGACAGCGTGAGGTTGGTTGCCGCGTTGGCCGTCGAGGACGCCGACAGATCGCCGGCGGTGCCGTCGCCCGACAAGGTCGCCGCCAGTGACGGCGTCGCTGCTGCCCGCGCATAGGCCGAACCATATTGGGCGTAGGGATTGGGCGTGGTGCCGATCGAGGTCATCGGGCGGTCCCTGCATTGGCGCGAGGGGCGATGTCTTAAGAAATCGTTGCTTTGTCAGGACCTTCGCAGGGCATGGTTAACAAATTGCAAATTGTGTCGAAATATTTCCAGCGCGACGCAAATCGCTGCGGCGGTGGTCTATTTGTCGACGACCCAGGCGTGGCGGCGCTGCGTGAAGACCGATTGCGACGGTGCGGGAAAATCGGGGTCCGCGAAGGCGCCGACCGCAACGCCGATCAGGTCCGGCGCGCGACCGGGCTCCCAATAGACCGACGATCCGCAATTCGGGCAGAAATGAAACACCACGGCAGATCCACTGCCGCCGATGCGGCTGTATTCGCGCGCCTCGCCCTGCGGCTCGACGTCAGCGCGCGGAAAGAACGCCGCGACGCCATAGGTGCTGCCGGTTCGCTTCTGACACTCCAGGCAATGACACAGCGCTACTGTGGTGGGCTCGCCCTGGCAGGTGACGCGGAGCTGTCCGCAGGCGCATGTCGCGAGCCGCGCCATCATCGCCCGCCCTTGCTGGCGACCAGCCGGTGAATGACCTTGCCGGACGATGCGCTGACGACCTCCGCGTCGAGCAGCAACTCGGCCGCCGCCAGCTCGGCCCGCACCAGCGCGGTATCGAACGCCGCGTAAAGCCGGCCATGCGCATCGCGCGCATCGTCACCTCTGGTCACGCGCCAGCTCAGATAGAAGATGCCGCCGGGCTTCACGATATCGAACATGCGACGGACCGACGGCGCGATCAGCGCGTGATCGAGATGCATGATCACGGTCTCGCAGAGCACATTGTCGAAGCTGCCGGAGGCGGTGCCGGACAGGTCCGGCAGCTCGGCGCGGGCAAAGCGCAGCGCCGGATAGCGGGCGCAGGCTTCCGCGAGCAGGCCCCCGGAGGCGTCGAAGCCTTCGGCCGGAAAGCCGTTGGCATTGAGCCAAGCCACCTCGCGGCCGCTGCCGCAGCCGATATCGGCGGTCGCGCCGCCCCGGATGAAGAACCGCGTGACGATGTCGTGCAGATCGACCGGGGCCGGCTGTTCGTGCCAGTCCTGCGCAAACGCCGCCGCATCCTTGTCGTAAGCGGCGAGCGTTGCGCGGTCCATCGATCAGCCCTCGATCCTGGAGAAGTCCGCAACCGCGCGCGTCGCAGCGCGGATCTCGTTGAGCAGCTTGAGGCGGTTTTCGCGCACCTTCGGATCGTCGTCGTTGACCTTGACCTTGTCGAAGAACGCATCGACCGCCGGACGCAGCTTGGCCATCGCGCTCATCGCGCCGGCGAAGTCTTCCTTGGCGACGGCGGCGGAGGCCTCGGCCTTCACCTGGTCGATCGCCTTGGCCAGCGTCTTCTCTTCGTCGAGCGTGTAGAGCGCGGCGTCAGGCGCGCCGTCGAAGGTCCGCTTGTCCCTCTTCTCCTCGATCGCGAGAATGTTGCTGGCGCGTTTCGTGCCAGCGAGCAGGTTTTTGCCGTCGTCGCTGTCGAGGAATTTGCCGAGCGCCTCGACGCGCCGGACGACGAGCAGCAGATCGTCCTGGCCACCAAGCGAGAACACGGCATCGACGAGATCGTGGCGCGCGCCCTGATCGCGGAGCTGGACCTTCAGGCGGTCGGCAAAGAAGGCTAGCAGATCGTTCGGCAGCGTTTCGGCATCGGCCTCGAGCGACAATCCGAGCAACGCGGATTTGGCCGTCTTCAGGATCGGCAGGCGCAGCGTATTCTCGACGATCAGCCTGATCGCACCGAGCGCTGCCCGGCGCAGCGCGAACGGGTCCTTCGAACCCGTCGGCTTCTCATCGATCGCCCAGAATCCGGCGAGCGTGTCCAGCTTGTCCGCCAGCGCGACCGCGACGCCGACCGGATCGGTCGGCACGCGATCGGTCGGCCCCTGCGGCTTCCAGTGGTCCTCGCTCGCGGCGGCGACGGACGCATCCTCGCCCTGCGCCAGCGCGTAGTACTTGCCCATCAGGCCCTGCAACTCCGGGAATTCGCCGACCACTTCGGTCAGCAAATCGGCCTTCGCGAGGCGCGCGGCGCGCCTGGTCTTCGCGACGTCGGCGCCGACCAGCGGCGCGATCTCGGCGGCGAGCCGCTCGATCCGCTTGATGCGCTCCGCCTGGGTGCCGAGCTTCTCGTGGAACACGATCTGCTCGAACTTCGGCAGCCGGTCTTCCAGCTTGGTCTTCAGATCGGTCTCGTAGAAGAATTTTGCGTCGGACAGCCGCGGACGGATCACGCGCTCATTGCCGGCGACGATGGTCTTGCCGCCGTCGGGCGCCTCGATATTGGCGGTCAGCACGAACTTGTTGGTCAGCTTGCCCGTCTTGGGATCCCTGACCACGAAGCACTTCTGGTTGTTGCGGATGGTGGCGCGGATCACTTCGTCGGGGATCGACAGGTATTGCTCCTCGAACGATCCCATCATCACGACCGGCCATTCGACGAGGCCCGAAACCTCGTCGACCAGTACCTGATCCTCGACCAGTTCGAGGCCCTGCGCGAACGCCAGTTCCTTGGCGTCCTCGAGGATGATGTCCTTGCGCGCCTGCGGATCGAGGATCACCTTCGCGGCCTTCAGCTTGGCCTCGTAATCCTCGAAGCGGCGCACGGAGATCGCACCCGGCGCCATGAAGCGATGGCCATAGGTGGTCTGCCCGGCCTCGATGCCGTCGACGGAGAACTTGACGATGTCGGGCTCCTCGGTCTCCAGACCGAAGGTCGCGGTGATGGCGTGCAGCGGGCGCACCCAGGTGAGCGAGCCTGATTTCGCCGAGCGCGCGCCCCAGCGCATCGATTTCGGCCAGGGGAAGGTCCGGATAATCACCGGCAGCATTTCCGCGATCACGTCGATCGCGGCACGGCCGGGCTTTTCGATGAGCGCAATGTAGAAGTCGCCCTTCGCATCTTTCTGGACCTTTGCTTCATCCAGCGACGTGAGACCGGTCGCTTTCAGAAAGCCCTGCACCGCCGCATCAGGGGCGCCGATCTTCGGGCCGCGACGTTCGGTCTTCAAATCGGGCTGGCGCGCGGGAATGCCGTGCACGGTGAGCGCAAGACGGCGCGGGGTCGCGAATGCCTTGGCGCCCTCATACACCAGGCCTTCGGCGACCAGCTTGTCGGTCACCATGCGGCGCAGATCGTCGGCCGCTTTCGCCTGCATGCGCGCGGGAATTTCTTCGGAGAACAGTTCGAGGAGAAGATCGGGCATCAGACCGCCCTGCCCGTTTCAGTGTGGATCCATGCCTCGCCGCAGGCCTTCGCCAGGTCGCGCACGCGGGCGATGTAGCTCTGCCGCTCCGTCACCGAGATGACCCCGCGGGCGTCGAGCAGGTTGAACACGTGGCTCGCCTTGATGCACTGGTCGTAGGCCGGCAAGGCCATCAGATGTTCCTTTTGATTCCCACCCTCACGCCAGCCGGCGGCGAGATATTTGCGGCAGGCCTCCTCGGCCATCCTGAACTGCTCGAACAGCATCGCGGTGTCGGCGTGCTCGAAATTGTGTCGTGAGTATTCCTGCTCGGCCTGCAGGAAGACGTCGCCATAGGTCACCTTCTCGGCGCCCTCGCGGCCGTTGAAGTTGAGGTCGTAGACGCGGTCGACGCCCTGCACATACATCGCGAGCCGCTCGAGTCCGTAGGTAAGCTCGCCCGCGACTGGCGCGCATTCGACGCCGGCGACCTGCTGGAAGTAGGTGAACTGCGACACCTCCATGCCGTCGCACCAGCACTCCCAGCCGAGGCCCCAGGCGCCGAGGGTCGGGCTTTCCCAGTCGTCCTCGACGAAGCGGATGTCGTGGACGGCGGCGTCGATCCCGATCGCGGCCAGCGACTTCAGGTACAGGTCCTGAAGGTTCGGCAGCGACGGCTTCATGATCACCTGGAACTGGTAGTAGTGCTGCAGGCGGTTGGGATTTTCGCCGTAGCGGCCGTCCTTGGGCCGGCGCGAGGGCTGCACATAGGCCGCGTTCCAGGGCTTGGGCCCCAGCGCGCGCAGCGTGGTCGCGGGATGGAAGGTGCCGGCGCCCATTTCCATGTCGTAGGGCTGCAGGATGACGCACCCCTGCTCGGCCCAGAACCGCTGGAGGGCCAGGATGAAGCCCTGGAACGAACGTTCCGGGCGCATGTGGTCAGGCAGGGCGTCCATCGTTGGAATCGATCTCGCGAGGGGGTGTGAGGCGCGCGGGACCGTATCGGCGGCAGCCAATGGAATCAAGGCGATGGGGGATGTTTCTGCACCTCGCCCCGCTTGCGGGGAGAGGTCGAAATTCGCGCGCAGCGCGCATTTCGGGTGAGGGGACTCTCCGCGTAGGTCTTTCGAATCTGCGGAAACAGCCCCTCACCCCGGCCCTCTCCCCGCAAGCGCGGGGCGAGGGAGATCCAAGCCCCCTAGCCCGGGCGATAGGCCCCGGTCACGGGGTCGCGGCGCAGGGTCTTAATTTCGCCCGCGCGGGTGGCCTCGGCCACGCGGGACAATCGCGCCTCTTCGAGTTCCTGGTTGATCCGGACGGCCGTCTTGTACGCCCAGCGGACCACGGCCAGGCTTCCCAAGACGCCTGCGAATGCAATCAGCGGCGGCATCGGTCGATCCTTGTCGTTCACGTCTGTCAGGCCCCCAATGACAGGCATTCTCGCGCAAGGCGGCCTGCGCCGCAATCGCGGTTTTTGGGGCTAAATGGCGCGCTCACATCCCTGTGTTCACAGCCCGAATCTGGCCCAAATCGCCCGGGTTTCCAGCGCCGAGATCACCTCGTCCGGCAGCGCGGCCAGCCCGTCCAGCGCCGCCAGCGACCCTGCCCCCGGCGCCCGCCGGCCGAGCAGGCCGGACAGCAAGCCGCTGGCCGGCGCAATCACCGGGGTCAGCACCTTGTCGCCATAGCGGGCCCGCAAAGTGGAGCGGATGTCGCCGATGCCGTCGGCGAGCCCGAGACCGATCGCGGTATCGCCGGCCCAGTATTCACCGGTGAACAGCATGTCGTCGGCACCCTTGAGGCGGCTGCCGCGGCTCTGCTTCACCAGCGCGATGAAGATCGCATGGATCTCGCGCTGGATCGCCTTCAGCCGGGCGACGTCGTCGGGGTTCTCGGGAAGGAACGGATCGAGCATCGCCTTGTGGCTGCCCGCCGTATACAGCCGGCGCTCGACCCCGATCTTCTTGATCAGCCCCTCCAGGCCAAAGCTGCCGCCGACCACGCCGATCGAGCCGAGGATCGAGGACGGGTCGCAATAAATCTCGTCGCCCGCGCAGGCGATCATGTAGCCGCCGGAGGCCGCGACGTCCTCGACGAACACCAGCACCGGCAACTTCTTCTCGGCGGCGAGTTGCCGGATGCGCAGATAGATCTGCCGTGACTGCACCGGCGAGCCGCCCGGCGAATTGATCACCAGCGCCACCGCCTTGGCATTCCGCGTGCCAAAGGCGCGCTCCAGCATCTTGGCGACGCCGGAGAGTGTCATGCCGGGCCGCAACGGCGTCACCGCGCCGATCACGCCTGCCAGCCGCACCACCGGCACGACGGCCGCGCCGCGCCTGAAGCGCGCCGGCAACACTGCCTGCACGCGTTCGAGCAGTCCCGAACGTCCAGCGTGATCACTTATTTGTTCACTCATGCCGTTACCTCGAATTAACCACTTTTTATCACGCCACTGTCATTGGAATCCGTGGAACGCGTTTTGCATTTTGTCATTGGGGCTGCAATGCGCGGGCGGAGAGGGACTCATGAAAATCTATCTGCTGATTTTGCTGATCGGTACACTCCTGGCGGCGATCCACTTCACGTCCACGCCGGACCGCCAGTCGGAAACGGCTTCGCAGTGATTTAGTGCCTCTGACGACGTGGGCAGCATGCCTGCCCGCTAAAGCGCAATGCCATCGCGCCTTGGCTTCTTGTTCGAGCATGATCGTTTTAGCGCCGCGCCAGCGGCAATTCCCCCTTCCCAGCCAACACCTCCTGCACCCATTTATTGGGCACGCCTGACTCTTCATTGAGCAGCAGTGCGGCATGGAGCCGCGTCGGCGCCCGGCCGCCCTTGGTCGCCCGCACCAGGATTCGGATCGCCGGCGACGTCCCGTCACCGTGAACCGGCAGGATCTCGAGGCTGCCAAAACCACGGTCCAGCGCGGCCAGCACCTCGGCAATGCCGTCGGCCCGCCAGATCAGCGCAAGCTGCCCGTTCGACTTGAGAATCCGCCGCGCCGCGTGAACCCAACCGGCCAGCGTGGTCGCGCTCGCGACATGGGCGCGCTCGCGCACACCGTCCGGCGAGGCGCGGTGCCGCGACGGATCGTTGAACGGCGGGTTCATCAGCACGACGTCGGCGCTATCCGGCCCGAGGCCGGCATCATCGAAGGCTGCGGCGCCGGCTTCGACATCAAGCACGATCACCTCCGCCATGATCGCGTTGGTGGCGGCATTATTCCGCGCAAGCTCGGCCAGGGCCGGGTCGATTTCGACCAGAACGGGATTGATCCCCCTCACCCGCCGCGCCACGGCCAGCCCGGCCGCGCCGACGCCGGAGCCGAGATCGACGACGCGGTCGCCTGATCGAGCCGGCGTCGCCGCGGCGAGCAGGATCGCGTCATGGCCGGCGCGGTGGCCGCTGCGGGGTTGCCGCAGGCGCAATTGGCCACCGAGAAATCCGTCTTCGGTGATCCCGGCGGCCGGAGACTCGCTTTTTGACGCGTTTTCTTCACGCGAACCGGGGCCCATTTCGCTCGAAAACGCTCTAGTCATCGGCCCGCAATTCGTGGCCGAGGCCGGCATCGGTCAGGAGCTGGCGGGCCTCGTGGTTGTCGTCCTCATGCACCAGGATCCGGCGCGGCAAGACGCCGAGCGAGCCCTCGATGATGCTCATGTTCTGGTCCAGCACCAGATGATGGATGTTAGCGCTGTCGAGCAGCGCGCCGATGGCGGAGACCAGCACCATGTCATTGGTCCGTACCAATTCCCGCAAAATACGCTCTCCTGTCGCCCCGGCAATGCGGCACTTGCGCCACATGTCAATAACTTGATGGCCTTGCCGCTGCACCGCGCAGTTTCTATTGTTATAGCTGAGCATAGTGCGTATTCGGCAAAATTGGAGACCAGCGTGGCGGTTATTGTACCCTTCGAAAGCCCGTCCAATGCTTCGATCGACGGGCTGGTGGGACTTCTCGCCGCCGACATGGAGCGCGTCAACGCGACGATCCTTTCGCGGACCGGCTCCGAGGTCACCATGATCCCCGAGGTCGCCAATCACCTGATCTCCTCCGGGGGCAAGCGGTTGCGCCCGATGCTGACGCTGGCGATGGCCCAGCTCGCCGACTATTCCGGCGACGGCCATATCAAGCTCGCCGCCGCGGTCGAGTTCATGCACACCGCGACCCTGCTGCATGACGACGTGGTCGACGAGAGCGAGCTGCGCCGCGGCAAATTGTCCGCGCGGATGCTGTGGGGCAACGAGGCCAGCGTGCTGGTCGGCGACTTCCTGCTCGGCCAGGCGTTCCGGATGATGGTCGAGGTCGGCTCGCTCCGCGCGCTCGACATCCTCTCCGCCGCCGCCGCCACCATCGCCGAGGGCGAGGTGATGCAGCTTGCCGCCGCCAAGAACACCGCGACCACCGAGGACGAATATCTCGCCGTGATCCGCGGCAAGACCGCGGAGCTGTTCGCCGCCGCCTGCGAGGTCGGCCCCGTGATCGCCAACCGTCCGAAGGCCGAGCAGACCGCCTGCCGCTCGGTCGGCATGAATCTCGGCATCGCCTTCCAGCTCGTCGACGACGTGCTCGACTATGGCGGCAAATCCGCAAAACTCGGCAAGAATGTCGGCGACGATTTCCGCGAGGGCAAGATCACGCTCCCGGTGGTGCTCGCCTTCCGCCGCGGCAATGACACCGAACGCAAGTTCTGGATCCGCGCGCTGGAGCGCGGCGAGATCGGATCGGCCGACCTCGATCACGCGATCGGACTGATGACCAAGCACCGCGCCCTCGAAGACACCATCAGCCGCGCCCAGCACTACGGCGCGATGGCGGTCGACGCGCTGGCGCTGTTCCCGCCCTCGCCGATGAAGACCGCGCTGGAAGAGGTCGTCGCGTTCTGCCTGGCGCGCTCTCATTGATCTAGGCGCTCGCGAACAACAGAGGCGGTGTGTGTCGTCCTGCGATAGCCGGGACCCATACTCCGCGGCGAGAGTTGTAGGCGGGTCTCGTCATTCCAGCGTCACGCAAATAACAAGCATCGGTGGTCATGGGTCCCAGCTTTCGCGGGGGCGACAGCAGGGTTTGCTGCACCGGCGCCCGCTACTCCTTCACCGGCACCCAGATCTCCAGCCCGCCATTGCCGGTACTCGCATCGAACTTCTCGTCGTAGCGCTCGAAGTTCGGCGCGTCCGCGACCTTCATGCCGGATTGCGGCAGCCAGCGATTCCAGATCGTGTTGACGGTGCGGCGGATGGTCGAGATGTGGTCGGCGTGGGTGAACACGACGTATTTCTGCTCGGGAATGCGGACGCGCGCGAACTCGCGCGGCAGGTCGGAGAAATCGGCGACCTCGACGCCGGCGATGTAATCGAAATTGCCGGCATCGTCGCCGTTGCAGCAGACGCCATAGGCGACGTTGCCGACCTGGCGGGGGATATGCGCGCATTGCTGGTGGAAGCCCTGCCACTGGTTCGGAATGCCGGCATCGCTGCCATTGCCGTGGTTGTAACGCTCGCCGATGCCGGCGACGAGGAACGCCTTCCCGGTGGCGATGCGCGGCGGATCGATGTGGTCGAGAGCTGTCGAGATCATGGTGATCGGCTCCTGGAGATTGAGTGTCGTCAGACACGTTGTCGCGCGCACCGTCTCGGGCGTGACGCCGAAATGGTCGCGAAACGCGCGGGTGAATGCTTCGTGGGAGCCGTAATCCGCATCCAGCGCGAGGCTGAGAATATCGGGCGCACCGGCCGCGAGCTCGCGCGCGGCTTCGCTGAGCCGCCGGGCCCGCACATAACGCATCACCGAGAACCCGGTCGCCTCCGCGAACGCCCGTACCAGATGGAAGCGCGAGACGCCGGCTACGGCGGCAATCTCGTCGAGTGTCAGCGGCGCGCCGAGATGGCTTTCGATATACCAGAGCGCCTTCTGGGCTGGATTCATGGATGACGGCTTTCCTGCAAAGCTCGGGCATCATGCACGGCGGCCGCGCGCGGCATTTGACAGTCCTTGCTGCCCGACGGCGAAACCGCGGTTCCGCTCCACGGAAATTTACCCGCAAAGCCGTCGCTGGCAACAATGTTGCAATCGTGCATACTCGCCAACGCATCGATCCGACGGCTCATCAAGCTGCCCGATAATCAAGACTGCAAGAGCCGCGGCCAGCATGTCAGGGAGGACAATGATGCACCACCAACGCTTGAGCTATGCCAACTGCGTCAAATCAGCGGCGCTTGCGGGGCTTTTGACGATCGCCGTCGCCAGCGCCGCCAACGCGCAGAAGAAATACGATCCGGGCGCAACCGACACCGAGATCAAGGTCGGCAACATCATGCCCTATTCCGGTCCGGCGTCCGCCTACGCCACGATCGGCAAGACCGAAGCCGCCTATTTCAACAAACTCAACAGCGAAGGCGGCATCAACGGCCGCAAGGTCAACTTCATCTCCTACGATGACGCCTACTCGCCGCCGAAGATGGTCGAGCAGGCCCGCAAGCTGGTCGAGAGCGACGAGGTGCTCCTGATCTTCAATCCGCTGGGCACGCCGGGCAATACCGCGATCCAGAAATACATGAACGCCAAGAAGGTGCCGCAGTTGTTCGTGTCCACCGGCGCGGCCAAGTGGAATGATCCGAAGAACTTCCCGTGGACCATGGGCTGGCAGCCGAGCTACCAGGTCGAAGCGCGCATCTATGCCAAGTACATTCTGCAGAACTATCCGGGCAAGACCATCGGCGTGCTCTATCAGAACGACGATTTCGGCAAGGACTATCTGATCGGCCTGCACGACGGGCTCGGCGACCAGGCCAAGAAGCTGATCGTCGTCGAATCCTCCTACGAGACTTCGTCACCGACGGTGGATTCGCAGATCGTGCAGATCAAGGGCGCCAACCCTGACATCTTCGTCAACATTGCAACGCCGAAGTTCGCGGCGCAGGCGATCAAGAAAGCCGCCGAGCTCGACTGGCATCCGGTGCAGTTCCTGACCAACGTCTCCGGCTCGATCGGCGGCGTGATGAAGCCGGCCGGCTATGAAGCGAGCCAGGGCGTGCTGTCCACGGCGTATCTCAAGGACCCCAAGGATACCGAGTGGAAGAACGATCCGGCGATGACCGAGTGGCGCGCCTTCATGACCAAGTGGTATCCCGAAGGCGACCTCGACGACGCCGCCACCGTATTCGGCTATGGTGTCGCCAAGGGGCTCGAGCAGGTGCTGCGGCAATGCGGCGACAATCTCACCCGCGAGAACCTGATGAAGCAGGCGGCCAGCCTCAACTTCGAGATCGGCATCTATCTGCCCGGCACCAAGATCAAGACCGGGCCGGACGACTATGCGCCGATCGAGCAGCTGCAGATGATGCGCTTCAAGGGCGAGAGCTGGGAGCGGTTCGGCCCCATCATGAGCGGCGAGAAGAGCAGTTGAGGGCTTTCCTCCACAACTTTGCGGTTCGTGATGCCCGGCCGTGCGCCGGGCATCCACGTCTTCGACATGATTCACGAGCAAGACTTGTCGCAAGCAAGACTCGTTACGAGCAAGATTTGCGATGGCCGGAACCCAGACCAGCCGAAGCGACGCCGTTCTTCAGGCTCAAGTGTCCGGCCACCACGAATTCCAGGCACATCCTGCGATCGGAAGGACAACAACAATGAAAATCACCGACGTCCGCGCCCACCATATCCGCATTCCCTACGACGCCGGGCCCGCGAGCTTCCGCCAGGGAGCTTCCGCGATCTCGGCGCTCGACATGGTGCTGGTCGAGGTTTCGACCGATGCCGGCCTCACCGGCTGGGGCGATGCCTTCGCCTATGTCTGCCCGAAGACGAGCTGCACGGCGGTGGCCGAGATGATCGCGCCGCAGGCCCGCGGCCTCGAGGTGCCCGACGCCGCCAGTATCCCCGCCGCGATGGAGCAGATCCAGCGCAACCTCCATCTGTTCGGCCGCTACGGCATCACGATGTTTGCGATCTCGGCGCTCGACATCGCGCTGTGGGATCTCGCCGGCAAGGTGAAGGGCGTGCCGCTGCATCAACTGATCGGCGGCGCGAAGCGGAGCACGATCCCGGCCTATGCGAGCCTGATGCGAATCGGCAATCCGGCGCACATCGCCGCCGAATGCAAGAAGGCGATCAAGCTGGGCTATTCCGCGATCAAGCTGCACGAGACCACCGTGCCCGCGGTCGCCGCCGCGCGCGAGGCGATCGGCCCTGACGTGCCGCTGATGGTCGACATGAACTGCCCGCTGGACGGACCCGCGGCGATCCAGTTCGCGCGCGACTGCAAGCAGGCCGCGCCGCTGTTCCTGGAGGAGCCGGTCTGGCCGCCGGAGGATTTTGCGACGCTCGCCGAGGTGCGCAGAGAAGGCCGGCTCGATATCGCGGCCGGCGAGAACGCCTGCACCGTGCATCAATTCCGCCAGATGATGACCGCAGGCGCGGTCAGTCACGCGCAGCCCTCCGTGATCAAGGTCGGCGGCATCACCGAATTTCTGAGGGTGGCCGTCCTCGCCGACGAGTTCGGCGTCCAGGTGATTCCGCACTCGCCCTATTTCGGGCCGGGCTTCCTCGCCACGCTGCATCTGATGGCGATCCGCGACGCGGGGCTGATCGAGGTGTTCTTCATGAAGCGTCCGGCCTGCCTGTGGGGCGATCGCATCGACGTCGACGCCAACGGCCATGTCGCCGTGCCGCAGGGCCCCGGCCTCGGCTACGAGCCGGATCGCGACGTGATGGAGCAGTATCGGGTGGCGTGAGCCGAGACGCGCGTCCTGTCGTTGCGAGGAGCTCGCGACAAAATTGCAAAGCAATTTTGCGCTGAAGCGACGAAGCAATCCATCGTTCCGCACGCGCGGTGGGATGGATTGCTTCGCGGAGCCTGTCATCCGGCGGCGCTTCGCGCCGACCGGGTGGCGCGCAATGACGATTTCCTACTTCGTCCCGTCCTTCGCGGCGGGCGCGGCGTCCTTCGCCGGCGGCGCGTCGGCCTTCTTCTTCAGGTCCTCGGTCAGCTTGACCTGCGCTGTTTGCAGATCGGTGATGAGCTTCTGCAAGTTCGCGACCGAACTCTGCAAGCTCACGATCTGCCGGTTGGCGGCATCGAGCTTCTGTTGATGATCCGATGTGAGCTTGTTGATCGTCTTCTGCAGGAAATCGACATTGCTCTGCAAACAGCTCGTGCGCCGCTCCATGGTTTTCTCGACGGTGCAGATCTCGATGCCGGGAACGTCCTGCGCATGCGCGGTTCCGGCGACGCCGAGTGCGAGCGGTGCCAGCAAGGCGAGAACAAAACGAGCGGTCATCGGCGTCTCCAGGCAAATGCGTCATTCACAGTTTTGTGCTCGCGACGCTGAAAGCGAGGCAGACATACCACACTGAAACCGCATTCAAGCGGTGTGCTTCACCCATTACGGGACTACTCGTGGGGACGGGGGCCTTCGGAACTTGTTTGGTTCGATCCCTTTTGGCTCGACCTTGGGCAGTGGAGACAGATCGCATGGCAACGCGCGAAAAACGGATGGCGCAATTCGACGGCAATGGCGAACCGGCGCCGGAACAGCGCGTGGAAGTACTTTGTGAGGATCATAGCGGAACGTATCAGCTGCCGTTCGCCTGCCGCTTCGTCAACGGCCAGTGGCGCAATGACAACACCGGCGGCGCGCTGGAAGCCAACGTCATCGCATGGCGGATGCCGCGCGAGAAGCAGGCAGGCGTGGCCTGAGGCCGACATCGGTGCGCGCTGTTTCAAAACGCGACGCGCGCGCACCGTGTCTTAAGATTTGGAACGCGGGTGGAACGAACCGCGTCCGAATCACTGATCGAGCAACGTACTGCGTTGTTCACGGCTAGATGTGGCCATCAGCCCGAGGCTGCGCACCACATACAGAAGCATGACGATCGGCCGCAGCCAGCGGCCGATAACAAAGGTTAACTCTTCCGCAGACGACATCGCGATCCCTCCTCTCTGTCCGCCCGGGCGATCATTTCCACGGCGTGATCGGCGGCACCGCTTCGGTCGCCGGCGGCACATCCACAGTCTTGAAATCGGCTGGGCTGACGATCTCGAGATATTCCATGTCCTTCGAGTAATCGAACAAATAGTGGGTGATGCCGGGACGCTGATGGATGACGTCGCCGGCCTCGACCAGCGTCTCCTTGTCCTCGTACATGAAGCGCGCCCAGCCCTTGGTCATGATGACGATCTGAAAATCGCACAGATGCTTGTGCCAGCCGGTGCCCTGCTCCGGCGGCATATCGGGATTGGCCTTGACCAGGTGGCAGATCACCTGCCCGCTGGTGGCATCGGCGATGCCGAGATCGCGATACAGGAAGAAGTCGCGCAGACCTCCGCCCTTGAACTCGGTGTCACCGGGTTTGACGTGGGAGAATTTGCTGACGACGGCGTGCTGGTTCATTTCAAGCCTCCACGGTTCTCGTGTTCGCGAGATCGCGGCGCGGCTCAGCGTCCAAATTTTCGGCAGCGTCGCATCGTCGCGGTCACAGCTCGGTCATTGCCATGCGAAATCCTTGCCAGCCGGGTTAGGCTGCGGCGAACCGTCTCGCCATGCGCTGATATCGCCGCAGAAGCATTTGGAGCGAGGCACGAATTTGCGCCTCAGTGGCTGTCGCGCGGGTCCGGCGCGCATGCCGGTGCCCGACGCCGGCGGCACGTCTATTGAGCAAGGCTTGCCTCGTGCTTGAGCCGCCGATGCAGGCAGGCCGGGCCGGGCGCTGCCTAATATTCGACCTCGAGCTCCTCGACGTCGGCCGGCTCCGCCTTCGCGGCCTCGATCCATTCCTGCATCTCGGGCATCGTCATGATGGTGCTGGCATACACCGCAAGCGCAGGCTCGAGCTTGACGTCATAGGTCATGAAGCGGGTCACGACCGGCGCATACATCGCGTCCGCCATGGTGCGGCGTTCGCCGAACAGGAACGGCCCGCCCGATGCGCCGAGGCAGTCGCGCCAGATGGTGCAGACGCGATCGATGTCGGCTTGCGCCCGCGACCAGATCTTGAAGCCGGGGAAATGGCCCTTGAGATTGACCGGCAGCGAAGAGCGCAGCGTGGTAAAGCCGGAATGGATTTCGCCCGAGATCGAGCGGCAATGCGCGCGCTGGATCCGGTCTTCCGGCAACAGCCCTGCATGCGGCATGATCTCGTTGAGATACTCGCCGATCGCGAGCGTATCCCAGACCGTCGCGCCGTCGTGGCGCAGGCAGGGCACCAGGATCGAGGACGACAGCAGCAGCAGCTCGGCGCGGGCCGACGGGTCGTCGGGCGCGGTGACCACCTCCTCGAAGTCGAGCCCGGCGAATTTCGCCAGCAGCCAGCCGCGCAGCGACCAGGAGGAGTAATTCTTGCTGCTGATGGTGAGTGTCGCTTTCGCCATATCTGTCCCTCACGCCTGAACGCGTCCTCAGCTCCCGGATATCGCGCCGGTTCAGCCGCCGCCCATCAGCTTTTGCAGCAAGCCACGTGCCAATTTGCCGGGCGGCCGGCCCGCCTCTGGCGTCGATATTGCATGGCGAGCCAGGCCACGGGTGGATGCGTATGATGTCAATGATGTACCAAGCCTATCAGAACCACATGGACCTCACGGCGCCATGGCGGACCGGGGCTGCAGCGGCGCTGAAATACCTCAATCTGGTGCCGCAGGGCGCCGCTGACCGGATGTATGGCCGGCTCGCGGCCGCGCTCGAGCTGATCTCCCGCTCCAGCCTGACCTACGCGCGGCCCCCTTATGGCATCGGCAGCGTGACCGTCGGCAACAGGGAATTGCAGGTGACCGAGGAGGTTGCCTATGCCACGCCGTTCGGCTCGCTGCTGCATTTCAGGAAGGTCGACGGCCCGGAGCAGCCGCGGCTATTGCTGGTGGCGCCGATGTCCGGGCATTTCGCCACGCTGCTGCGCGGCACCGTGAAGACGCTGCTGCAGGACCACGACGTCTACATCACCGACTGGCACAATCCGCGCGACATCCCGCGCAGCGAGGGCCGCTTCGGGCTCGAGGACTACACCGACCATCTGATCGACTTCCTCGGCCAGCTCGGCCCGCGCGCGCATATGGTGGCGATCTGCCAGCCCTCGGTGTCGGCGCTCGCCGCCGCCGCGATCATGTCGGAAGACAATCATCCGGCGCGGCCGGCCTCGCTGACCCTGATGGCCGGGCCGATCGACACAAGGATCCAGCCGACCAAGGTGAACGAATTCGCCAAGAGCAAGCCGATCAAATGGTTCGAGGACAATCTGATCAACTACGTGCCGATGCAGTGCAAGGGCGCGTTGCGCCAGGTCTATCCCGGCTTCGTGCAGCTCACGGCGTTCGTGTCGATGAACCTGGAACGCCACATCAAGCAGCATATCGATCTGGCCCACCATCTCGCCAAGGGCGAGACCGCCAAGGCCGAGGTGATCAAGACCTTCTACGACGAATATTTCGCGGTCATGGACCTCCCGGCGGAGTTCTACATCGAGACGGTGCGCGACGTGTTCCAGGAGCATCTGTTGCCGCAGGGCATGCTGATGCATCGCGGCCGCCCGGTGAATCCGGCGTCGATCCGGCGCATGGGGTTGATGACGGTGGAAGGCGAGAAGGACGACATCTGCTCGATCGGCCAGACGCTCGCCGCGCAGGACCTCTGCACCGGAGTCCGCACCTATCGCAAGGTGCATCACATGCAGGCCGGCGTCGGCCATTACGGCGTGTTTTCCGGCAAGCGCTGGAACAACGAGATCTACCCGCTGCTGCGCGATTTCGTGCACGTGAATTCGTGACGGATCGGCAACGATCTTTCCCCGTCATTGCGAGCGAAGCGAAGCAATCCATCGTTCCACATGGGCGGAAAGGTGGATTGCTTCGTCGCTACGCTCCTCGCAATGACGGGTGGCGGCTAGCCACGCATCGACTCGCGCTATAGTCTCCCGGCCACGACGACCCGCTTCCCAAGAATCGTCCAGGGAGAAACTCCATGCGCGCGCCCACTGCCTTCCGTGCCCTCACGCTCGCCGTCATCGGCGCCCTCGCCTTCACCTCAGCCGTATCCGCCGCCGAAGTCCATGTCATGATCTCGGGCGGACTGACGGCGGCCTACAAGGCGCTGGTGCCGGAGTTCGAGCGCAAGACCGGGCACAAGGTGGTGACCGCCTTCGGGCCGTCGATGGGCACCACGACGAACGCCATTCCGGTGCGGCTGGAGCGCGGCGAGCCGGCCGACGTGCTGATCATGGTCGGCTATGCGCTCGGCGATCTCATCAAGCAGGGCAAAGTGCTGGCCGACAGCCGCGTCGATCTCGTGAAGTCGCCGATCGGCATCGCGGTGAAGGCCGGCGCGCCAAAACCGGACATCGGCTCGGCCGACACCGTCAAGCAGGCGCTGCTGGCGGCGAAGTCTGTCGCCTATTCCGACAGCGCCAGCGGCGTCTATGTCTCGACCGAGATGTTCGCAAAGCTCGGCATCGCCGATCAGATGAAGGACAAGGCGCGGATGATCCCGGCGACGCCGGTCGGCGAGATCGTGGCCAAAGGCGAGGCCGAGATCGGCCTGCAGCAGATCTCCGAGCTGAAGCCGGTCGCCGGCATCGACATCGTCGGCCCATTGCCGGAGCCGTTGCAGAAGATCACGGTATTTTCCGCCGGGATCGCGACGGCTGCAAAGGAGCGTGAGGCCGGCAAGGCGCTGATCAGCTTCCTCGCCTCGCCGGACGCGCGCGACGCGCTGGTGAAGAGCGGCCTCGATCCGATTACGGCGGGTGGGACGCATTAGCGGCGTCCGACTCTCTCCCCGTTCTACTCCCTCCCCGTCATCCTGAGGAGCCCGCACTTGCGGGCGTCTCGAAGGATGCACGGCCCGGCTGGTGGCCGTCGACCCTTCGAGACGCGCGCAAGTGCGCGCTCCTCAGGGTGACGGGACTAGATGGCGACTAGATACACTACCGCCAATGATGCGCGCCGTAGGCGAGCAGCAGCACCACGACCAGCGCCAGCAGCAGCGTGGTCGACTTCCAGAACAGCACCGGGTTGCGCTCGATCAGCGGGGTCGATGACGTCGTCAGATATTTTGCGTTGGGATTGCGCAGGTCGAACAGGAACTCCGAAAAGCTCTCATAGCGCTTGAGCGGGTTGGCATGCACGGCGCGCTCCAGCGCGCCGTCGACCCAGCCCGGTATCTCGCGCCCGCGATGCGCGGCCGGACGATAGACCAGCCGGTTGAAGTCGGATCGTGTCCGGGCCCGCGCGATCTGCGCGCCATAGGGCAAGCGTCCCGTCAGCATCTGGTAAGTGACGACGCCGAGCGAGAACAGGTCGGAGCGCGCGGTGCCGCCCTCACCGAGGAAATATTCCGGCGCGGTGTATTGCTGGGTGCCCAGAATGTCCTCGACGCCCGCCGGCGCCGCCTCGCCGACGCCCGGATCCGCGTCGAGCCGAAATCGATGATCTTCACCGTGCCAGTCCTGTCGATCATGATGTTGTCGGGCCTGACGTCCTGGTGCAGCATCTCCTTGCGGTGGAAGGCGCGCAGCCCTTTTGCAATTTGCTCGGTGATGCCGCGTACCGTCTCCAGCGACGGCGCTGGATTGTCCGTGATCCACTGCGTCAGGGTCTGACCGTCGATATATTCCATCGTGACGTAAAGGAAATTGCGCTTGCGCTGCGGCAAAAACGGCTTCAGCACATGCGGGCTGTCGATCCGCCGGGCGACCCATTCTTCCATCATGAAACGCTTCAGATAGGCCGGATCGTCGCGCAGGTCGATCGAGGGGATCTTGATCGTGACCGTGGTGGCGCTGTCCTCGTCGACCGCGAGATAGATGTGACTGCGGTGCGATGCGTGGAGCTCGCGCACGATGCGATAGCCGTCGAACAGCATCCGTGCGTCGAGCAGCGGCGGCAGCGGCAGTTCGGTCGGCTGGCCGAACACCTCGCCGGCATCGCCGTCGGGCAATTCGTCGATCCGGACGATCTGCACGGTGAGATTGTCCGGGCTGCCGTTCTCATAGGCCTGCTCGACGATCGATTTCGCCGTGACATCGAGATCGGCGGCACAGTCCTTGATCGTCTTCGCGAGCTGCCGCGCCGGGACATGCTCGTAGATCCCGTCGGTTACCAGCAGGAAGATGTCGCCGCGCTCTAGCGGGAGCGCCTGGTAGTCGATCTCGAGCTGCGGGTTCACGCCGAGCGCGCGGCCAAGATAGCTCTGCTGCGAGGAGATCACGACGCGGTGGTCGATGGTCAGTTGTTCGAGGCTGTTGCCGGCGACGCGGTAGATCCTGGAGTCGCCGACATGGAACAGGTGCGCCGTGGTCGACCGGATGACCAGGGCGCTCAGCGTGCAGACGTAACCCTTGTCCTTGTCGTAGGGATTCTGGCTGCGCCTTGTCTGCGCGTGCAGCCAGGAATTGGTCGCCTCCAGCACGCGCTGCGCCGAAGACTTTACCGACCAGGATTCCGAGGTGCAGTAGTAGTCGGTCAGGAAGCTCTTGACCGCGGATTCGGCGGCGATGCGGCCGACGCTGCTCGAGGAGATGCCGTCGGCGAGCACCACCGCGATGCCCTTCAGGCCGAGCAGCGGCTCGCCGGGGATCAAGGCGCCGTGGAAGTCCTGATTGGCGTCCTTGCGGCCCTGATCAGAGAATTGCCCGACCGATATTGTCAGCGCGCGCGGCATCGACCGTCCCAAAGCCAATGGGGACCTCCGTGACAGGAGAGCCCCATAAGTCGTCGAGGATCAAGCCGCGAGGCGCTGGCGCTTCGGCGCCGTCTTCACATGCGTGGTGTAGAGCGTGAGCCCGGTGAAGGCGAGGCCGCCGGCGAGATTGCCGAGCACGGTCGGGATCTCGTTCCAGATCAGGTAGTCCATGATCGAGAACTTCGCATGCAGCATCAGTCCCGACGGGAACAGGAACATGTTCACCACCGAATGCTCGAACACCATGTAGAAGAACACCAGGATCGGCATCCACATCGCGATCACCTTCCCGGGCACCGTGGTGGAGATCATCGCCCCGACGACGCCGGTCGAAACCATCCAGTTGCAGAGCATGCCGCGGATGAACAGCGTGGCCATGCCGGCCGCGCCATGCGCCGCATAGCCCAGCGTTCGCCCCTCGCCGATATTGCCGATGGTCATGCCGACCTTGTCGGGCTCCTGCGTGAAGCCGAACGTCGTCACGAACGCCATCATGAACGCCACCGTGAGCGCGCCTCCGAAATTGCCCATGAAGACGAGAGCCCAGTTGCGCAGCACGCCGCCAAGCGTGACGCCGGGACGCTTGTCGAGCAGCGCCAGCGGCGAAAGGACGAACACGCCGGTCAATAGATCGAAGCCCAGCAGATAGAGCATGACGAAACCGACCGGAAACAACAATGCTCCGACAAGCGGCTGACCCGTATTGACGTTGATCGTCACGGCGAACCAGGCCGCCAGCGCGAGGATCGCGCCGGCCATGTAGGCGCGGATCACGGTGTCGCGGGTCGACATGAAGATCTTGGATTCGCCGGCATCCACCATCTTGGTGACGAATTCGGACGGAGCGAGATAGGCCATTCGTAAAATCCCCTTGCGCAATTCGGCCGCGCCGGTTGCCTGCCGGAAGCGACGCGAGTTGGTTGAAATGCTCGTTCGTCCGGGAGATGGGGGGTCAACGATTGCTCGTGACGCCCGGGCTGGGCGCCTTGATCCCCTCGCCTCGGCCAGCACTGGCCTTGGCAATCCGGAGGTCGGCAGTCGTCATTGACTGGTGCAATCAAAAGCAATGGATGTGCCAAGCGGCGACGCTGGCGATTGGCTTTAAATCCCCGTCAATACAATGAGTTAGGCTGGTGGCGCAGGAACCGCACGGCGCGATGGCGCGGAATTATGCAGCATGCCCAGATGTCGCCCAGAGGATGCGCGCCCCTCCATCACCGTCATTCCCGCGCAAAGGCTTCGCCTTTGCGCGGGGATGACGGTGAACGAGTCGATACGCACCGCTACTTCACTTCACCTCGATGCGGACCGGCGCGCCCTTCAGCCCGTTGTTGTCGTAGGCCTTGCGGAGCGTGCCGTTGGCGATCGCCTCCGTCATGAACCTGGTGGCGAAGGCCGCGGCGAGCGGATGGTTGAGCGGTACCGCGACCGCGGTGACGGTCTGCTTGAAGGTCTCGTCCAGCACGCGCGTGCCCGGAATCTTCTTCGCCATCGCGTTGAGCTGATCGCGCGACAATGCGAAGGCGTCGATCTCGCCGCTCTTCAGCAGATTGAAGATCTCGTCGTAGGTCTGATAGCCCGTCACCTTGGCGTGCTTGAGATGGGCGATCGCGCCGCGCATCGTGGTGGTGGCATTGACGGCGGCGACCTTGACGCCGTCCTGGTCGAGCGTGGCGAAATTCGTGATCGTCGAGCCGGGCTTGACGATATAGGTAGCGTCGGCAACCTCGTAGATCGGCCCGAACGTCATCTTGGTCTCACGCTCGGGATCCTTGGGCAGGAAGGTGATGTCCCAGGTGTTCTTGGCCGCCGCGTCGGTGATCTGGCCGGAATTCTGGTGCACGACATATTCGACGGGGATGCCGAGTTGCGCCGCCATCTCGCGGCCGAGATCGACGGGAACGCCCGCATAGCCGCTCTCGGTCTTGGTCGACCAGAACGCACCGCCGGCCGGGCTGATCGCGATCGCGACCCGGAGCTTTCCGGTCGGCGCGATCTGATCCTTCAAGGCGTCGGCATCCGCTGATGTGGCCATGACAATCACTCCCAGAACGAGGCCGGCCAGACGCAGCAGTCGAGGCGACATCAGACTTCCTCCACGCCGAATCTTGCTGTCCGGCAGGCGCGCAACAAACCGCACGGCGCGGCCTTGTGCAAGCGCCGGTTCCCGCAAGGGAGCTATCCGTATCGGCCTATCTGACCCGGATGGTGATTTTTTCGGAGACGACCGGCGGGCTGAATGGATAGTGCTTGGCGTCACCCAGCACCAGCTGCAAGGTGTGCTTGCCGGGCGCCAGATCGAGTTGCGTCTCGGTCTGGCCGGCACCGAAATGCAGATGAGACTTGTCCGACGGAATCGGCTCATTCGGATTCAACGGCTCATTCACGTCGATCAGAAGATGGTGATGGCCGCTGTTCGGGTAGTCGTCGCCGGCATGGGTGACGCCCATGTTGCGCAGCCCAAAGCGGCACCAGAACGGGCTCTTGAGCTTGGCGCCGTCGCGCGGCCAGATGAAATACAGCTTGGTGTCCTTGCCGGCCGGCTTGTTCTGAGCGTCGGCCGGAGCCGCGAACAGCGTCAGTGCCGCGGCGAGCATGATCAAGCCTGCACTTTTCATAGCCCCTCCATGAAGCCTGGCGATCAGGGATGATCGCTCAGGGAGACAGCGCGACCCGCAAACCGTGGGTCGGATAACGAACATTGGTGTCGTAATTATCGCGATTGGCCGGGCGCACATAGCGTGCGTCATTCTTCCACGAGCCGGAGCGGATGACATGCGAGGCGCAGTCGCCGCCGGACCAGACCGCACCGTCGGTCGGCGCGCCCTGGTAATTCCTGTGCCAGCAATCCTCGACCCATTGATCGACCCCGCCGCCCATGTCGTAGAGGCCGAACGGATTCGGCTTGTAGCTGCCGACCTTGACCGGCTGCTCAGCCGCACTGTCGCCGCCGCAATCCTTGCACCCGGCGTGGCCCGATTGCACCTGGTCGCCCCACCAGTACTTCGATTGCGTTCCGCCGCGCGCCGCATATTCCCACTCGGCTTCGCTCGGCAGCCGGTAGGGCTTCTTGGTACGCTCGGCGAGCCACGTCACATATTGCTTCGCATCGCTCCAGCTGACATTGGTGACCGGAGCGTCGTCCTTGCCGCTGGCCGTGAAGCCACAGGCCTTGGCCGCCGCGCAGGCGTTCCATTCGCGGACCGTGACCGGATACTTGCCCATGGCAAAGGGCTTGACCGTCACCCGGCGGATCGGCCGCTCGGAAGGATCGTCATTGCTTCCCATCGAGAAGCTGCCGGCTTGAAGTGAGACCAGTTCGGGCTCCGGCAGCTCCGGGGTAGGGCTCGCCGAGGGCGCGGGCTGAGGCGACGCTTGCTGTGTCGGTGCCGCCGGGGCCGGACTTGCGGTTTGGGTCGGAGCCGGGCTTGGTGCCGGCGGCTGGACGGCAGGCGATGCCGTCGGTGCCGGAGGCGCCTGTGCCACGTCGGCCGGCTTGCCGCGCGGTTGGGCGAGCAGATACCACAGCACGCCGCCGGCGATGATCGCGACCGCCAATCCGAGCAGCGTGAGCAGGACGGACTCACGGCGCCTGCGCGTCCGTTGGTACGCGGCTGCATCCGGCAGCACACGATAAACCCGGACCGGATCGGTGATGTTCTTGACCTTGCGGTCGCCGAGCGATTCGTATCCGCAGACCATCTTGTGCTTGATCTGCTCGTAGATGCCGCCGGAGATGAAGACGTCACCCGGCGCCGCGATCCCTTCCAGACGCGAGGCCACGTTGACGCCGTCGCCATAGATATCGTCGGGCTCGATGATGACGTCGCCGAGGTTGACGCCGATCCGGTACTCGATCCAGTGATCTCTCGCGATCGCCGCGTTGCGGCCGATCATGTTCTGCTGGATCACGATGCTGCAACGGACGGCCTCGACCGGACTGTCGAACATCGCGATAAAGCCGTCGCCGGTGGTCTTGACCAGCTTGCCGTGGTGCTCGGCAATCGTGGGCTCGATCAGATCGCGCAGGGTCCGCTTGACGCGCGTATGCGTGCCTTCCTCATCGAGCTGCATCAACCGGCTGTAGCCGGCGATATCGCCCGCTACGATCGCCGCGAGGCGCCGCGGCATTGAATCGCCGGGAGGCTGGGTATTGTCGGGCTGTGACCGGCCTGACTTGAAGTCGCGAATTTCTCCCATAGCGCTCCGGCTGCTCCGCAAAGACGTGTTCAAGGCGCAACCGGCGCCTTCGTCCCCGAGGCCCGTTTCAACCTACCACACCTGCGGGTCGGAACAAAGTTCGCGAAGCGTGACCATGTCACGGTTATCCGCCGTCGGTCGAGGCCCGCCGGTCGGGCACGCCTCGTCGCAACGTTAAATGGGCGGCAAAACGCCTGCGTCAGCCCGCCTGCGCGGCCGGGGTGCGGATCTCGCGCGGCAGGATGATCGCGGCCGCAATCGCCAGCAGGCACAGCGCCGCGAACGCGCGCAGCATCATCGAGAAGCCGCCCTGGTCGTACAGCCAGGCGACCAGGCCGACGGAAGCGCCGGCCGCGGTGAAGCCGACGAAATAGCGCACCGCATAGGCGCGCGAGCGCCATTCCTCGGTGGTGTACTTGCCGACCATGGCATCGTTCACCGTGACCTGACCGAACGCGCCCATCACGATGCCGATCGAGACCACGATCAGCGGCAGGTTGTTTAGGCTCGCCGCCAGATAAAGGAACGGCGCCAGCAGGAACGACAGCGGCAGCGCCACCGTCTTCAGCGAATATCTGTCGAGCAGCTTGCCGATGGTGTACTGCGTCATCGCGCCGAACACATAGACCCCGGCCGCGATCACGCCGAGCAGCGCCGGGCTCTTGGTCAGGTCGGCGAGCCGTTCGGCGAACAGCTTCGGCAGCGCCACCGTCACCGCGTTGAAGGTGGTGGAGATCGCGATCACCACGATCAGCAGCGACAGCACCACCCGCCACATGTCCTCCTTGGCGACCCGCACCTGCGCTGCGGCCTGCCTGGAGCCCTTGCGGTCCTCATGCACCACCGTCATCGCAAAGGCGATGCCGATCAGCACGGTGACCGTGCCGGGCACGATGAAGGCCCAGCGCCAGCCGAGATACTGGCCGATCACGCCGGTCACCAGCGCCGACGAGGCGACGCCGAGATTGCCCCAGACGCCGTTGATCCCCATCTGGGCGCCGAGCTTCTCGGCATAGGACACGATCATCGCGGTGCCGACCGGATGATAGATCGAGGCGAAGACGCCGATCGCCAGCAGTGCGGCGCCGAGCTGCAGCGGTGTCTGCACGAAGCCGACCGAGATCATCGACAGGCCGATGCCGACGAAGAAGATCACCATCATGTGGCGGCGGCTCCAGCGGTCGCCGAGCCAGCCCGTGACCAGCGAGCCGGCGCCGAAGGCGATGAAGCCCGGGGTCGCATAAGGCAGGAGTTCCGAATAGGCCATGCCGAGCGCCGGACCCATGATGATGACGGCGGCGGCGAAAATCAGCATCGCGTAGTGATCGATGAAATGGGCGGCGTTGACGAAGGTGATCACCCGGCTGGGACTGTTGCTTGGACTGTTCATCGGCACGTCTCTCACGCGATTCTTCAATTGCTCGAAAATAGGTTATAGGTGCTTGTCCTGACGGGATGTCGCCAATGACTATCGCTGAGCCGCCAATAAGAGCCCTCCACCAGGACCGGCGCGTCACCGGGGACGGCGTGCATCTGGTGGCGCGCAGCTACCGCAAGGGCGTCCGGCTCGACCCGCACATGCACCGCGAGGCACAGCTGGTCTATGCCGCCAGCGGCACCATGCAGGTGACGACGCCGAAGGGGCGCTGGCTGGTGCCGCCGGACCGCGCGGTGTGGGTCCCTGCCCTGCTCCCGCACGCGATCGACGTGCTTGCCGACATCGAGATGCGCACGCTGTATTTCGACCAGGCCTGGCTCGCGCGCGAAAAGCGCAGTGACAGCCTCGACCACGAATTCGTGGTGCGGGTGTCGCCGCTGGTGCACCAGGCGATCCTCGCGCTGTTCGACGCCTCATGCGGACGCGAGCGCACCGATCTGTTGATCCGCCTCGTGATGCTGGAGCTGCATCAGGCCGAGGACTCCGCGACCTTCATCCCGTTGCCGCAGGAGCCGCGCTGCCGCCGCGCCGCCGACCTCGTGCTGGCCGATCCGACGCAGGACCACGACATCGATGCGCTGGCGCGCACCGTCGGCACCTCGGCGCGGACGCTGTCGCGGCTGTTCTCGGCGGAAACGCAGCTCTCGTTCAAGAGCTGGTGCCAGCGCGCCCGCATCGCGGCCGCGATCGAGCGCCTGTCGAGCAGCGCGAACGTTTCGGTCAAGCAGGTCGCCTCCGACCTCGGCTATGCCAGCGTACCGGCATTTTCCCACGCGTTCCGCCAGGTAACCGGCAAGACACCGACCGCGTTCGCGGAGAAAACGTGCGAGAAAACGTGAACCGGGTTTGTCACCGGGCGCAGCGACGACGAATTATACCGCTGTCGCGCTGCGACATATTTCCGTACGATCCATGCGCTTGATTGCTGTGCTCCCGACCTTAAATCCCGTGTAAGGTCCGGCTTCATTGGATACGACCTGCTGGATACGACCTGCTCATGGCCAATGCCTTCTTCTCCGATCTGCTCTCGACGATTTCCGAACGCGGCCGCGTCCTGCTCGGCCGCGCCAGCCCGGCCAACGACAAGCAGGATGCTTCCGAACTGCTGGAATTGTGCGAGGCGCTGTTATCCGGCCGCGGCGAAGCCTCCGGCACCGCGATGGCGCGCGAAGTGCTCGACCGCTACCATCATCTCGATGCCGCCGGGCGGCTGTCGTTCTTCCAGACGCTGGCCCGCGATTTTGGCCCCGATCACGCCAAGCTGGCGCAGGCGATCGAAAGCTGGCGCGCCAAGGCCAATGGCGATGACGCCAGCGACCTGCATTTCGCCTCCGAGCCGCGCCGCCAGGAATTGATCCGCCGGCTCAATCGCGCGCCGGGCGGCACCGGCGAACTGGTGTCGATCCGCTCGGATCTGCTTTCATTGATGAAGGGCAACAAGGACCTTGCCGCGCTCGATCGCGACGTGGTGCATCTGCTCTCGTCCTGGTTCAACAGGGGATTCCTCGTGCTGCGCAGGATAGACTGGTCGTCTCCGGCCAATATTCTGGAGAAGATCATCCGTTATGAGGCCGTACACGAGATCCGCGATTGGGACGATCTGCGCCGCCGCATCGATCCGATCGATCGCCGCTGTTACGCCTTCTTCCATCCGGCGCTGGCCGACGAGCCGCTGATCTTCGTCGAGGTCGCGCTCACCGAAGCCATCCCGGGCGCAATCGCGCCGCTGCTGGCCGAAGAGCGCGAGCCGGTGCCGGTCGAGCGCGCCCGCACCGCGGTGTTCTATTCAATCTCCAACACCCAGCGCGGCCTTGGCGGCATCTCCTTCGGCAGCTTCCTGATCAAGCAGGTGGTCGAGGAGCTGCGCCGCGAATTGCCGAAGCTCGACAACTTCGTGACGCTATCGCCGGTGCCGGGCTTCATGCAGTGGGTCAAGCAGGCCGACGACGTGCCGCTCACCGAGGAGGACCGCCAGCTGCTGGAAAGCCTCGGCAAGCCCGACTGGTTCGAGAACGCCGAGCTCGCGACCCAGCTGCGCGCCGTGCTGGAGCCGCTTGCCGCCTACTATTTCCTGAAGGCGCGCACGCCGAAGGGACGACTGATCGATTCGGTCGCGCGCTTCCATCTCGGCAACGGCGCACGCTTGGAGCGGATCAACTGGCTCGGCGATCTCTCGCCCAAGGGCCTGCGCGAATCCGCCGGCATCATGGTCAACTACCTCTACCGCCTCGACGACATCGAGAAGAACCACGAAGCCTACGCCAACAATGGCGAGGTGATCGCCTCGAGCGCGGTGAAGAAGCTGTTGAAGGGCGAAGGCCGGCGGCTGCTGGACATGCGGTTGGGGTGACAGGCCAACCCCTCTCCACGTCATTGCGAGCACACCTCTCTACCGTTGTCATGGCCGGGCTTGTCCCGGCGATCCACGTCTTTCTTGTAGACCGCGGCAAAGACGTGGATGCCCGGGACAAGCTCGGGCATGACGGTGAAAGCTAAAACCTCGCCCGCGCCATCAGCCTTACCGTGCGGCCCTGTCCCGCCGAGATATTGTTGTTGCCGTCAGCCGACGCCCAATAGCCCTTGTCAAAAATGTTCTCGACGTTGAGCTGGGCGCTCCAGGTCTCGTCGATCTTGGCGTAGATCGCCGCATCGAAGCGCACGAAGCCCGGCAGCCGCACCGTATCGTCGGACGAGGCGAAGGAATCGCCGAAATAGATCACGCCGAGCGCAGCCGCCCACATCGGCGTGAACTGATACTTGTTCCACCAGGCAAACTGATTGTACGGCACCAGCTGGACGCGGTTGCCGGGCACGACGGTCGCCGAGGTGGCGCCGGTGATCTTCGCGTCAGTGTAGGCATAGGCCAGCGACGACTGCCATTGCGCGGTGACATAGCCGGTCAGGCTCGCCTCGACGCCTCGCGTGAGCGTGCTGCCGGAGGGGAAGAAGAAGCCGGGATTGTTGCCGTCGGCGATCGGCTGGTTGGTGCGGTTCAGATTGTAGACTGCGGTCGAGAACAGCAGCTTCGGATTGATGTTCCACTTCATGCCGAGCTCGACATTCTCGAAGCGCTGCGGCTGCAGGATCAGGGTGCCGTCGTTCAGCGCGCTGAACTGGTCGCCCGAGGCCGGCAGGAAGGAGACGCTGTAGGCGGTATAGACCGACATCGAATCGATCGGTTTGATGATCAGGGCGCCCTGCGGCGACACCAGATTATCGACGCGATTGCGATTGATGTTGGTGTTCATGTCGGTGGCCGACATGTCGTAGCGATCGAACCGGGCGCCGGCGATGATCTGCACCGCGCGCGAAATCTCGATGGTGTCCCTGAGATAGCCGGACTGAATGTTCAGCGCATAGCGGCTGTTCGAATCGGGCGTGGTGACTCCGTCGCTGTTGGTGCCGGTGAAGTGGTGAAGAAACGTCACCGGGCCGAAATAGGTCGGCGCGAACGGGTTCTGCACGATGGTGTTGGTGCCGTTCGGGAACACGCCGGTGTTGCGGATATCGACGCCGGTCTGCCGGCCGAACTCGGTGCCGAAGCCGACGGTGTGGAACAGCGGCCCGGTCCAGGCCTTGTAGGTGAAATCGGTCTGGTTGAAGACATTGTCGCGATTCGTCGTGTGCTGATAGGCGCCGAGATTGACCGCGGTGTCGGCAGGATTGACCGCGCCGGCGAGCGGACCGCCCGTTGGATAGACGTTCTGATAGAATTTCTGGTAGTCGGCGGCGATGGTGCCGTTGCGCACCGTCAGCCCGTTCTCGAAATCGTGCTCAATGATCGCCATGCCGGTCTGCACCGTCGCCTGCGCAGTGTTCAGGCTTGGGCTGCCGAAGAAGGTCGAGAAGTCGCCGTTCGGCGCGAACGGCGTGGTCGGGTTGAAGCGGGTCGCGCCGCCCGGCAGACCCTGCGAGGGATTGCCGCGATCGGCGGTGCGCTCGTCGTGAAAGTACTCGTAGCTCAGTTTGATTTTGGTGTTGTCGTCGGGCTTCAGCGTCACCGTCGGATTGATGCCGTAGCGCTCCAGATGATTGAAATCGCGGAAGGCGTCGGCACCCTCGTAGAACACGTTGAGCCTTGCTGCGACGTTGTCGTTGATCGCCTGTCCGGCATCGAGGCTGACGCGGCGATCGCCCCACGAGCCGGTCTGCGCCGTCGCCTCGTAGACGCGGTTGCCGTCGGCTTCCTTGAGGGTGCGGTTGAGCAGGCCGCCGCCGGCGCCGCGGCCGAAGGTCAGCGCGCTCGGCCCCTTCAGCACCTCGATGCTCTGGGCGTTGTACATGTCGCGGAAATACTGCACGTCGTCACGAAAGCCGTTGACGAAGAAGTTGGCGCTGGAATCGACGCCGCGGATCACGAGTTCGTCGCGATTGCCCTCGCCCTGATGCACGGCAACGCCGGGGACATAGCGGGTGACGTCGGTGAGGCCCTGATAGTTCTGGTCGCGGATCTGCTCCCGCGTGATCACGTTGAGCGATTGCGGGATGTTGACGATGGCGGTGTTGGTCCTGGTCGCAACCGACGTGCTGTTGGCGAAATAGCCCGATGTGCCGGTGCGGGCGTCCTGCGATTCCGCGAACGGTTTTGCCGCCGCCGCGGGCGCGATCCGCCGTGCCGTCTGGGTGCGGCGGCCTCGTGCTGCGGCGGTGTTACGCGATGTCGATGGTGCGTTGCGGCGACGTTGCGTGGCCGGCGCGGTGACGGTCACCGGCGGCAGCGACGAGGCGCCGGCCTGCGACGGCGCCGATTGCGCCTGTGCGGCAGACGTTGCGAGCGGAACGCTCAGCGCGAGATAGCTCGCCGTGAGCAGCGCAAGCAAGACAGTGCGACGATGGGCTTGTGTTCTTGATGTCATGACGTCGTCCCCAAGCAACTCTCGCCTTCGTTGAAGGCGATGCGCCGTCCTCTAGAGAGGTGCGGCGCTGTGCGTCCAGACGACGGGCGCGAGAAAATTTTTGCGTGACGACGGAATAAAATCGCGACGAATGGACGCGGATACACCTCGCGGCGAGCGCAGGGTTGGAAAAGTCAAGGATGCGAATGGTTTCTGTCGGCTTCCGGATTTGCGCCTGGAAACGAAGAGCGGCGCTTGCGCGCCGCACTTCTTGTAGCAATTCCAGATTGTAGCGATTCTAAAACGATCAGGACGTCGCGGTCATGCGGTTGCGGACCGCGGCCGCAACCCCGCCGGCAGATGCGCATCGATCCAGCCAGTGATCGCACGCTCGTTGCGATGGTAGAGCAGGCCTGCGGCGATCACGGCAATGCCGATCAGCGACAGCGAGAACGGAAACCACAGCGAGTCCTTGAAGACGACGTCGGCGAGATGGCCGAGATAGAGGCAGATGCCGAACGCGCCGAACACCGCATAGGCGCGCCGCATCAAAATCACGGCAATCACGATCAGGCCGACATTGAGCAGGCAATACACCGCCTTGCTCAATTCGGTTGAGCCTTCGGACGCGCTAATTCCGCACCAGAACGCCATCAGGCCGAACAGATGCAGCCAGAACGCAAAGTCGCCGTTGCGGCTGCGATAGTCCACGATCCAGGCGACCGCGAGCACGGCAAGCCCGAACCAGATCGACACCCTGCGGCGCATCTCGAAATCGGCGTGAGCCATGCCGCTGAACCACGGCGCCAGGTCCATCGACATGAACCACAGCGCGACCGAGATGATCGCGACGATGAAGGCGAAGCGGTAGTAGCGCAGCGCGACGATGCCGGCGGCGACGGTCGCGATCTCCATGAAGATCCAGCTGCCCTTCACCCAGACGTAGAAGTCCTGCACGGTTCCCGGCTTGCCGAACTTGCCCCACCAGCCAAGCTCGTCCTGGATGCCGTAGACCGCGAGCGGCGCCATCGAGACCGCGATCGCGATCAGCAGGCCGCCGGGAACCCGCAGATTCTTGGCGTGCCAGAGGTGGTGACCCGCCACGCTGAACCCGACCGCATAGGCGATCGCGCAGGCCGTGAGCGCGCGGCCGCCCATCTGGGTGAAGGCCAGGGTCGAGAACAGGCCCATGGCACCGATCACAATGAGCGCGCCGGCGTACCAGAGCACATGCGCGGCATCGAATTTGGCGGCGGGACTTGCATCGCCCGCCGAACCCTGCCCGGCGCTGCTCGCCAGGAAAGCGAGCAACCGTTCCAGATCGGCCGGGCTGATCACCCCGGCATTTGCGGCGTCCCGGAGATCCTTGGCTGAATATGGCATGCGGCTATCCTCACGGCCGGTTTTTGCACCTGCTCCCGATCATCCGGGACAAAGGCGCCCCGTTCTCATGAGTATATCCAGAAATGAGCAACGTTCAACAATTCTTGAGCATCGCTCACATAATTTTGCGAGCAAGCTCGGGCCCACCCCGCGCCCCCGGCGGATCGGCACCCGCTGGCCGGACTTAGTCCGCCAGCGCCTTCATCTCCTTGTAGAGATCGGATTTGCCCTCGAAGCCGATGCCGGGAAGGTCGGGCATCACGATGTGGCCACCCTCGACGCGCACGCCGTCCGGGAACCCGCCATAGGGCTGGAACAGGTCGGGGTAGCTCTCATTGCCGCCGAGGCCGAGGCCGGCCGCGATGTTGAGCGACATCTGGTGGCCGCCATGCGGGATGCAGCGGCTCGGCGACCAGCCGTGGGTCTTCAGCACCTCGAGCGTGCGCTGATACTCGCAGAGCCCGTAGGACAGCGCGCAATCGAATTGCAGCCAGTCGCGGTCCGGCCGCATGCCGCCGTAGCGGATCAGGTTCCGCGCATCCTGGTGGCTGAACAGGTTCTCGCCGGTCGCCATCGCCCCCGGATAGAACTCGGCCAGCGCGGCCTGCAGCGCGTAGTCGAGCGGGTCGCCGGCCTCCTCGTACCAGAACAGCGGATACTCGCGCAGCATCTTGGCGTAGGCGATCGCGGTCTCCAGATCGAAGCGGCCGTTGGCGTCGACCGCAAGCTGCGCCGCGCTGCCAATCTCCTTCAGCACCGCCTCGATGCGCTCGCGGTCCTCGCCAAGCGACGCGCCGCCGATCTTCATCTTCACGACGTTGTAGCCGCGGTCGAGATAGCCACGCATCTCCTTGCGCAGCGCGCCGAGGTCCTTGCCAGGATAGTAGTAGCCGCCGGCTGCGTAGACGAATACGCGCGGATTGGCGGTGCGGCCGTGGCGCTCGGCGAGCAGACGGAACAGCGGCTTGCCCGCGATCTTCGCCACCGCGTCCCACACCGCCATGTCGATGGTGCCGACCGCGACCGAGCGCTCGCCATGGCCGCCCGGCTTCTCGTTCGACATCAGCGTCGACCAGACCTTGTCCGGATCGAGATTGCCGCCATCGGCATCGAGCAGCGATTTCGGATCGGCTTCCTTGAGGCGCGGCGCGAAGCGCTCGCGGATCAGACCGCCCTGCCCGTAGCGGCCGTTGGAATTGAAGCCGTAGCCGACCACCCGCTTGCCGTCGCGCACCACGTCAGTGACCACGGCCACCAGGCTCGAGGTCATCTTTGTGAAGTCGATATAGGCGTTGCGGATCGGCGAGGAGATCGGTTTTGTGATTTCGCGGACGTCGACGATGCGGACGGACATGGCGCTGCTTTCGCAATTTGTTAGGCACGTCATTCCGGGGCGATGCGAAGCATCGAACCCTCAGGTGCGCAGTTGCGCACCGAGAATCTCGAGATTCCGGGTCTGGTCCTTCGGACCATCCCGGAATGACGGTTGCTACGTCTTGTCCCGGAAATACGGCTCGACCGGCCCGTGCACCTTGATGGTCAGCGGATTGCCGTAACGGTCCTTGGCATTGCCGGCGGTGACGCGGACCCAGCCTTCGCTGATGCAGTACTCCTCGACATTGGTCTTCTCGGCGCCTTTGAAGCGGATGCCGACATCGCGGGCGAGAATCTCCGCGTTGTAGTACGGGCTGTTCGGATCGACCGAGAGGCGGTCGGGGAATTGGTCGTTGGTGTCGTTGTCGTCGCTCATAGCAGCGCCTCGATGTCCTTCCTCAATCCTTCGGGCCGGGCGGTCGGCGCATGCCGCGCCACGACCTTGCCGGCGCGATCGACCAGGAACTTGGTGAAGTTCCATTTGATCGCGGGCCCGAGCAGGCCCGACTTCTCACGTTTCAGGTGTTCGTACAATGGATGCGCGCCTGAGCCATTGACGTCGATCTTGGCGAACATCGGAAACGTGACGGCGTAGTTGGTCTCGCAGAACGCGGCGATCTGCTTCGCATCGCCCGGCTCCTGCGCGCCGAACTGGTTGCAGGGGAAGCCGAGCACGGCGAAGCCGCGCGGCGACAGGCCGGCGTGCAGCTCCTGCAGGCCCTTGTATTGCGGCGTGAACCCGCAGGCGCTCGCCGTGTTCACGATCAGCAGCACCTGGCCCTCGAACCGCTGCAGCGGTACGTCGTCGCCGGCGAGCGACTTGGCGGTGAAATCGTAAACCGTCGCCATCTCAGCTGACCGGATCGATCGGCGACGACGGCGTGCCGCCGGCCTCGACCGCCTCACCAGCGGCAAGGCAGAGATCCTCGCGGTGGCGTCCGGCCACCAGTTGCACGCCGACCGGGATCCGTCCGACGAGACCGGTGGAGACCACGAGCCCGGGAAGCCCCATGAACGGGATCGCAATCTGCGGCAGCTGCGCGTGCCACACCCGCGCGAACGACGCCTCGTCCTTGCGGTCGAGATGGTCGGGGAACGGTAGCTCGCCGGACACCGGCATCAGCAGCACCGGATATTTCTCGAAGAAGGCGAACCATTCGCGCGTCAGGGTCGCGCGGCGGGTCAGCGCCTGCGACAGGTCGAACGGATGCACCCGGGCGCGGACGCCGCGCAGGCAGGCCAGTGCGCCGGGATCGCCCTCGCGCTCGGCGAATGCGAGCTGGGCCTCATAGCCGTCGCCGAGCCAGAGCCGGGTCTGGATCTCGGCCGCCTCGCGCAAGGACGGCGTGTTTGCAATTTCCTCGACGATCCAGCCGGCCTTCTGCAAGCGCTTGCCGGCATCGGCCACCGCGGCGACCACTTCCGGCACCGGATTAAGACCGTCGGGATTGAGGCACATCGCAACGCGCTTCTCGCGCGGTGGGCCTTCGAGCGGCACCGGCGCATACCAGGGGTCGCGATAGTCCGGCGCCGACATCGCCGCGAGCGAGATGCGCAGATCGTTGATGGTGCGCGCCAGCGGGCCCGACACCGCGCTGATCTGCGGGCCGATCGGCCGCTCCGGCAAAGCCGAATTGAAGGCCGGGATGCGGCCCATGCTTGGCCGCAGGCCGTGCACGCCGCAGGCGTAGGCCGGATAGCGCACCGAGCCGGCGATATCGGTGCCGTGCGCGATGTGGCCGATGCCGGCCGCGACCGCCGAACCCGCGCCGCCGGACGAGCCGCCCGGGGTGATGCCGGGATCGCGCGGGTTCTTGGTGTCGCCGTGAATGAGGTTGGTGGTGAACCAGCGATAGGAGACCGCCGGACAATTGGTGCGGCCGAGCAGCACCGCGCCGGCCTTGCGCAGATTGGCGACCACCGGATTGTCGACCCTGGCGATGACGTCGCGCTGTGCCTTCAGCCCATTGGTGGTGGCGTAGCCCTCTTGGTCGACATTGACCTTGATGGTGACCGGCACGCCGGCGAGCGGCCCGACCGCCTCGCCGCGCGCAATGGCCGCATCGATCTTGGCCGCCTGCGCCAGCACGTCGTCCGGCCGGTGATCGACCACCGCGTTGAGCTTCGGGTTGACCGCGTCGAGCCGGGCGAGCCCCGCCTCCGCTGCCTCCTTCGCCGAGACCTTCTTCGATCTGATGAGGCTGGCGAGCTCGGCCGCCGACAGACGCCAAATATCCTGCATGTGCAACTCCGTGTGACGCTGCGTTTTAGCGCCGCGCGGAGAACATGGCCAGCGGTCCGCCGCCTGATGTTTCAGCGGACATGCGCGATGTAATAGGCAAGGTCGCCGATCTGCTCCTTGGTGACCGTCTGCATCACGTCGGCCATGGTGGCGTCATAGCCATGGCGGCTGTTGTCCTTGTATTCGGCCAGCGTCTTGGCGAGGTAGTCCTCGCGCTGGTTGGCGATGCGCGGGACATTCTCCTTGCCGGAGAAATCGGTGTTGTGGCAGCTGTTGCAGCGGTTCTGCTGCGCCAGCGCCTGGCCCCGCGCCATCCGCGCCGGATCGCCGGCATCAGCGGGCGGCGTGGGCTTCGGCAAGGTCGCGATGAAGTCCGAGAAGCTGCGCAAATCATCGTCGGTCAGCGGCTTCGCCATCTCGTTCATCGGGTCGAACACCCGCAGCTTCTCGCGGAACATGAAGAGCTGGATCAGCGCATAGGGCGCCGTCTGGCCGCCAAGCGACGGCGTGTTCTCGGTCTCCGACGTGCCATGCTCGCCATGGCAGGCAAAGCACGCCGCGGCGCGCTCCTGGATGGTCTCGGCATTTGCGGAAAGAGCGGATGCAACCAGGAGCACAGGGATCATGAACTTACGCATCGGCTGCTCCTGACTTTCAGTGTCATTCCGGGGCGCCCGAAGGGCGAACCCGGAATCTCGAGATTCCGGGTCTGGTGCTGTCGCACCAGCCCGGAATGACGTTGGTGGTTGTTACTGATTGGCGACCTTCGGCTTGCCGTAGCTGACGCGATAGACCGCGCCGTTCCAGTCGTCGGAGACCAGCAGCGAGCCATCCTTCAGCAGCATCACGTCGACCGGGCGGCCGGCATACTTGTTGTCTTCGAGGAAGCCGGTCAGGAACGGCTCCATCGACTTCACGGTGCCGTCCTTGTTCAGCCTGACGGCGACCACGTCACCACCCTGCTTCTGCGACTTGTTCCAGGAGCCGTGACGCGCGACGAAGATCACGTTCTTGTAGGTCTTCGGGAACATGCTGCCGGTGTAGAAGCGCATGCCGAGCGACGCGGTATGCGGGCCCATCAGGCCGACCGGCGCGGTGTAGTCCTTGCAGGTCTTGCCCCAGCCGAGCTCCTGGTCGATGATGTTGCCCTGGTAGCAGTACGGCGCGCCGAAATCCTCGCCCGCCTTGGTGATGCGGTTGAGCTCGTCTTCCGGCACCGTCTCCGACAGCCAATCGCGGCCGTTGTCGGTGAAGTACATCTGCTTGTTCTCGGGATTCCAGTCGAAGCCGACCGTGTTGCGCACGCCGAGCGCGTAGACCTCGGCGCCGGAGCCATCGAGATTCATGCGGCGGATCTGGCCGTGGTCGGCATCATGCAGCACGTTGTTGCCGGGCTGTCCGACCGGAACATAAAGCTTGTTGTCGGGACCGACGGCGATGAACTTCCAGCCATGCGCCTCGTCCTTCGGCAGCTTGTCGTAGATGACGGTGGGATTCGGGGGGTTATCCAGATTGTCCTCGATCTTGTCGATCTTGGAGACCTTCGAGAGTTCGGCGATGTAGAGCGTGCCGTCCTTGAAGGCGACGCCGTTCGGACGATAGAGACCGGAGGCGATCACCTTGACCGAGCGCTTGCCGTCCTTGTTGACGATCGCATAGACCTTGTCGACGAGGCGGCTGCCGACGAACACCGTGCCCTTGTCGCCGAGCGCCAGCGAGCGCGCATTGGCCATGCCGGCCGCATAGACCTCGACATTGAAGCCGGCCGGCACCTTGAGCTTGGCGAGCGGCAGCTTGTCGGGTGCGGACGGCAGCGGCGGCGGCGCCACCGGCGCGAGCTTGGCGGCGGCTTCATTGTCGGGACGCCCGATCAAGGGCGAGCCAGGCGGCAGCGGCTGGGCGGCAGGGGCGGCACCTGCCGCCGGCGCGGCCGGCTGTTGCGCCGCAGCAGAGAGCGTGAACGCCCCGAGCATGACCCCCGCGAGCAGCAAGCTGCGCGGTGCGAACGAGTGTTTTTTCATGAAGATCTCCCCTGGGTGGAAGCCGTTGTTGATTGCGCCATTGACGTCGCCCGGCGCCGTTCGGCTTTCCGTTCATAGTCTTGCGAATTTGTCCGGACAATTGCAATCGGAAGCATGCCGGACATCGGCCAACGCATGGTTGTGGCCGCGCGGGGCCAGCGTCAGTGCCTTGTCATCGAGCGGTCCGGGCGATCGAGGATCGCCTCCGTGAATGGAAACTCCAGCACGACCTCGCCCTCGTCGTCGGTCACCTCGATCACGGCGCTGAGCAGCGCGCCATCGGCGCCCTCGGTTTTGAGCAGTTCGCGAATCATCGCGCGCGCCATTTCCCACGCACGATCGGGGTCCCGCAGGATTTCGCCGTCGGGATCGGAGATCAGCTCGTCGCCGATACGGGTGTTGAAGAAATAGCGTGGCATCGGCTGAACTCGGCTCGGTTAGTCGCCTCCCGTCGCGGGGAAGCACGGATCGCCACCGGGACCTTCGGAGGACCGCGGGCTGCTGTTTACTTATTCCAACATCACCATTCACCGTGTGGCGAACAACAGGAAAAAGGTCTGATGCCACGGGCTTTTGACGGGAAACGCGCGCACAAATTTGTGAGTGGGTAAGATTTGCTTGCCGCAGTGCAGCATGCCCTTCGAGGCGGCACCTTACAGAAAATTTAACTGGCGAACTTTTCCAACCACAGTAGTTTACTCTGCAGGGCGGAAAGTTCGTCCGGTTGCAACAAGGAGAGCCAAATGGCCTGGAAAGCACCGAAGATCGTCGAAGTGTCGGTCGGCATGGAAATCAACATGTATATGTGCGCAACCCGCAAGTAAGCGGCAGCGCCACATACACGTTTAGCGTTTTAGCGCAGGTGGACATCCGGGCGTAACGCGCTCCCGAGCAAGGGAGTGTGTTTCAAATCCGGGGTCCACCTCGTAACGTTTCTGGGTCCAACAAACTTCTCCAGGGCCAAGCTTCTCCAGGGGACGGATCATGCTTCGTGTCGTCGTCCTGGGTGCCGCGGCGGGTGGCGGCGTTCCGCAGTGGAACTGCGGCTGTGCCGTCTGCAGGACGGCGCGAAGCGACCATCCCGAGCTGCAGAGCACGCAAGCCTCGATCGCGGTCAGCGGCGATGGCGTGCACTGGTTCCTGGTCAATGCATCCCCGGATCTGCGCCAGCAGTTGATTGCCACGCCGCAGCTGCATCCGAAGCACGGCGCACTGCGCCATAGCCCGATCGCGGGCGTCATCCTCACCAATGGCGAGATCGACGCGGTCGCCGGGCTATTGTCGATGCGCGAGGGTTCGCCGTTCACGATCTACGCGCATGAGCGGGTGCTTGCGATCCTGCGTTCGAACAGCATCTTCAACGTGCTCAGCGACAAGAACGTCGACCGCCGGCCGATCGCGGTCGATCAGGCCTTCGAACCGGCCCTGCCCGACGGATCGCCGTCCGGGCTTGAGGTGCTGCCGTTCGAGGTTCCCGGCAAGGGCGCGTGGTATCTCGAGGGCAAGGCGCATCCGGCGGGCGCCGACGGCGTCGGTGATACGCTCGGCCTGCGTATTGCGGACAGGCGCAGCGGCAAATATTTCTATTTCCTGGCCGCCTGCGCACGGGTGACTGACGACCTGAAATCACGGCTCAAGGGCGCCCCGCTGGTGTTTTTCGACGGCACGGTGTGGCGCGACGACGAACTGATCGCGGCGGGCCTTGGCAACAAGACCGGCCAGGGCATGGGCCATATCGCGATGTCCGGCGATCAGGGTGCGATCGAAAGCCTCGCCGGGCTCGACATCGGACGAAAAGTGTTTTTGCATATCAACAACTCCAACCCGGCGCTGCTTGGGACCTCGGCCGAACGCAAGGCGGCCGAACAGGCGGGCTGGCAGATTCCCTCCGACGGAACGGAGATCGTGCTGTGAATGTCGTGCCTACCACCGGAATGACCGCGCTCTCGATCGGCAAGGGCATCACGCTCGACAGTGCCGAGGAGATGGAGGCGACGCTGCGCACGATCGGTGCCACGCGGTATCACAGCCTGCACCCGTTCCACCGCCTGCTGCACGGCGGCAAGCTCAACAAGGGCCAGGTCCAGGCCTGGGCGCTGAACCGCTATTACTACCAGAGCACGATCCCGCTGAAGGACGCGATGGTGATCTCGCGCTTCCGCGACCGCAACACAAGGATCGAATGGCGCCACCGCATCGAGGATCATGACGGCGATCTCGGCAATGAAGGCGGCATCGAGCGCTGGCTGAAGCTGACCGAAGGCCTCGGCCTCGACACGGCTTACGTGGAGTCCACCGAAGGCATCTTGCCGGCGACGCGCTTTGCCGTCGAAGCCTATGTGCATTTCTGCCGCGACCGCACCCCGCTGGAGGCGATCGCCTCCTCGCTCACCGAATTGTTCGCGCCGAACCTGCACGAGGAGCGCATCTCGGGGATGCTGAAGCACTACGACTTCGTCAACCCCGACATCATGAGCTATTTCAGCCGCCGCCTCACCCAGGCGCCGCGCGACGCCGGCTTCGCGCTTGATTATGTCAAGCAGCACGCCAAGACGCCGGCGGAGCGCGAAGCGGTCTGCAACGCGCTGATCTTCAAGACCAACGTGCTGTGGGTGCAGCTCGACGCGCTGTATCATGCGTATGTCGACGGCCAGATTCCGCCCGGCGCGTTCGTGCCGAAGACAGGTTAGAGCATGATCCGGAAAAGTGGGAGCCGGTTTTCCGAAAGATCATGCTCAGACAAAGAGACTTAGATCATGACCAGCCGCAACATCAGCGTCAGCGAGACCAGCCGGCCGAAACTGCCGCGCCATACCAAGCTGAAATTCGACGAGACGCGGCAGGTCTGGGTGATCCTGGCGCCGGAGCGCGTGCTGGCGCCGGACGACATCGCGGTCGAGGTGCTGCAGCTGTGTGACGGCATGCGCAGTGTCGCCGAGATGGTGGACCAGCTCGCCGAAAAATACGCCGCCCCACGCGAGGCGATCGCAACCGATGTGATCGCGATGCTGCAGGATCTGGCCGACAAGGGTTTTCTCACCGAAGCGCGCGAGAGCACAGCATGAGTGACACGCTCGCCGACAACAAGACGACAGCGCCGGGCCCGAGCGCAGCCCCAAGCGATGGGCTCGCCGTGCTGGAGAGCCGCCGCTCGGCGGCCGAGACCTACGGCATTCCCCTTGCGGTGCTGCTCGAGATCACCCACCGCTGCCCGCTGCAATGCCCCTACTGCTCGAACCCGGTCGAGCTCGACCGCGGCTCGACCGAGCTCACCACGGACGAATGGAAGAAGGTGCTGAGCGAGCTTGCCGAGCTCGGCGTGCTGCAGATCCATTTCTCCGGCGGCGAGCCGACCGCGCGCAAGGACATCGTCGAGCTGGTGCAGCACGCGACCGATGTCGGGCTCTATTCCAACCTGATCACCTCGGCCGTGCTGTTGACCAGGGACAAGCTTTCGGCGCTGGCCGACGCCGGCCTCAGCCATGTGCAGATCAGTTTTCAGGGCAACGAGCCCAACGTCGCCGACCGCGTGGCCGGGCTGAAGGACGCGCACAAGAAGAAGCTCGAGGTCGCCAAATGGACGCGCGAGCTCGAATTGCCGCTCACGGTGAATGCGGTGATGCACCGGCAGAACCTGCATCAGCTGACCGACATCATCCAGATGGCGGTCGACCTCGACGCCGACCGGCTCGAGGTCGCCAACGTGCAGTATTACGGCTGGGCGCTGAAGAACCGTGCCGCGCTGATGCCGACGATCGAGCAGATCGAGGAGACCAGCCGCATCGTCGAGGAAGCCCAAATGCGCCTGAAGGGCACGCTTGCGATCGACTATGTGGTGCCGGATTACTACGCGCTGCGGCCGAAGAAATGCATGGGCGGCTGGGGCCGCCAGTTCTTCAACATCTCGCCGGCCGGCAAGGTGCTGCCGTGCCACGCCGCCGAAAGCATCACCGGGCTTGAATTCGAATCGGTGCGCTCGAATCATTCGATCGCCTGGATCTGGCAGAACTCGGAGGCCTTCAACCGCTATCGCGGCACCGGCTGGATGCCGGAGCCGTGCAAGAGTTGCGAATTCCGCGAGATCGATTACGGCGGCTGCCGCTGCCAGGCCTTTGCGCTGACCGGCGATGCCGGCAACACGGACCCGGCCTGCGCGCTGTCGCCGCGACACGAGGAGATCTTCAAGCAGGCCGAGCAGGAATCCGCCGGCACGCAGAACCGCTTCCTGTATCGTAACTTCGCCGGCGGCACGTTGGAGACGGACGCCCCCCGGAACGAATCCCAGGACAAGCGCAATGGCGCCTGACGCCGACGTCGGCAAGGCCGCGAGGCGTGCCGATCCCTTTGCGCCGCTGACGTCGGAATGGCTCGACGTCGGCGATGGCCACGATCTCCATGTCGAGAGCGTCGGGCGCGAGGGTGGCATTCCCGCGGTCTATCTGCATGGCGGCCCCGGTAGCGGCTGCCAGCCCGATCATCGCCGGCTGTTCGATCCCGAGCGCTTTCACGCCGTGCTGTTCGACCAGCGCGGCTGCGGCCGCAGCCGGCCGAAGGGCAGCCGCGACAACAACGCGACGCAGCACCTGATCGCGGACATGGAGAAGATCCGCGAGCGCTTCGGCTTCGCGCGCTGGATGGTGGTCGGCGGCTCTTGGGGCGCGACGCTGGCGCTGGCCTATGCGCAGGCCCATCCCGAGCGGGTCAGCGGGCTCGCACTGCGCGCGACGTTTCTCGGCACAGCCGAGGAGCTGGACGACGTTTTCCTGCGCGCCCTGCCGCGCTTCTATCCCGCCCTCCACGAGGACTTCCTCAACTTCCTGCCCGAGAGCGAGCGCGCAGCACCGCTTGCGGCCTATTATCGCCGCATCCTCGATCCCGACGCCGCCGTGCATGCGCCGGCCGCGCGCGCCTGGCACGACACCGAACGCGCGTTGTCGGAGCACACGCCGAAGCAGACGCGGCTCGATCTCAAGGCCTCAGGCGCCCTGCCCTCGACGCCGTTCATGGAGGCGCACTACTTCGCCAACGATTGCTTCATGCGGCCGCATCAATTGATGAGTGAGGCCGGCAAGCTCGCCGGCATTCCCGGCATCCTGGTGCAGGGCCGCTACGATCTGTTGTGCCCGCCCGCAACATCGCACGCGCTCGCCGCGCGCTGGCCGGGCAGCGAGGTCCGCATCATCGATGGCGCCGGCCACATCCTCTACGATCCCGGCATCCGCAACGCCGTGATGAAGGCGATCGCCGACCTCGCGGCCAAGCGCTAGACCGCCGCCGGAACGCACCCGACGTCAAGGAGCCGGTGAAGAACTCGACCGGCTCCCTTGCTTCCCTCAATGTTTGCACTTGCCGGGAGGACATGCCGGCGCTGCCCGTGGCGCGGCCGCGGGCCTTGGCGGCGCCGCCATCCGCGGTGGCGGCGCTGCATGTTGCACCTGCATCGCCGGCCGAGGCGGCGGCGCGGCGCGCGGAGCCGGTGCCGGCGCCGGACGCGGCGGCAAAGCCGCAGCACGAGGTGGCGGGGCAACCGGCCGCGGCGGGGGAGCCGCAGCCCGCACGGGCGGAGCTGCGGCATGGACCGGCGGAGCTGCCGCATGCGCCGGCGCGGGCCGGGAGACCGGCGCCGGCGACACTGCGGCGCGCGCGGGTGCCGGGTGCGCCGCCGGCGTCGGCCGTGTCGACATCGCGCTGTTCGCCGGCGACGGCGCCGCCGAGGGCTTCACGTTTGCGGTCGGCGCGGTCGCCGCATGCGGAAGCGGTTGCGCACCTGGCTTGCCGGCGGCCGCGGGTGAGGCGGGCGCGTTTGTCGCCGGCGCGGCACCGGGCTTGGCCGGAGGAGCAGGCTGCGCATTGGCAGGCGCCATGGCAGTCGCCGGCTTGCCCGGCACCACCGCATTCGGCTTTGCGCCAGGTTGCGCGGCGCCGGGTTGTGCGGCTCCCGGCGGCACAGCGCCATGCTGCATGGCATTGGCCGGTGCGGTCGCCGACTGCGGCAGCGGCGGTCCATTTTTCGCGCCCGGCAGGGTATGCGCACCCGGCGTGCCCGGCGCGCCCATCGCATTCGGAGCGGCGGCAGCATTCGGAGTGGCAGCAGCGTTCGGCGCCGCGGCAGCGTTCGGTGCGGCGCGCGGAGCTCCCATCGCCGCGCCCTGCGCGGGCGTCGCGCCTTGCGGAGCGCCCGGCAGATTGGCGCGCTGCATCGCCGCGGCCGGCAGTCGCGGTGCCGCCGTCACCGGCGCGCCGCCCATCGCCGCCGTCACCCCGGCCGCATGGAGCTGCGCCGGCGTCGGGTTGGGATTGTTGATGACCGTGTTGATGACCGTGGTGTTGTGGATGTTGTTGAACACGATGTTGTTCTGCGGCGGCACGACATAGGCCGGTGCGGCGACATAGGCCGGCATCGCCACGAACATCGGCGTCGGCAGCACGTACAGGCCGATCGGCGGCGGCGGTGGCGGCAGCACGACGAAGTCCGGCGGCGGCGGCGGCAGGAAGAACACCGGCGGCGGCGGTGGCGGCGCGAAGGCGAACACCGGATCGCTGTAATACAGCACCGGGCGGTCGACATAGTCGATCTCGTCGGGCGGCGGCGGCGGCACGTCGTAGTCGAGCACCGTGAACTGCGCCGGCGGCTCCAGCGCGGCCGACAGATAGGCGAGCCGGCGCCGGCAGTCGTAGGCATGCGGCCCGCGCGGATAGCGCCGCAGATACGACCAATACGCATCAGTCGAGTCGGCGTTGTAGGTGCGCCGCCAGGTGATCGCCTCGCGCCGCGCCGCCACGATCGCGCGCACGCGCTTGGCCAGCGGATCGTTCGGATAGGCCTGCAGGTAATCCTCGTAGCCCTGCAGCGTGTCGCGCTCCAGCGCCGCGGCGTAGGCATCCTGCGCCGAGAAATCGCGGATCGGCTTGGTGCGCAGCCCGGCATCGACCTGCTGCGGCGGCGCGTCCGGCTTGCGCTCGAAGAACATGAAGGGCGCGTCGACCTTGTGCGCATCCCACGGGATCTCGGCGCCCTTGGTCATCTCGTTGACCCGCAGGCGGACGCGGTCGAACACCTCGGGCAGAGTCAGGCCGCCGGTGCGGATCATTTCCGCCAGTGCTTGCGCGTAAGGCCCGTAGGGCGGCGCACCGTCAGGGGCGACGGTGCCGGGCGCCGAGTTGAAGGCGATCAGCATCTTCGGATCGGGATCGACCAGCGCAAGACCGCCGGCCAGCGGCTGGCCTTCCTTGGCGAAGGGATTGCTGCGCGCCGCATCGAGCACGATCACGCCGGCCTTGATCGGCAGCGCCGAGAGTTGGTGGCTGTAGTCGGAGATGCGGATCGCCTCGACCGGCACGTCGGTGTCGCGGGCAATCTTGGCATCGACCGGCACGAAATAGTTCTCGCCGGTGAGCTGCACGCCGTAACCGGCGAGATAGACGAAGGCGACGGCATTGGGCCCCGCCTCCTGCACCTTCTGGATGAAATCGCGGAACGATTTGCGCAGCGTCTCGCCGTCGAGATCGCGTGCGCCGATCACGTCGAAGCCGGCGGCCTGCAAGGTCTGCGCGATCAGACCGGCGTCGTTCGCGGCGGTCTGCAACGCGCCGGCCTCATAGACGCCGTTGCCGACGACAAGTGCGAGACGCTTTTCCTGATCCTGCGCATGCACGGGAAGCGAGGCGAGCGACACCAGACCGACGATCAATGCCCACAGAATGCGTGCCATGGTGGTCGTCCCTTTTCTTCTCGAGAGTTGGCGTAACGAATGAAATGCTACCTCTGTGAACCGGTGCTGAACAGCATTGCAGCAATTGTGGCAATCCTTGGTCTGTGGTGACGGGAACCGGCTTCCCTGGTTTGCGCGATCAGGCGATATTGCGCGGATAAAACAGGCAAAAAAGGAGCACTCGATGCCAATCGCCGGACAAGGCATGCTGCTGACTTCGATGGATATCGACAGCTTGCACGAAGCTGAATTCAATCGCTGGTACGACCGCGAACATCTCGAGGAACGGGTCGCCATCGACGGCTTCCTGGAAGCCCGCCGCTACGTCGCCCATGACGGCAAGCCGAAATATCTCAGCCTCTACTCGACCGCGACCTTCGATGTGCTCGAGAGCCTGGCCTATCGCAAGGCGCTCGCCAACCAGACCGACTGGTCGAAGGCCAATATCGCGCGCTTTCAGAACATGATCCGCGGGGTCGCGCGCATCACGATCAGCCGCGGCGTCGGCAGGGGCGCAGCGCTCGGCATCATCCGCCTGCGCCCGCCCGCCGAAGGCGCGGACAAACTTCGCGCTGCATTGCGGGAGCAACTCGATCCAGCTTCGCGCGACGGCATCATCTCGATGCACCTTCTGGAGAACGACCCTGATCTGTCGAAACCGCTCACGCCGGATGCGGCGAAACCCGATCCCGGGGCCGGCGACTGGTTCGTGCTGATCGACGCCACCGACGTCGGCGCGATCCCCGCAGCGGCCGCAGGCATCACCGGCAATGCAGCCTTGAAGCCGCTCGTGGTCACCAGCGGCGTCTACAGGCTGTTGTGGGATATCGCGAAGAGCGACCTTCCGCGCGAGTAAGCCTGATCCGAAAGCGTGCGAAGCGCTTTCCCGAAAAACATCTTCTCAAGCAAACGTGGCGGTGCAGATCATGCTGCACCGCCACATAACGCAATCGAGATTAACGCTACACGCGCATCAGCCGCGCGAAAGCTGATGATCGGACAATTTAGCCTTTGCCTTCTCTGGAACGGCTCTAATAAGATAAGCCTATGATCCAATTCAAAAACCAGAACAACGCCACGTGAGCGTTCGTCGTCAACGATAAGGCCGCGCGGGTCTGGCATTTTCGCGCGGGTCAAAGGTAGGAATGAAACCGACTGATATCTCGGCGCCTGACTACTTCCACAAAGTAGTCGATTGCCAATGGGCCTGTCCCGCACACACACCCGTTCCCGAGTACATCCGGTTGATTGCTGAGGGGCGTTACAGCGACGCCTACATGATCAATTGGAAGTCCAACGTGTTCCCCGGCATTCTCGGGCGCACCTGCGACCGTCCATGCGAGCCAGCATGCCGCCGCGGCCGGGTCGAGGACAACCCGGTCGCGATCTGCCGCCTGAAGCGCGTCGCAGCCGACTTCAAGGACGACATCAAGCATCGGCTGCCGAAGCCCGGGCCGAAGAACGGGAAGCGCATCGCGCTGGTCGGCGGCGGCCCTGCCTCGCTCGCCGTGGCGCGCGATCTCGCGCCGCTCGGCTATCACTGCACCGTGTTCGACGGCGATCCCAAGGCCGGCGGCATGATGCGCAGCCAGATTCCGAAATTCCGCCTGCCCGACAGCGTGATCGACGAGGAGACCGACTACATCCTGAACCTCGGTGTCGAGTTCAGGGGTGGTCAGCGCGTCGACAGCCTGAAGCAGCTGCTCGCCGAGAACTATGACGCGATCTTTGTCGGCTCTGGCGCACCGCGCGGCCGCGAGCTCGACATCCCCGGCCGCAAGGAGGGCGCCGCCAACATCCATATCGGCATCGAGTGGCTGGCCAACGTGTCGTTCGGCCACGTCGACAAGATCGGCCGCCGCGTCATCGTGCTCGGCGGCGGCAACACGGCGATGGATTGCTGCCGCACCGCGCGCCGCCTCGGCGGCGAAAGCGTCAAGGTGATTGTCCGCTCCGGCTTCGAGGAAATGAAGGCTTCGCCGTGGGAGAAGGAAGACGCGCTTCACGAGGACATCCCGATCCTGAACTACATGGTGCCGGTGGCGTTCAAGCATGTGGCCGGCAAGCTGATCGGCGTCACCTTCCAGAAGGTGAAGGCGGAGTACGACGCCAAGGGCCGCCGCAATCTGGTGCCCTCGGGCGAGCCGGACGAGACCGTGCCCTGCGACGATGTGCTCGTTGCGGTCGGCCAGGAGAACGCGTTCCCCTGGATCGAAGCCGATTGCGGCATCGAATTCGACAAGTGGCACATGCCGAAGGTCGATCCCAAGACGTTCGTCTCGACCAATCCGAAGGTGTTCTTCGGCGGCGATGCGGCGTTCGGGCCGAAGAACATCATCTGGGCGGTCGCGCATGGCCACGACGCCGCGCTCTCCATCCACCGCATGCTGTCCGGCGAGGACATCAACGAGCGCCCGCTGCCCGAGGTGCACGTCTCCTCGCAGAAGATGGGCATCCACGAGTGGAGCTACGACAACGACATCTCCGCCGACAAGCGCTTCAAGGTGCCGCATCGCGACAAGGTGGTCGCGCTGAAGGACATCCGCGCCGAGGTCGAGCTCGGCTACGACCTCAAGCTCGCGCTCGGCGAGGCGCAGCGCTGCCTGAATTGCGACGTGCAGACGGTGTTTTCCGCGCCGCTCTGCATCGAATGCGACGCCTGCGTCGACATCTGTCCGATGGACTGCATCAGCTTCACCGAGAACGGTGAGGAGGATGATTTGCGGCAGCGGCTGAAAGCGCCCTCGCCGCATCACGACCAGGCGCTCTACGTCTCCGGCGACCTCAAGACCGGCCGCGTCATGGTGAAGGACGAAGACGTCTGCCTGCATTGCGGGCTGTGTGCCGAGCGCTGCCCGACCGGCGCCTGGGACATGCAGAAGTACCTCATCGATATGGTTCAAGCGGGATCAACATGTCAGTCCAAAGCCCGATCAGCAGCGTAAACGACTTCGTCGTCCGCTTCGCCAACGTCAACGGTTCGGGCTCAGCTTCCGCCAACGAACTGTTCGCGCGCTCGATTCTGCGCCACGGCGTGCCGGTCTCGCCACGCAACATCTTCCCGTCCAACATCCAGGGCTTGCCGACCTGGTATGAGGTGCGCGTCACCGAGGACGGCCATCTCGGCGCCCGCGGCGGCGTCGACTTGATGGTGGCGATGAACCCGCAGACCTGGGACAAGGACGTCGCCTCGATCGAGCCCGGCGGCTATCTGTTCTACGATTCGACCAAGCCGATGCCGTCGTCGAAATTCCGCGAGGACATCACCGTCATCGGCGTGCCGCTGACCGCGATCACCAACTCGACCTACACCGATCCCAGGCAGCGCCAGCTGTTCAAGAACATCATCTATCTCGGCGCGCTCTGCGCCCTGCTCGACCTCGATCCCAAGCTGGTCGAGCAGCTGATCGGCGAGCAGTACAAGGGCAAGGAGAAGCTGCTGTCCTCCAACGTCCATGCGCTGCATCTCGGCCGCGACTGGGCGCTGCAAAACCTGAAATGTCCGCTCGGGCTGCGGGTGAAGAAGTCCGACAAGGTCGGCGACCGCATCTTCGTCGAAGGCAACAGCGCGGCCGCGCTCGGCGCCGTCTATGGCGGCGCCACCGTGTGCGCGTGGTATCCGATCACACCGTCATCATCGGTGGCGGAAGCCTTCACCAGCCACTGCAAGAAGTACCGCCACGATCCCGAAACCGGCAAGGCGAAATACGCCATCGTGCAGGGCGAGGACGAACTCGCCTCGATCGGCATCGTGATCGGCGCCTCCTGGAACGGCGCACGGGCCTTCACCGCGACCTCGGGTCCCGGCATCTCGCTGATGACCGAGTTCATCGGCCTGTCCTATTTCGCCGAGATCCCGGCCGTGATCATGAACATCCAGCGCGCCGGCCCTTCGACGGGCATGCCGACCCGCACCCAGCAATGCGACGTGATCGCCTGCGCCTATGCCTCGCACGGAGATACCAAGCACGTGCTGCTGTTCCCGGAAGATCCGGCGGAGGCGTTCGAGTTCGCCGCGGCCGCCTTCGACCTCGCCGAGCGGCTGCAGACCACGATCTTCCTGATGCTCGATCTCGACATCGGCATGAACCACCGGCTGTGCCGCCCGCTGAAGTGGGACGACGCCAAGCAATACGACCGCGGCAAGGTGATGACGGCGGAGATGCTCGAGGAAGGCCGCGACTTCGGCCGCTATCTCGACGTCGACGGCGACGGCATCCCCTATCGCACCTATCCCGGCACGCATCCGACCAAGGGTTCCTACTTCACCCGCGGCACCTCGCGCGACCGCTACGCGCGCTATTCAGAGGAAGGCGCGGTCTATGCCGACAACATGCAACGCCTGGTGCGCAAGTTCGAGACCGCGCAGGACATGGTGCCGCGGCCGCTGCAGGCCAATGCGGCGAAGCCGACCAAATACGGCGTGATCTATTTCGGCTCGACCTCGCCCGCGATGGACGAGGCGATCGGGATCCTGGAGGCGCGCGGCCATCAGCTCGACCGCATGCGGATCCGCGCGTTCCCGTTCCACTCCAGCGTCGCGAGCTTCATCGCCGACCACGACTTCGTCTACGTGGTTGAACAGAACCGCGACGCGCAGCTTCGCCAGCTGATCGTCAACGAGAACGGCATCGACCCCGTCAGGCTGGTGCCGATCCTGCACTATGACGGCACACCGATCACCGCGCGCTTCATCGCAGGCGCCATCGGCGACCACCAGGATCATCTCAAGGTGACCCCTCTCCGCAAGGCCGTGACATGACCTACATTGCAAAGCCGAAGTTTCATCATCCGGGCCTGAAGAAGAACGAGCTGGGCTATACCCACCGCGACTATGAGGGGAAGATCTCGACGCTGTGCGCCGGCTGCGGTCACGATTCGATCACCGCCTCGATCATCGAGGCCTGCTACGAGCTCTCGATCGAGCCGCACCGGGTGGCGAAGATTTCCGGCATCGGCTGCTCGTCGAAGACGCCGGACTATTTCCTCGGCAATTCGCACGGCTTCAACTCGGTGCACGGCCGCATGCCGTCGGTCCTGACCGGCGCCAACCTCGCCAACCGCGACCTGATCTATCTCGGCGTCTCCGGCGACGGCGATTCCGCCTCGATCGGCTTCGGCCAGTTCGCGCATTCGATCCGGCGCGCCGTCAACATGACCTACATCGTCGAGAACAACGGCGTGTACGGCCTGACCAAGGGCCAGTTCTCGGCCACCGCCGACCGCGGCTCGAAGTCCAAGAAGGGTGTCGTCAATACCGACAACGCGATCGACCTGGTCGCGATCGCGCTGCAGCTCGGGGCCACATTCGTGGCGCGCTCTTTCTCCGGCGATAAGACCCAGCTGGTGCCGCTGATCGCGGCTGCGATCCGCCACCAGGGCGCGTCCTTCATCGACGTGATCAGCCCCTGCATCGCCTTCAACAACCACGCCGGCTCGACCAAGAGTTTTGACTATGTCCGCGAGCACAATGACGCGGTGAATCGCCTCGACGTGCTGGTCGGCCGCGATCCGATCAGCGTCGACTATGCGCCCGGCACCGTTCAGGTGGTCGAGCAGCATGACGGCTCCAGACTGGCGCTGCGCAAGCTCGACGCCGACTACGATCCGCATGATCGTCTGGGCGCGATGACCTTCCTGCAGAAGCACGCGGCCAAGGGCCAGATCGTCACTGGCCTGCTCTATGTCGATCCGGATGCCGAGGATCTGCACACCCATCTCGACACCGTCGAGACGCCGCTCAACACGCTCGACGAACAAGCGCTGTGCCCGGGTTCAGCCGTGCTGGACAAGATCAACGCCAGCCTGCGCTGAGCAGTGGCAGCACACTCCGTGTCGTCCCTGCTCCCGTGCGCAATTGCGCACTAGGCAGGGACGACAGCGGAGTTGGTGACGGCTACTTGTCGCTCAAGACGTCGCCGAACAGCGCCCAGGACTTGCCGTCGAACCGCGCCATCTGGATTTGCCGGATCGGCGTCACATTGTCGGGCTCGGTCTGCACCTTGATGCCGGGCAACAGCATCGGCAGCTCGAGCGCCTTCAGATTGGTCGCCTGCTTGATGATGTTGGCACGGCTGTAGTCGCCGTTGCAGTTCTTCAGCACCGCCGTCATGACCTGCGCCACCGTGTAGCCCTGCACGTTGAAGAGGTCGCCCGGGCTCGCATTCGGCTGGTACTTCTTCATCCAGTCCGCAAACTCCTTCTGCGCGGGATCGTCGGCCCAGCGCGGATCGGTCGGATCCTTCAGATAGAGCCCGGTCACGACGCCGATGACGTTCTCGAGACCGGCCGGTTCAAGCACCGCGGAGACCGAGTTCGAGACGGTCGGCAGGATGGTCAGCGGCTTCCAGCCCATGCTCGCCGCCTTGCGCAGCGCCTGGGCCGCGAATTTCGGCGTCGCCTCCGCGAAGAAGACGTCCGCGCCGGACTCGCGCATCGTCACCATCTGGGAATCGATGGTGGGATCGGTCGTGAGATACGTGGTCTCGGCGACGATCTGGCCGACATGCTCGCCGAGCCCGTCCTTGAAACCCCTCAGATAGTCCTTGCCGGCGTCCTCGTTGGGCGTGATGACGGCGATCTTCGCATCCGGCTTGGTCTTCAGGATGTATTTTGCGTAGAGCCGGCCTTCGAGCTCGTAGGTCGGATTGAAACCGACCGTCCACGGGAACTGTTTTGGATCGTTCCAGCGCGTCGCGCCGGAGGACACGAACAGCTGCGGCACGCGCTTGATGTTGAGGTACTTCTGCACCGAGATGTTCGGCGCGGTGCCGACCGCGCTGAAGATCGCGAGCACCTCGTCCTGCTCGACGAGCTTGCGGGTCTGCTCGACGGTCTTCGACGGTGAATAGGCGTCGTCGAGACTCTCGAAGTCGATCTTGCGGCCGTTGATGCCGCCCTGATCGTTGAGCATCTGGAAATATGCGGCTTCGGCACGCGCGATCGTGCCGTAGGCCGACGCCGGGCCGCTATAGGGCGCGGTGTTTCCTATTTTGATCGCGGTATCGGCTGCCACGGACGGCGAGATCAACGAGGCCGTGAGCGCGGTGAAGGCGAGAAAGCCCGCCAGGCGGGAGCGAGTTGACAAGAGCATATCCTTTTCTTGGTTTTCTTGACGCGGCGCACATTATCCATCGCGTCCGCGCAGGCAATCACCAAGAACGTCTCGCGAGATTTCCGCATGCCGGCAATCGCGCTCGCGCATAGAACGCCATGCGCTTTCAAAGTCGGAATGTTGCCGGCATGTTCATGATGTGAGCCTTCGATAGACATGAAGGTTCACCGAGCAAGACTCGCATTCCGCGCGGCGGTGTGCGCCGCGCTCATGTCAGCGAGAGCGTGATCCTCACGCCGCTACCGCGGCCGCGCGCGGGCTGACGACGTATTCCTTCAACACCTTGTCGGTGCCGTCGATTTCGGTCAGCGCGACGTCGTAGGACCACAGATCGGCGAGGTGTTGCAGCACGCGCCGCGCGTCGGTCTCGTTGAGCTGCGCGCCCTTCACGGTGGTGTGACGCAGCATCAGGCGGCGATCGCCGTCGAGATCGACATCCACAACCTCGATATTGGCGTCGACGAAGCCGACGTCGTATTGCCGCGCCAGCTCGCGGCGGACCCGGCGGTAGCCGCGCTCGTCGTGGATCGCGTCGACCTTGATCCCCTGGCTTTCCGCGGGGTCGTCGTGCAAATGGAACATGCGGAAGCGCCGGATCAGTGCCGGGCTGAGGAACTGGTTGATGAAGCTCTCGTCGCGGTAGTTGCTCCAGATCTCGCGCAGCACGCCCTCGACGTCGCCCTTGCCGGCGATGTCGGGGAACCACTCGCGGTCCTCGTCCTCCGGATTTTTCACGATCCGCTCGATGTCCTGCATCATGGCGAAGCCGAGCGCGTAGGGATTGAAGCCGGAATAGCGGCGGTCGTCGAATTCGGGCTGGAACACCACATTGGTGTGCGACTGCAGGAATTCGAGGAAATTGCCGTCGGTGAGCCGGCCCTGCTGATGCAGCCGGCTCATGATGCGGTAGTGGACGTAGGTCGCGGTGCCCTCGTTCATCACCTTGGTCTGGCCCTGCGGGTAGAAATACTGCGCGATGTGGCGGACGATGCGGATCAGCTCGCGCTGCCAGGGTGCAAGGCGCGGCGCGGTCTTCTCGAGGAAATAGAGGATGTTCTCCTGCGGCAAGCCGAGCAGCGCGCGGCGGCGCTCGGCCGTGAGCGTAGCCTTGCTCTTGGCCTTGGTGTTCGGCACCGTCCGCCACAAATCGTTGAACACGCTTTCCTCGTGCTGCCGGCGCTCGCCGGCACGCTTCTCCTCGGCACGCAAATCGAGCGTCTTCTTCCCGGGATAGCGGTCGACGCCATGCGACATCAGCGCATGCGCGGCATCGAGCGTCCGCTCCACCGTCTCGCGGCCATGGCGGTCCTCGCAGACCGCGATGTAGCCTTTGGCGAATTCCAGATAGTCGAGAATGCCGTCGGCATCGGTCCACTGCTTGAACAGATAGTTGTTCTTGAAGAAGTGATTGTGCCCGAACGCCGCGTGCGCGATCACCAGCGTCTGCATCGTCGCCGTGTTCTCCTCCATGAGATAGGAGATGCACGGCGAGGAATTGATCACGATCTCATAGGCGAGGCCCATCAGGCCCTTGCGATAGGACGCCTCCTGGAACGCGAATTGCTTGCCGAATGACCAGTGCTTGTAGAACAGCGGCATGCCGACCGAGGAATAGGCGTCGAGCATCTGCTCGGCGGTGATCACCTCGATCTGGTTGGGATAGACGTCGAGCCCGAGCTCGGTGCGCGCGATTTTCTCGCAGGCGTCGTGGACCCGCTGCAAGGTCTGGAAATCCCAATCGGCGCCCTCGAACAGCCGTTCCCCGGAAGAACCCATCACGCTACACCCTTTCCTGCTTGCTGCGGCGCTTGAACAGGTCCTGGAACACCGGGAAGATCTCGCCGCGCTCGCTCACCTTGCGCATCGACAGCGGCGCGCCCTCGTTGCGGAGACGCTCATAGAGCGTCCAGAGCGAGGAGTCCGGCATGTCGAAAGTGTAGTTGGCGGCTTCGCCGACCTCGAGATAGGCGAAGAACTGGCAGACCGGCAGGATCTTGTCGGTCAGGAGGTGACCGGTCAGCGCGCTGTCCGAGGTCATGTTGTCGCCGTCCGAGGCCTGGGCGGCGTAGATGTTCCAGTCGGCCGGACGGAAGCGGGTGCGGACGATATCGTTCATCGCGACCAGCGCGCTCGACACCAGCGTGCCGCCGGAAGCCGGGCCATGGAAGAAGGTGTCCTCGTCGACCTCCTCGGCGCGGTCGGTGTGGCGGATGAACACGATCTCGACGTGCTTGTAGCGCCGCTTCAGGAACACGTAGAGCAGCATATAGAACCGCTTCGCCAGATCCTTCATGTGCTCGGACATCGAGCCCGATACGTCCATCAGGCAGAACATCACGGCCTGCGCCACCGGCTTCGGCACCGTCTCGAAGCGGCGGTAGCGGATGTCGATCGGATCGATGAACGGGATCCGTTTGGCCTTGGCCTTCAACGCTTCGAGCAGCGCCAGCAGCTCGCGGCGCCGCGCATCGTCATCGCATTCGGCAAGCTCCGCCTCGAGCGCCTCGATGTCGTCCTTGCGCGGCCGGCGCAGTGCCACGCGCCGCGCCAGCGCCCGGCTCACCGTGCGGCTGATCGAGATGTTGGCGGGCGAACCCGACGTCGCATAGCCGGCGCGCTGGATGCCTTCGCTTTCGGTTTCCGCAAGTTTGCGTTTGGCAAGATCGGGCAGTTCGAGGTCGTCGAGGAAGAGATCGACGAATTCGTCGCGGCTGAGCACGAAGCGGAAGGCGTCCTCGCTGTCGCCTTCGCCTGCGCCGGAGCCCTTGGCGCCGCTTTGGTTCGGGCGCTGCAGCCAGTCGCCCTCGACGAACTTCTTGTTGCCGGGCAGCACCATGTCACGCGTGCCGCCCTCGCGCCGGAACCGCGGCTCGTCCATGCCGTCCAGCGGGATTGTCACTTCGCCGCCTTCCAGGACATCCTTGATGTCCCGGTCCTGTGACGACTTCTTGACGGCCCCCTGCACCAGCGCCTTGGCGCGCCGCAGGAAGCGCTGGCGGTTCTCCAGGCTCTTGCTACCCGGATTCAACCGCCGATCGACGATATGCATGACCACGTTGCATCTGCCTCACCGGATGCGATCATGACAGTCGCATCGCATTTTATTGGACAGGACGAGACGAAACGGAAAGCCGGTGCCGGCTTTCCGGATCGCGTATTAGCCGGCCTGCTTCACCCGCATGTACCACTCGACGAGCCGGCGGACCTGGCGCTCGGTATAGCCGCGCTCCACCATCCGCTCGACGAACTCGCCGTGCTTCTTCTCGGTCTCGCCGTCCTTCTTGGAGCCGAACGAAATGACCGGAAGCAGATCCTCGACCTGTGAGAATATCCGCTTCTCGATCACGTCGCGAACCTTTTCGTAGGAGGTCCAGCTCGGGTTCTTGCCGCCATTGTGCGCCCGCGAGCGCAGCGAGAACTTGACGACCTCGTTGCGGAAGTCCTTCGGGTTGGCGATGCCGGCCGGCTTCTCGATCTTGGTCAGCTCCTGGTTCAGGAGCTCGCGGTTCATCAGCTGGCCGGTGTCGGGATCCTTGAAGTCCTGATCCTCGATCCAGGCGTCGGCGTAGTCGACATAGCGGTCGAACAGGTTCTGACCGTAGTCGGCGTAGGATTCCAGATAGGCCTTCTGGATCTCGTTGCCGATGAACTCGGCATAACGCGGCGCGAGGTCGGCCTTGATGAATTCGAGATAGCGCTTCTCGGTCTCGTCAGGCAGCTGCTCGCGGCGGATCGCCTGCTCCAGCACATACATCAGGTGCACCGCATCGGCGCCGACTTCGGTGGTGTCATGGTTGAAGGTCGAGGCGAGCACCTTGAAGGCAAAGCGGGTGGAGACGCCGTCCATGCCCTCGTCGACGCCGGCCGCGTCCTTGTACTCCTGAACGCTGCGCGCCTTCGGATCGGATTCCTTGAGGCTCTCGCCGTCATAGACCCGCATCTTGCCAAACAGCGTCGAGTTCTCGTGCTTGCGCAGCCGCGACATCACCGAGAAGCGCGCCATCGTCTCCAGCGTCGCCGGAGCGCAAGGTGCTGCGGCAAGCTCGGAGCCCTGGATCAGCTTCTCGTAGATCTTCTGCTCCTCGGTGACCCGCAGGACGTACGGGACCTTGATGACGCAGATGCGGTCGATGAAGGCCTCGTTGTTCTTGTTGGTCTTGAAGCTCTGCCACTCCGCCTCGTTGGAGTGCGCGAGGATGATGCCGGTGAACGGAATCGCGCCGATGTTCTCGGTGCCGATGTAGTTACCCTCCTGCGTCGCGGTCAGCAGCGGGTGCAGCATCTTGATCGGTGCCTTGAACATTTCGACGAACTCGAGCACGCCCTGGTTGGCGCGGTTGAGGCCGCCGGAATAGCTGTAGGCGTCGGGATCGTTCTGGGCGTAGGTCTCGAGCTTGCGGATGTCGACCTTGCCGACCAGCGAGGAGATGTCCTGGTTGTTCTCGTCACCGGGCTCGGTCTTGGCAACCGCGATCTGGCGCAGCCTTGAAGGCTGGATGCGCGCGACGCGGAATTGCGAGATGTCGCCACCGAAGGCTTCGAGCCGCTTGTAGGCCCAGGGCGACATCAGCCCGCTCAGCCGGCGGCGCGGAATGCCGTACTTCTCCTCGATCATCGGGCCAAGCGTCTCGGGATCAAACAGCCCAAGCGGGCTCTCGAACACCGGCGACAGCTCGTCGCCCGCCTTCAGCACGTAGATCGGATGAATCTCCATCAGCGCCTTGATGCGCTCGGCGAGCGATGACTTGCCGCCGCCGACCGGCCCGAGCAGATAGAGGATCTGCTTGCGCTCTTCGAGGCCCTGCGCGGCGTGACGGAAGAAGCCGACGAGGCGCTCGATCGTATCCTCCATGCCGTAGAAGCCGGCGAAGGCCGGATACGACCTGATCGTACGGTTCAAAAAGATACGGCCAAGGCGTGGGTCCTTGGCCGTGTCGATCATCTGGGGCTCACCGATTGCCGCCAATAACCGCTCGGCCGCATTTGCATATCGCATCGGATCACTTCGACACGACTCCAAATACTCGGCCATCGACATGTCGGTCTGGCTTCGCGCTTCAAACGACCTTGCGAAGGCGTTGAACAAAGAATCGTTGTACATGATCCCTCTCTCCACGATATGTATCGCCGCACGACTGACACGAGTCGTAACAAGAGCGTCCTAGGATCGAATCAGCGTCGGCACGCTGGGTCCATTGGACACTCGACCGACTCAGTTCGGCAATGCACGGCGCGTGCAGCCTCTGCCTTATCAACAGGCAGGAAGCTTAATGGTTCATCAATATCCCCTTGTTTTTGGTGGCTGTAACCCCCTCGCCACATCCGTGGTTTACCGGGGCCAGGCCTCCGAAGCGGACATCCGAGCGGGCAACTTCCCGTCCGGCGATGGACGTTGGGCTTCCCTGAAAAAGTGTGACCGTTCAGCCGTGGCGTCAAGATGCACGCGTCATAGACTCTCATGAACAAACGTTCAGCCACCGTTGAACGTGCCTCCTTGTCGCCGCGACTAAGGCAACGAGCCCGCGCAGTTCCGCGCGGCACCATTGCCGCGCTTTAAAGATGACACCTTGGAGGCGCTGGCTATTCCCGAGCCGGTCATGAAGCAGGCGCTCCTTGTTGTCGCACTCGCAGCCGCCGCCTGGACCGGCGCGCCGTTAGCCGTTCAGGCGCAGGAAGGCGTCGACAAGGCCGCGGCGGCCGCCTTCGACAACAGGATGTTCGCGGGCCCGCCCGGCGCGAAAGCCTATGCCTGCTTCGTGCGGCGCTACGATGCAAATCATCTGGCGCAGCATCCGAAGCAGAAGGTCAGCGCGATGAAGCTGCTGGTGTCAGCGGAAGACGCTCCGGAGGACAAGGCCACCAACTATTCATTCCGGCTCGGCGTCGCGTGCCGCCACCGCCCTGGCAATTTCGACTCCAGCGGCTACTGCAATCATGCCATCGCGGCCCGGCCACGAAATACGCTTCGAATGCGGCGTGGATTGCGAGGGCGGCGGTATCACCGTGGCGTTGTCCAGGGACAATAAATCCGCGATTGCGCGCCTTGGCCGCATCATGGTGTGGAATCGCAACAAGCCCGACGACGATGCGGGCGAAGCGCTGTTCGCCGGCGCCGACGACAAGATCTTTCGCGTCGATCGCGCGGACTTGGGCGAATGCGCCGAACTTGTGACCGACCGCAAGGAACTCGCTGCGCTCCGCCACAAATGATAGGTTTGCCCAAAGGGACAACTGGATCAACAATAATTGCGCGAGAGACGCCATGCGCCGACGCAGCATCCTCTGGGGCACGCTTTCAGCGATCGGCGCCGTCTTGGCAGCGTCCCGGGCCGGCGCCGCCACCGAAGCACCGCCGCAAAAGCTGAAGGTGGTCTATCACCTCGATGACCTCGACAAGGTCAATTTCGTGATCGGCAACATCCAGAACCATCTCGACGGCGTCGGCGGCCCCGGCAATGTGACGATTGCGCTGGTGGTGCACGGCCGGGCGCTGAAGGCGTTTCATGCAGCAGCCGCCAATCCCGAGCTGTCAAAACATGTCGCGCGGTTCACCAAGGATGGGATCGAGTTCGCCGCCTGCGGCAACACCATGAAATCGCAGAACATCGGCCTCGCCGACTTGCTCCCCGGCTTCGTTGCCGCCGAGCGCGGCGGGGTGGTCCGCCTCGCCGAGCTGCAATCCCAGGGTTACCTCTACCTGCGCCCCTGACGCGCGGTCCTGCGCCGCAACGCGTCATAAAAATGTGCTGAGATGGAGGTCTGCTCGCACCTGCGTCCGGGCGGATCGAACTGTTGTGAATGGCGTTATCCCTTGGAAATGCTGATATTCCGCCCGGGGCTCCCGCCATGTTGACAATCCCCCTCCGCCCCCGAAAGCTGCCCGGGAACCCAAAAATCGACCCTCGATCGAACGAGAACAGGCACCCATGAACCCCGTCAAAGCACTCGAAAATCACCGCCAGGCCGTCTGGCTGGACTTCCTCGCCCGCGGCTTCGTCGCCGACGGCGATCTGAAGCGGCTGATCGAGACCGACGGCGTCAAAGGCGTGACGTCCAACCCCTCGATCTTCGAGAAGGCGATCGGCAGCTCGGACGAATATGACGGGGCGATCGGCAAGGCCCTCAAGAACGGCGACCGCTCGGTCGCCGACCTGTTCGAGCACCTCGCGGTCGAGGACATCCAGCACGCCGCCGACGTGCTGCGCCCGGTCTACGACCAGAGCCACGGCGGCGACGGCTTCGTCAGCCTCGAGGTGTCGCCCTATCTCGCGATGGACACCAAGGGCACGATCGCGGAAGCCGAACGGCTCTGGAAGGACGTCCACCGCAAGAACCTGATGGTCAAGGTACCGGCGACGCCCGAGGGCCTGCCGGCGATCGAGTACCTGATCGGCGAAGGCATCAGCATCAACATCACGCTGCTGTTCTCGCAGAAGGTCTATCGCCAGGTCGCCGAGGCCTATCTCAAGGGCCTGGAGAAATACGTCGGCAAGGGCGGCGATCCCTCCCATGTCGCGAGCGTCGCGAGCTTCTTCGTCAGCCGCATCGACACCGCCGTCGACAAGCAGCTCGACGAGAAGATCGCCAAGGCCAACGATCCGCACGAAAAGGAGCGGCTCGCGGCCTTGAAGGGCAAGGTCGCCATCGCCAATGCCAAGCTCGCCTATCAGGACTACAAGCACCTGTTCGCTGGCAACCGCTGGGACAAGCTGACGGCCAAGGGCGCCAAGCCGCAGCGGCTGTTGTGGGCTTCGACCGGCACCAAGAACAAGGACTATAGCGACGTGCTCTATGTCGAGGAGCTGATCGGCCCCGACACCGTCAACACCGTGCCGCCGGCAACGCTCGATGCCTTCCGCGACCACGGCAAGGTCCGCGACAGCCTCGAGGAGAATGTCGAGGACGCCCGCCACGTGCTGGAAGAGCTGGAGAAGTCCGGCATCTCGCTCGATGCGATCACCGAGGAACTGGTCAAGGACGGCGTCAAGCTGTTCGCCGACGCGGCCGACAAGCTCTACGGCGCGGTCGCCCACAAGCGCGCCACCTCGCTCGGCGGCGGCATCGACCGCCAGAAGCTCGCGCTCGGCGCCACCATCGAGAAGGCGGTCGAGAAGAGCACCGAGGAATGGCGCGCCTCCGCCCGGATCCGAAGGCTCTGGCACAAGGACAAATCGGTCTGGACCGGCGACGACGAGGACAAATGGCTGGGCTGGCTCACCAGCGCGGTCACCGCTGATGTCGCCGACTATGAGGACTTCGCCCGGCGCGTGAAGGGGCAGAACTTCACCGATGCCGTCGTGCTCGGCATGGGCGGGTCGAGCCTCGGGCCGGAGGTCCTGGCCCAGACCTTCCCGCACCGGTCCGGTTTCCCGCGGCTGCACGTGCTCGATTCCACCGATCCGGCGCAGGTGCGCGCGATGGAGGAGTATGTCGACATCGCAAGGACGCTGTTCATCGTCTCCTCCAAATCCGGCGGCACCACCGAGCCGAACGTGATGAAGGACTATTTCTTCGATCGGGTGGCGAAGGCGATCGGCAAGGACAAGGCCGGCCACCGCTTCATCGCGGTGACCGATCCTGACTCATCGCTGCAGAAGGTCGCGATCAAGCAGGGCTTTGCCCGCATCTTTTACGGCGACCCCGCGATCGGCGGCCGCTATTCCGTGCTGTCGCCGTTCGGTCTGGTGCCGGCGGCCGCTGCCGGCATCGACGTCCGCAGCCTGCTCGGCCATACGCTCGCGATGGTGCGCTCTTGCGGTGCCGACGTGCCGCCGCAGGAGAACCCGGGCGTGCAGCTCGGGCTCGCGATGGGCATCGCGGGGCTCGAAGGCCGCGACAAGGTGACGATCTTCGCCTCGCCGGACGTTGCCGATTTCGGCGCCTGGGCCGAGCAGCTGATCGCGGAATCGACCGGCAAGGACGGCAAGGGCCTGATCCCGATCGAGGGCGAGACGATTGGCGACGCCGCGGTCTACGGCAACGACCGGTTCTTCATCGATCTGCGCACCGATGGCGAGAACGATGCAGCGCATGAGGCCAAGCTCGCGGCGCTCGAGGCCGCCGGCCATCCCGTGGTTCGGATCGTGATGAAGTCGATCGACCATATCGGCCAGGAGTTCTTCCGCTTCGAGATCGCGACCGCGGTCGCCGGCTCGATCCTCGGCATCAACCCGTTCAACCAGCCCGACGTCGAAGCCGCCAAGGTCAAGACCCGCGAACTGACGGCAGCGTTCGAGAAGACCGGGTCGCTGCCGGCCGAACAGCCGGTGGTGTCGGCGGACGGGGTCGATCTCTACACCGACGCGCAGAACGCCGAGGAGCTGCGCAAGGCCGGTGCGAACGGCGATCTCGACTCCTGGATCAAGGCGCACCTCGCGCGCTCCGGCCGCGGCGACTATGTCGCCCTGCTCGCCTATATCGAGCGCGATGGCGACACCATCGACGCCATGCAGGCGATGCGGCTGAAGGTGCGCGACGCAAGGCACCTTGCGACCTGCGCCGAGTTCGGTCCGCGCTTCCTGCATTCGACCGGGCAGGCCTACAAGGGCGGGCCCGACAGCGGTGTGTTCCTGCAGGTCACGACCGACGATACGGCGGACCTGCCGGTGCCCGGCCAGAAGGCGAGCTTCGGCGTGATCAAGGCGGCACAGGCGCGCGGCGATTTCGACGTGCTCACCGAGCGCGGCCGGCGGGCGCTGCGCGTGCATCTCAAGGGCGATCTCAGCTCCGGGCTCGCGGCGCTCGATGCCGCGATCTCGGCTGCACTGAACTGACGGAGGCGAGGGATGCAACTCGGCATGATCGGCCTCGGGCGGATGGGCGGCAACATCGTCCGCCGCCTGATGACCCAGGGCCACACCACCGTGGTCTACGACAAGGATCCGAAGGCCGTCGCGGCGCTCGTCGCCGACAATGCGATCGGGTCCTCATCGCTGGAGGATTTCATCCTCAAGCTGGAGGCGCCGCGCACCGCCTGGGTGATGCTGCCGGCCGGCAAGATCACCGAAGCCACCATCGAGGCGCTGTCGAAGCTGATGCAGCCAGGCGACGTCATCATCGATGGCGGCAACACCTTCTGGCAGGACGACGTCCGCCGCGGCAAGGCGCTCAGGGAGCGCGGGCTGCATTACATCGATGTCGGCACCAGCGGCGGCATCTGGGGCATCGAGCGCGGCTACTGCATGATGATCGGCGGCGACAAGAAAGTGGTCGACCGGCTCGACCCGATCTTCAAGACGCTGGCGCCCGGGATCGGCGACATTCCTCGCACCTCCGGCCGCGAGGGCCGCGATCCGCGCATCGAACAGGGCTACATTCACGCCGGCCCGATCGGCGCCGGGCATTTCGTCAAGATGATCCACAACGGCATCGAATACGGCCTGATGCAGGCCTATGCCGAAGGCTTCGACATCCTGAAGAACGCCAATATCGAGGCGCTGCCGGCCGAGCATCGCTTCGACCTCGACATCGCCGACATCGCCGAAGTCTGGCGGCGCGGCAGCGTGATCCCGTCCTGGCTGCTCGACCTCACGGCATCGGCGCTGGCGCAGAACCACACGCTCGACAATTATTCCGGCTTTGTCGAGGATTCCGGCGAAGGCCGCTGGACAGTCAATGCCGCGGTCGACGAGGCCGTGCCGGCCGAGGTGCTGACGGCCGCGCTCTACACGCGCTTCCGCTCGCGCAAGGATCACACCTTCGCAGAGAAGATCCTCTCGGCGATGCGCGCAGGCTTTGGCGGCCACAAGGAGCCGCCGAAGAAAACTTAAAGCGAACCGCGGAAGGTCACGTGCAGAAGAAACCAGACCCTTGCTCCTTCATCATCTTCGGCGCCACCGGTGATCTGACACATCGGCTTGTCATCCCGGCGCTCTACAATCTTGCCGCCGGCAATCTGCTGCCGGAGAAATTCTGCGTCGTCGGCATCGCCCGCAAGGGCATGTCGAGCGACCAGATGAAGGACAGCCTGATGCAAGGGCTACGCAAGTTCGCCACGCGCCCGCTGGATGAGGCCATCGTCACACGCCTGTTTGAATGCGTCACCGCGATCGAGGCCGACCCGAGCGATCCGCCCTCCTTCGATGCCATGAACGAGCGGCTCGAGAAGCTCGAACAGGCGCGCGGCACCGGTGGCAACCGGCTGTTCTACCTCGCGACCCCGCCGCGGGCCTTTCTCCCGATCAGCCAGCAGCTTGGACGCACCGGCATGCTGGAGGAGAACGGCGCCTGGCGGCGGCTGATCGTCGAAAAGCCGTTCGGCACCGATCTGGCGTCGGCCAGGGCGCTGAATGCCGCGCTGCTGAAGCTGATGGACGAGCACCAGATCTACCGGATCGATCACTATCTCGGCAAGGAAACCGTCCAGAACATCCTGGTGCTGCGCTTCGCCAACGGCATGTTCGAGCCGATCTGGAATCGCAACCACATCGACCACATCCAGATCACCGTCGACGAGAAGCTCGGCGTCGGTCATCGCGGCAGCTTCTACGACGCCACCGGCGCGCTGCGCGACATGGTGCCGAACCATCTGTTCCAGCTGCTGTCGCTGGTGACGATGGAGCCGCCGGCGCGGTTCGACGCCCACGCGGTGCGCTCCGAAAAGGCCGAGGTGCTGAGCGCGATCCAGACCCAGAGCGAACAGGAGGCGCTGCACAATTCGGTGCGCGGCCAGTATCGCGCCGGCCGGATCGGCGACACCGAGATCGAGGACTTTCTCAAGACGCCCGACGTCAGGCCCGACAGCTCGACCGAGACCTATGCCGCGCTGAAGCTGACCATCGACAATTGGCGCTGGGCCGGCGTGCCGTTCTACCTGCGCACCGGCAAGGCGCTGACCACCAAGCGCACCGAGATCGCGATCAAGTTCAAGCAGGCGCCGTTTGCGATGTTCCGCGACACGTCGGTCGATCGCCTGTCGCAGAACTACCTCGTCATCTCCACCGAGCCGACCGAAGGCATCGAGCTGCAGTTCAACACCAAGGTACCCGGCCCGACCATCAACATCGACGGCGTCGAGATGAAGTTCCGCTACAAGGACTACTTCAAGGCCGAGCCGTCGACCGGCTACGAGACGCTGATCTATGACTGCATGATCGGCGACAATCTGCTGTTCCAGCGCGCCGACAGCGTCGAGGCCGGATGGCAGGCGGTGCAGCCCTTCATCGACGCCTGGAAGAGCGCCGGCGGCCGTGGCCTGCAACCCTACAAGGCCGGCAGCGAAGGCCCGGAGGCCGCCAATGCGCTGCTGACGCGTGACGGCCGCAGCTGGCGGAAGCTGGGCTGACATGACCGCGACCGGCAAGCGCCAGATCATCACGGTCGCCGATCCGGCGGCACTGGCGCAGGCGGCCGCCGAGCGGGTGATCGCCAGGATCGAGCAGAACAGCGGCCGGATCGCGGTGTGCCTCACCGGCGGTTCCAGCCCGAAGGCGCTCTATCAGCTGCTGGCGACGCCGGACTATCGCGCGAGGATTCCGTGGGACCGCATCGACTGGTTCATCGGCGACGAGCGCCTGGTGCCGCGCAAGGACAAGTTGCACAACATGAGCATGGCGCGCCAGGCCTTCCTCGACCGCTGTGCGCCGGCCGCGAATGTCCATCCGATCGCGACCGACACCGCCGATCTCAGGGATCCCGACATCAGCGCGGCGCTGTACGAGAACGAGCTGATGGCGTTCTACGGCGCCGAGCAGCTCGATCCGAAGCGGCCGCTGTTCGACCTGGTACTGATGGGCATCGGCCCCGACGGCCATACCGCGTCGCTGTTTCCGGGTTATCCCGCGGTCGAGGAAACGCAGCGCTGGGTGGTCGGCGTGCCGAAGGCCAATGTCGAGCCGTTCGTACCGCGCGTGTCGCTGACCCTGCCCGCCCTCGCCTCCTGCCGCGAGATGCTGTTCGAGGTGGCGGGCGAGAACAAGCGCGCGATCTTGACGCGCCTCTTCGCAGGCGAGAACCTGCCGGCAAACCGCGCGCGATCGCTGGGCGAGACCGTCTGGCTGATCGATCAGGCCGCGCTGCCGGAGGACTTTCGTGGGTGACGGACAAAACCCCTGCGCACTGGTCGTGATGGGCGTGTCGGGTTCGGGCAAGAGCACCATCGCCGACCGCCTGGCGATCAGGATCGGCTGGCGCTTCGAGGACGGCGACAGTTTTCATCCGCCAAGCAATGTCGCCAAAATGCATTCCGGCCAGCCGCTCACCGACGAGGATCGCTGGCCCTGGCTGCGCGCGATCGCCGACGAGATCGACCGCACCTGCGGCGTCCGCGAACGCGCCGTCATCGCCTGCTCCGCGCTGAAGCGCGCCTATCGCGACATCCTGGTGCATGGCCGCGACGATATCCGCATCGTCTTCCTCGACGGCTCGCAGGAGCTGATCGCCACGCGGCTCGGCGCGCGCAAGGGCCATTTCATGCCGCCGGGGCTGCTCGCCAGCCAGTTCAAGACGCTGGAGCCGCCGACCCCAGAGGAACGCCCGATCACGGTTGCGATCGACCGTCCGGTCGAAACCATCGTCGAAGACATCGTCAATCAACTGAAGCTGGACCGCACATGACCCGCATCGCCCTTGTCGTATCCGATGTCGACGGCACGCTGCTCACCAAGGACAAGACCTTGACCGACGGCGCCAGGGCGGCGGTGCGCAGGCTGCACGAGGCCGGCATCGGCTTCACCATCGTCTCCAGCCGGCCGACGATCGGGATGGGCTTTCTGGTTGCGCCGCTTGCGATCACACAGCCGATCGGCGCCTTCAACGGCTCTTCGATCGTCGATCCGCAGCTCAAGCCCCTCGAGCAGCATTTGATCCCGGCCGCGGTCGCAAAACGCTGCATCGACATGCTGCGCGAGCGCGACGTCGACATCTGGCTGTTCACCAACGACCGCTGGCTGACGCGCAATCCTGACGGCGAGTACACCGCCCACGAGCAGCGCACGATCAAGCATGATCCGACCATCGTCGGCGATTTCACGCCCTATCTCGACCAGGCTTGCAAGATCGTCGGCGCGAGCTCGGATGCGGCCCTGCTGCAACGCTGCGAGGCCGAGATGCAGCAGATGGTCGGCCGTGATGCCACCGCGGTCCGCTCGCAGACCTACTATCTCGACGTCACCCCGCCCGGTCACGACAAGGGCACCTTCGTCGAGGGCATCGCGAAGCGCCTTGGCGTACCGCTGGAGAACGTCGCCACGATCGGCGACATGCAGAACGATCTGCCGATGTTCGCGCGAAGCGGCGTCTCCTTCGCGATGGGCAATGCCAGCGATGACGTGAAGGCGCGCGCCACGCATGTCACCGAATCCAACGAGCAGGACGGTTTCGCACGCGCGATGGACACGGTGTTGCAGCTTCGCTGAGGCGTGCGAACGATCGCCCCACCCGTGATCGAGCGCGGGGCGCAGCGTGATCGCCGTTACAGTCCGCCACGTCGCAATCGAGTCAAATCGATCATGTGATCGCGTCACGCTGATCACGCGGCCCTTTGTCACGGCGAGATCTGTCACCCGACCAATCCGCGGTTCCTGAGGCGGGCCGATCACACTCGCACGATTTCGGAATATTGGAAATATATTCCTGATTTGCCCGACGTGTCAAGTTGCCCGGTCGAGTGCCGGCAGCTGCCGGCTCCTTTGCATGGGGTTGTTTTCGATATTTTGGCAGCGCGGACCTGCGGCGGTCCCGCAAGCGGAAGATGGAGGGCGGCATCGCCGCGGTGTTTTAAGTCGAACGCTGCACCGCAGGCTTCTCGGCGTCGGCCCTGGCGGCGCTGAGATTGTGCGCGGTGTTGATCAACGCGATATGGGTCAGCGCCTGCGGGAAATTGCCGGTCTGCCGGCCGGCGCCGGAATCGAACTCCTCGGCCAACAGTCCGAGATCGTTGGCGACCGCCACCACGCGGTCGAACATGGTCTGCGCCTTGTCGACATCTCCCGCCAGCACATGAGCGTCGGCTAGCCACAGGCTGCAGGCCAGGAACGCGCCCTCGATCGGCTGGACCTCATCGGACACCTCGCGCGGATCGTGCCGCAGCACGAAGCCGTCGCGCATCATGTGCCGTTCGACCGCGTCGATCGTGCCGCGGATGCGCGGATCGCCCGACGGCAGGAAGCCGACCGACGGCAGCAGCAGCAGGCTGGCGTCGAGCAACTTTGAGCCATAGCTCTCGACGAAACTGTTGAGGCCGGGATCGAAGCCGCGTTGGCAGACGTCGCGATGAATGGCCTCGCGCAGCACCCGCCATTTGACGAGCGGCCCCTTGAAGCCGAACCGCTCCGCGCTCTTGATGGCGCGGTCGAAGGCGACCCAGCACATCACCTTGGAGAACACGTAGTGTCTGGGGGTGCCACGGCGTTCCCAGATGCCGTGATCCGGCTGATCCCAGACATCGGCGAGATGGGTGACGACGGTGCATTCGAGCGACCAGTTCTCTTCGTCGAGCTTCAGCTTGGCCATGCGGGACTGATGGAAGGCGTCGATCAGCTCGCCATAGACGTCGAGCTGAAGTTGCGCATGCGCGGCGTTGCCGGCGCGTACCGGCTGCGCCCCTTCATAGCCGGACAGCCACCCTGCCTCCCATTCCAGGAGGCGTCGCTGGCCCAGGATGCCGTACATGATCTGCATGTTGGCCGGCGCGCCGGCTGCGGCCCGCAGCAGCCAGTTGTGCCAGGCTGCCGCTTCCTCGGTGTAGCCCGAGTTCATCAGGGCCAGCAGCGTAAAGGTGGCGTCGCGCAGCCAGCAGAACCGGTAGTCCCAATTGCGCGCGCCGCCGAGCTTTTCCGGCAACGACGTGGTGGGTGCCGCGACGATGCCGCCGGTCGGCCTGAAGGTCAGCGCCTTCAGCGTGATCAGCGAGCGCATCACGAGGGCGCGTTGATAGCTGCCGTCATAGGTCGAACGGCTGCACCATTCCCGCCAGTATTCCTCGGTGTCCTTCAGCGCAGCCTCAGGGTCGATCGCCTCCGGCACCGGGTGATAGGACGGTCCATAGGTCAGGACGAACGGCACGGTGTCGCCTTCGCCGATCTCGAAATCGGCGATCGTGGTCAGATCCTTGCCGCGGGTTTCGACCGGCGTGCGCAGCACGGTCATGTCCTGCCCGCTGATCGCCAGAAGCCCGTCACCATCCGGATTCTTCCGCACCCAGGGGACATCGACGCCGAAGCCGAAGCGGATCACCAGCTCCATGCGCATCTTGACGCGGCCGCTGACGCCGCGAACGAGGCGGACCACATCGGAGGCGTTGCCGCGCGGCGGCATGAAATCGATCAGCGCGACCGCGCCGCCCTCCGCCTCGAACCGGGTCTCCAGGATCAGCGTATCGTCCCAGTAGCGCCGCGAGGTCTGCTTGATCTCGCCTGTGGGCGCCAGCAGCCAGCGACCGTTCCTCGACGTGCCAAGCAGCGCCGCGAAGCAGGGGTCGGAATCGAACGCCGGCCAACACAGCCAGTCGATCGAGCCGTCGCGGCCGACCAGCGCGGCGGTCTCGCAATCTCCGATCAGTCCATAGTCTTCGATACGAGAGGCCACGCGCTGCGCTCCGCGTTACCCGGTGTGCGAGCGCTCGCGGGTCGCGCGCTTGAGGGCGTCGACGTCGATCGCCGACGCGAGATGCTCGATCGAGACCGGAAGCCGCCGCTTCCAGTTCGGATGCTCGTAGACGGTGCCGGGGATGTTCGGCTGCTCGACAATGCCGAGCAGGTCCTCCATCGACACCGCCATCATCCGCGACCGCGTCCGTGCCAAGAAGCTCGCCACCGAATAGAAATCGTTCGCGTGGATGTCGTGCCGGCGCAGCACGTCGTCGAGCTGGCCGAGCGCGTGCCAGCGCCCCTCGTCGGTCTCGCCGGGATCGATCCCGAGCGCACGCTTGGTCTTGAGGTCGCTGAACGAGCGCCAGCCCGCATAGGTCGAGAGGTCGTGGGTGTTGAAGGTCACCAGCGCATTCGGCAGATAGTAGTCGGCGTTGCGGAAGACGCCCTGGTCGTCGGTCTCGAACATCATCACGAGATAGGACCAGATGCCCCAGCCGTTCATCTGCTCGCGGAACCCGGGAGGTACGGTGCCGAGGTCCTCGCCGATCACGACGCAGCGGCTCGCCACGCTCTCCTGCGCGGTCGCCGCCAGCAGCGCCTCGAACGGCATCAGCACATAGGCGCCATTGGCCGGGCCGAAGCCGCGCGGTACCAGATAGAGCCGCTTCAGCCCGAACGCGTGGTCGAGCCTGATTGCGCCGGCGTGGTGCATCGAGGCGCGCAGCATCTGCCTGAACGGCTCGAACGAGCGCTGTTCAAGGCCCGCGGCGTTGAAGCCGGCAAGCCCCCAGTCCTGGCCCGCCGTGTTGAGCGGGTCAGGCGGCGCGCCGACGCCGAGATGGCGCGAGATCGCGATCTGCTCATTCCAGGCGTCGAACCCGTCCGACTGCACGCCGACGGCGACGTCGAGATAAAGCCCGACCCGCATGCCGCGCTTGTGCGCCAGCGCCTGGCAGGCGCCGAGTTGACGGTCCGCGGTCCATTGCACGAATTCGACGAACTCGACCTCGGCGGCAGAGTCGCGCGAGCGGCGCAATTTTGCACAAGCTGCGTCGCTCGGCTGCCGCCATTCGTCCGGCCATTCCCACCACGGCGTGTTGAATTTGTGCCGCATCACCTCGAAGCAGGCGAAGCGCGACAGCAGCGTGCCCTGCTCGTTGCGATAGGCCTCGAAATCCTGCCAGCGGCCGAGGCCCGGGTTGGCCTTGAAGGCCGCGAACGCCGCGCGCAGCGCGGGCCATTTCTGCGCCGCGACGCCGACATAGTCGACCATGTCGTGGCTGCGGAGCGGTGCCAGCGCGGCCTTGGTCTCGGCATCGACGCGGAATTCGGGAATCTGCTCGACGTCGATGTAAAGCGCATTGAGGAACAGCCGGCTGTTCGGCGAGTACGGGCTGCAATCGCCGGGCCGATCGTCGAACAGCGCATGCAGCGGATTGAGCCCGACGCCGTCGGCGCCGAGCCGGTGGGCGAATTCGAGCAGGTGCTGCAGGTCGGTGAAGTCACCGATGCCCCAGTTGCGCGCGGACCGCACGCCGTAGAGTTGCACCGCGATCACCCAGCAGCGGTCGAACTCGCCGCCGAAGGCGCCGTGCGGCGCCACCAGCAGCGGCAGCTCCTCGCTGCCAGATGCGTCCGATAGCTGCAACCGGTGCACGCCTTCGGGCAGACCTGACGGCCACGTCACACTGCGCTCACGCGCCTCGCCCTGCGCGAGCACCCCGGTGCCATTCGCAAGCTTCCATTGCACCGGAAGCCGGGCAGCCTCCGAGAACTGCGTTTGCGCAGCCTGGCCGCCTCTGACCACCACGGGATCGGCGATGATCCGACGGGGCGCCTGCGGCGGCAGCGCGTCGAGGATCGCCGTGAGCGCCTCGGGGGTTGTCACACGGCGGTGACCGCTGCCATCGATATACTCGGTCTGGATTCCCAGGGTCTGGGCTTTGGCGTAAAGGTCCATTCGGCACGCTGCCTGCTCGCAACGGTTGGTGGATCGTTGCTAAATTGTACAGATACGGGAAAGGGATAGTTGATGTTCAACGCTCTACCCTATCCGGCGTTCCCACCGGGAACCATTGCCCGGCGAGCGGCTTTCTATATGGGTCTGGCGCGCCTCCTTCCCGGCGCCGGGACGTCATTTGCATTTTTAATGGCGGCATCACCGTGAACAAAACCCTCCGGCCTGTCGAGAGTGCCCATGGCACTTTTCATATCACCGATGTCTATCCGTCGGTTGATGGCGGCCGCTTTCCGGTCAAGCGCATTGTGGGCGAACCTGTCGAAGTGTGGGCCGACATCTACCGTGCCGGACATGACGTGATATCGGCGGCATTGGTGTGGCGGCGCGAGGGCGACAGCGAATGGCAGGTCGCGCCGATGACGGCGCACAGCGACGACCGCTGGGGCGGCGCTTTCGTGCCCGACCGGCCCGGCCGCTACGCCTTCGCGATCGAGGCCTGGACCGATGAATTCGCCAGCTGGCGGCATCGTTTCGAGCAGACGCCGCGCGACGGCAGCGATCACACGCTGGACGCGCTCGAAGGCGCGGGCATGCTGACCCAGGCGCAGGCCGGCAGCCCGGCGGCGGCGGCCGTCATCATCAGGCAGTGCGAAATCTTTCTGCAGACCGGCGAACCAGGTGCGCTGCTCGCGCCCGAATTGCGGGAGGCGATGGCCGGCAGCCAGTTTCGCCGCGATCTGATGCGATCGCAGCTCTACCCGCTGACCGCGGACCGCCCGCGGGCGCGCAGCGGCGCATGGTACCAGATGTTTCCGCGCAGCCAGGGCAAGACACCGGGCATGCATGCAACCTTCAACGACTGCATCGCGCGGCTTCCCGACATCGCCGCGATGGGCTTTGACGTCGTCCTGCTCGCGCCGATCCACCCGATCGGCCGGCAGCACCGCAAGGGCCGCAACAATGCCGCGATCGCACAGGCGGGCGATCCCGGCAGCCCCTATGCGATCGGCGCAGCCGAGGGCGGCCACGACGCCGTGCATCCGGAACTCGGCACGCTCGACGACTTCCGCGCCTTCGTGGCGGCAAGCAAGGCGCATGGCCTCGAGGTCGCGCTCGATTTCGCCGTGCAGTGCTCCCCTGATCATCCCTGGCTGAACGAACATCCAGAGTGGTTCAAGCGGCGCCCGGACGGATCGATGCGCACCGCCGAGCATCCCCCGCAGCGCTGGGATGATATCGTGAACCCGGATTTCGGGTCCGAAGACGCCGGCGCCCTGTGGCGCGCACTGCGCGACGTCGTGCTGTTCTGGGTCGAACAGGGCGTCAGGATCTTCCGGGTCGACAATCCGCACACCAAGCCGCTGGCGTTCTGGGAGTGGCTGATCCGCGAGGTGCGGGACCGCGACGCGGACGTGCTGTTCCTTGCGGAAGCCTTCGCGCGCCCGAAACTGATGAAGGGCCTCGCCAAGCTCGGCTTCACGCAGTCCTACAGCTATTTCACCTGGCGGACGCAGCGCTTCGAGCTCGAACAATATCTCGGCGAGTTGACCTCCTATCCCGAGCGTGACTTCTTTCGGCCGAATTTCTTCGTCAACACACCGGACATCCTGCCCTTCCACCTGCAAAGCGGCGAATCCTGGATGTTCAAGTCGCGTCTCGCGCTGGCCGCGACGCTTTCAAGCAGCTATGGCATTTACAGCGGCTTCGAATTGCTCGAGCACACGCCAGTCCCCGGCCGCGAGGAATATCTCAACTCCGAGAAGTACGAGATCAGGGTTCGCAACTGGGAGCAGCCGGGGAACATCAAGCCCTATATCGCAGCTCTCAACCGGATCAGACGCGGCAATCCGGCCCTGCAACAATTCGCCAATTTGCGCTTTATCAGTGTCGATGACGGTGGCGTGATCGGCTTCATCAAGGAGGCCGTCGATCAGGGCAATGTGATCGCGGCCGCGATTGCATTATCAGCCGAGTTGCGTGAGGTCTGGCTGCCGCTCGGCGACGTCATGGTCGGCCGTGGCGATGCCCGCCGCCCCGTCTCGGCAGTGGAAGACCTTGTCACCGGAGAGCGCCACGCGCTCGAATGGGGAGGCATCCGTCTACGTATAGATCCTGCGCGCGATCCCGCGTTGCTGCTGCGCTGTGTCGCCTGAAGGAGCCGTCATGAACGTATTCTCCTCCGTCAATACCCAGGAGAAGGTCGCAACCGAGACTGCGGACCAGCTGTGGTACAAGGACGCGATCATTTACCAGCTGCATGTCAAGGCATTTGCCGACAGCAACAATGACGGCATCGGCGACTTCGCGGGGCTGACGGAGAAACTCGGCTATCTGCAGGAGCTCGGCGTCACCGCGCTGTGGCTGTTGCCGTTCTATCCCTCGCCCGGCCGCGACGACGGCTACGACATCGGCGACTACGGCGACATCAATCCCGATTTCGGGACGATGAAGGACTTCAAGCGCTTCATCCAGGAGGCCAAGAAGCGCGGCCTGCGCGTCATCACCGAGCTCGTCGTCAACCACACCTCGGACCAGCATGCGTGGTTCAAGCGCGCGCGCCGCAGCCCGCCGAATTCGAGCGCGCGCAGCTGGTACGTCTGGAGCGACACCGACCAGAAATACCTCGATACAAGGATCATCTTTACCGATACGGAGAAGTCGAACTGGACCTGGGATCCGGAGGCCGGCCAGTTCTACTGGCACCGCTTCTTCTCGCACCAGCCGGACCTGAATTTCGACAATCCGCGCGTGGTGCGCGCCATCGTGCAGGTGATGAAGCGCTGGCTCGACACCGGCGTCGACGGTTTCCGGCTCGACGCCATTCCCTATCTGTGCGAGCGCGACGGCACCAACAACGAGAACCTGCCGGAGACGCATGCCATCATCAAGCGGCTGCGCCAGGAGCTCGACGCCTATGCCAAGGGCAAGATCCTGCTGGCCGAAGCCAATCAATGGCCGGAGGACGTGCAGGAATATTTCGGCCATGGCGACGAATGCCACATGGCCTATCACTTCCCGCTGATGCCGCGCATCTACATGGCGATCGCCCAGGAAGACCGCTTTCCGATCACCGACATCCTGCGGCAGACGCCCGACATTCCCGCCGCTGCGCAGTGGGCGCTGTTCCTGCGCAATCACGACGAGCTGACGCTGGAAATGGTCACCGACGTCGAGCGCGACTATCTGTGGTCGACGTACGCCAACGATCCGCGCGCCCGCATCAATGTCGGAATCCGCCGCCGCCTTGCGCCGCTGATGGACAACGACCGGCGCAAGATCGAGCTGATGAACTCGCTGCTGCTGTCGTTCCCGGGCACGCCGATCATCTATTACGGCGACGAGATCGGCATGGGCGACAACATCTATCTCGGCGACCGCAACGGCGTGCGGACGCCAATGCAGTGGTCGCCGGACCGCAACGGCGGCTTCTCGCGCGCCGACCCGGCGCGGCTCTACGCGCCGATGATCATGGACCCGGTCTACGGCTATGAATCCGTCAATGTCGAGGCGCAGTCGCGCAGCCTGTCGTCGCTGCTGTCGGCGACCAAGCGGCTGATCGCGGTACGCAAGTCGACGCTTGCCTTCGGGCGCGGCACCATGACCTTCATCCGCCCGGAGAACCGCTCGGTGCTGGCCTATGTGCGCCAGTACCAGGGTGAGGCGATCCTGTGCATCGCCAATCTGTCGCGGTCGGCGCAGGCCACCGAGCTCGACCTCTCCGCCTTCAAGGACCGCATTCCGCTCGAGATGCTCGGCCGCACGCGCTTCCCGGCTATCGGCGAGCTGCCCTACATGATCACGCTCGCGCCGTACGGCTTCTACTGGTTCCAGCTGCAGGAGCGCGACAAGTCCGAGCCGGTGACGCCGCGCGCGGTGCCGGAATTCGAGACGCTGGTGGTGCCGCTGAATTCGACCTGGATGTCACTGGCGCGCACCCGCGGCGTGTTCGAGCACGACGTGCTGCCCGGTCATCTCGCCCGCACGCGCTGGTATCCGGAACGATCGGCGAGCGCGATCCAGCCGGTGCTGGTCTCCGCGATCCCGTTCTGCGACATCGGCGACAACCGGCCGTGGCTCGCCTTCTTCGAGACCACGCAGCGCGGCACCACCAGCCGCTACGTGCTGCCGATGCAGATCGAGTGGGTGCGCTTCGACCGCGAGCGCTACAACCCGCGCGCCTTCGCCGCGATACGCCAGGGCGCGCGCGAGGGCACGCTGCTCGACGTTGCCACCGACCAGATCTTCACCGGCTTGTTCCTGCGCAACCTGCGGGAAAACCTCACGGTCGACGAAGGCGAGCAAGGCCTCAAGCTCGAATTCCGGCCGACCAGCCGCTTCTCCGACCGGCCGGTGCGGCAGCCCGAGCGTATCCGGGTGTTCGAGAACGACCAGCCGCATTCGACCGCGCTGGTCGACAACGAATATGTCACCAAGATCTATCGCAAGCTCGAGGTCGGCATCAATCCGGAGATCGAGATGGGCCGCTTCCTCACCGAGGTGGTCAACTTTCCGAACACCCCTGCCTTGCTCGGCACCGCCGAGCTGATCGAGGGCGACAAGCGCAGCGCCATCGCCGTCCTGCATGCGATGGTCGTCAACCAGGGCGACCTCTGGACCATCGCAGGCGCACACCTCGACCGCCTGGTCGAACGGCAGCGCCTGCTGACAGTGAGCGAGCACCCCGTGGAGAACAGCGACCAGGCCACCTATCTGCGCCACATGTCGCATAGCGGAAAGCGGCTGGCCGAGCTGCATCTGGCGCTCGCCAGCAACCGCGACCTGCCGGACTTCGCGCCCGAGCCGACCAAGCCCGACGACCTGCAGCGCTGGGCCGACGAGATCATGGCGCGGGCCGAGCGCGTGTTCGATACGCTGAAGCAGCGGCGCGGCTCACTGAGAGAGGCCGACCGGCTGCTGGCCGATCAGTTGCAGGCCCAGCACGACACGCTGCCGGAGCGGCTCAAGGCGCTGCTGCCGCGCGAAACCGACGGGTTCAATATCCGCCATCACGGCGACCTGCATCTCGGTCAGTTGCTGGTGGTCAAGGACGACGTCTTCATCATCGATTTCGACGGCGGACCGGGCCGCACCATCGCCGAGCGGCGGCGCAAGGCGCCGCCGGCGCGCGACGTCGCCGGCCTGATCCGTTCGATCGACTATGCGGCGACCGCCGCGCTGGAACGCACGCTCAAGGTCTCCCCCGACGAGAGCGGCCGGCTGAGCCTCGCCTTGGCCGAATGGCGCGACCAGGCCGCGGATACCCTGCTGGCGGCCTATCGCGAGACGGTGGCCGGCCAGCGGCTGTGGCCCGCCGACGCCAAGACGGCCGATCGCCTGCTCAATTTTTTCCTGCTTGAGAAAGCCTTCTATGAGATCGAGTATGAGCTGGCCAACCGGCCGGATTGGCTGCGGGTGCCGCTCACCGGCCTGCTGAGGATCCTGGCGCAACAGCCGCATGAGGTTGCATGAGCAAACTGCCCGCCGAGGCCTATGCCATCATCGAGGGCCGCCACTCCGACCCCTTCCACTATCTCGGGCTTCACCCCGAGGGGGACCGCAACGTCGTGCGCGCCTTCCTGCCCGATGCCAGCAATGTCGAGGCGATCGGCGAGCATGGCGAGACCGCACAGCTGGCGCGGATCCATGACGCCGGCCTGTTCGCAGGCCCCCTGCCGAACGGCTCGACGCGCTACCAGCTCCGCGCCCGTTTCGGCGACAACGTTGTCGAGCTGGAGGATGCCTACCGCTTTCCGCCGATCCTGAGCGATTTCGATCTCTATCTGCTCGGCGAAGGCACGCATCAGCGCGTCTACGACACGCTCGGCGCGCATCCGATGACGCTCGACGGCGTCGACGGCATCGGCTTCGTGGTGCTGGCGCCGAATGCGCGCCGGGTCAGCGTGGTCGGCGACTTCAATTTCTGGGACGGACGGCGGCATCCGATGCGCGTGCGCGGCCCGGGCTACTGGGAACTGTTCATCCCGCGTGCAAGGGTCGGCGACCACTACAAGTTCGAGATCATCGGGCGCAACGGCCAGCATCTGCCGCTGAAGTCCGATCCCCTGGCGTTCGCCGCCGAGGTGCGCCCGAAGACCGCCTCGATCGTGATCGACGAGCGCAAGATCCCGCATCCGCGCCCGGCGCCGGATCGCGTCAACGCGCTGAGCTCGCCGATGTCGATCTACGAGGTCCATCTCGGATCGTGGCGGCGCAAGGGACGCAACGAGTGGCTGACCTATCGCGAGATGGCGGAGCAGCTGCCGGCCTATGCCAGCGACATGGGCTTTACCCATGTCGAATTCCTGCCGATATCAGAGCATCCGTTCGACGGCTCCTGGGGCTACCAGCCGACGGGCATGTTCGCGCCGACCAGCCGCTTCGGCTCGCCGGACGATTTCGCCGCGCTGATCGACGCCTGCCACGGCGCAGGGCTCGCCGTGCTGCTCGACTGGGTGCCCGGGCATTTCCCCGACGATCCGCACGGGCTCGGCAATTTCGACGGCACCGCGCTCTACGAGCACGCCAATCCGCTGCAGGGCCGTCACCTCGATTGGGGTACGCTGATCTACAATTACGGGCGCACCGAGATCACCAACTTCCTGGTGTCGAACGCACTGTTCTGGCTCGATCGCTACGGCATCGACGGGCTGCGCGTCGATGCCGTCGCCTCCATGCTCTATCTCGACTACAGCCGTCCCGCCGGTGGCTGGATTCCGAACAAATATGGCGGCCGGGAGAACATCGAGGCGATCGACTTCCTGCGCCGCTTCAACACCGAATTGTTCGCGCATTTTCCGCAGGCGACGACGGCGGCGGAAGAATCCACCGCATGGCCGCAGGTGTCGCGTCCCGTCGAGTATGGCGGGCTCGGCTTCGGCTACAAGTGGAACATGGGCTGGATGCACGACACGCTGAAATATATCGGCAAGGATCCCATCCACCGCAAATACCATCACGGCGACATCCTGTTCGGCCTGCACTACGCCTTCTCGGAGAATTTCATCCTGCCGCTGTCCCACGACGAGGTGGTGCACGGCAAGCGCTCGATCCTCGGCCGCATGCCCGGCGACGACTGGCAGCGCTTTGCCAATCTGCGCGCCTATTACAGCTTCATGTTCGGCCACCCCGGCAAGAAGCTGATGTTCATGGGCTGCGAGTTCGGCCAGGAACGCGAGTGGAATCACGACTACTCGATCGATTGGCATCTGCTGCAACAACCGAAGCACAGCGGCATCCAGAACCTGGTCCGCGACCTCAACCGGCTCTATCGCGCGCTGCCGGCGCTGCACGAGCTCGACTGCGACCAGGCCGGCTTCGAATGGGTCATCACCGACGATGCCAACAACAACGTGTTTGCCTGGATCCGCAAGGGCAATGCTGAGCGCGCACGCTGCCTCGTGATCGCAAACTTCTCACCCAACGTCTACCGCAACTATCGCGTCCCGGTGCCGTTCGCGGGCAAGTGGCACGAGGTGTTCAACTCGGATTCCGCGCATTACGGCGGCACCAATGTCGGCAATGTCGGCGAGGTGCGCGCATCGGAGGACGCCACGCCCGAGCTGAGCCTGACCATTCCGCCGCTGGCTGCGATCTTCCTCGTACCGGAAAGCTGATTGATGCGACTGACCGGGGGTACGTCCGCACGGCTCGGTGCAAGCTGGGACGGCAGAGGCACCAATTTTGCGCTTTTCTCGGCGAACGCGGAGAAGGTGGAGCTGTGCCTGTTCGACGGCCAGGGCCGCCGCGAGCTCGAGCGGATCGAGATGCCGGAGCGCACCGAAGACGTCTGGCACTGCTATCTCAACGACGTCTCGCCGGGCCAGCTCTACGGCTATCGCGTCTACGGGCCCTACGCGCCGGAGCGCGGCCATCGCTTCAACGCCAACAAGCTGCTGCTCGACCCCTACGCCAAGCGGCTCGCCGGCCGGCTGGTATGGAGCGATGCGCATTTCGCCTACCGCACCGGCAGCGCGCGCGAGGACCTTTCGTTCGACCGGCGCGACAATGCCCGCGGCATGCCGAAGGCGGTCGTGGTCGACGAGACCTTCAACTGGGGCCGCCGCGAGATCCGGCCGCATATCCCCTGGGAAGACACCATCATCTACGAGGCCCACGTCAAGGGCCTGACGCAGAAGCGCGAGGACGTGCCGCCGAACCTGCGCGGCACCTATGGCGGCCTGTCGTCACCGGCGATGATCGCCCACCTCAAGCGGCTCGGCGTCACCACCATCGAGCTGTTGCCGATCCACGGCCTGATCGACGACCGTATCCTGGTCGAGAAGAAGCTGGCGAACTACTGGGGCTACAACACCATCGCCTTCTTCGCGCCGGAGGCGCGCTACGCCCAGGACAATGCGCTCGATTCCTTCCGCACCACGGTGGCGCGGCTGCACGATGCCGGCATCGAGGTGTTGCTCGACGTCGTCTATAACCACACCGCCGAGGGCAACCATATGGGCCCGACGCTGTGCTTCCGCGGCATCGACAATGCCTCCTATTACTGGCTGAACCGCGAGAACCCGCGCTTCTACGACGACTTCACCGGCTGCGGCAGCTCGGTCAACCTCACCCATCCGCGCGTGCTGCAGATGGTGATGGATTCGCTGCGCTACTGGGTCGAGGTCTGCCATGTCGACGGCTTCCGCTTCGATCTCGCCACCACCCTGGCGCGCGGGCCGAACGGGTTCGATCGCAACCACCCCTTCCTCACCGCGATACGCCAGGACCCGGTGCTGGCAACCGCCAAGATGGTCGCCGAGCCCTGGGACCTCGGTCTCGGCGGCTACCAGGTCGGTGCGTTTCCATCGCAATGGTCGGAATGGAATGACCGCTATCGCAGCGCGATGCGGCGCTACTGGAGCGGCGAAGGCAGCCTGATCGGCGACATCTCGGGCCGCATGACCGCGTCGTCGGATTTGTTTCACCACGACAACCGCGCGACCCGCGCCAGCGTCAACCACATCACGGTGCATGACGGTTTCACGCTCGCCGATCTCTTCAGCTACAACGAGAAGCACAACGAGGCCAACGGCGAGGACAATCGCGACGGCTCCAACGACAATCACAGCAACAATTGCAGCCATGAGGGCCCGACCGACGATCCTGCCATCATCGCGCTGCGCCGCCAGCTGCGGAAGAATGCGCTGGCCTGCCTGCTGCTCGCACAGGGCACGCCGCTGATCCTCGCCGGCGACGAGGTCGCGAACACGCAAGGTGGCAACAACAACGCCTATTGCCAGGACAACGAGACCGGCTGGATCGGCTGGGAGAACCTCGGCACGGACGACGACGCCATCGATTTCATCGGCCACCTCACAGCACTGCGCCAGCGCTTCGGCCAGATCCGCTGCCAGCGCTGGCTCGACGGCCGGCGCACCGACGGCAGCTATGGCGTGCTCTGGCTGACGCCCGCGGCGGAAGAGATGAAGGAATCCGACTGGAAATTCCCCGAGAGCCGATTCCTCGCCTATGTGCTGGGGCCGATGGAACCAGGACAGGCGCCGATCTTTATCGTGCTCAATGCCGCACCGCAGGAGATCGTGTTCAGGATGCCGAGGATGGCGGAATACAGGAGCTGGCGGCAAGTCTTGAACACGACCAAGGCCGAGCAAACGGCTGAGCAATTCGCATCCGGCGCCGATACCAGGGCACCGCCGCGCTCGGTGCTGGCATTTGCAGGCTCCACATGAACAGACAACATTTCGGCGCCGAGCTGACACCTGACGGCACGCGCTTCCGGCTCTGGGCGCCGGCGGCCAAGCGCGTCGACCTCCTGCTCGACAACCCGCATCCGCTCACGCGCGATGCGGCCGGCTGGTACGTCGCCGAGGTCCCGGGCGCGCGCGCCGGCACGCGTTACAAATTCCGCATCGATGACGAAGTCGATGTGCCGGATCCCGCCTCCGCATTCCAGCCGGACGACGTGTTCGGCCCGAGCGATGTGGTCGACCACGCCGCCTTCAAGTGGCGCGCGACGGACTGGCGCGGACGCCCCTGGCATGAGGCCGTCGTCCTCGAGGCCCATGTCGGCACCTTCACCCGAGAGGGCACCTATCGCGCCATGATCGACAAGCTCGATCATCTCGTGGCGACCGGCATCACCGCGCTCGAGCTGATGCCGCTGGCGGATTTCGCCGGGAAGCGCAACTGGGGCTATGACGGCGTGCTATGGTACGCGCCCGACAGCGCCTACGGCCGGCCCGAGGACCTGAAGACCCTGATCGACGAAGCGCATCTGCGCGGGCTGATGGTGATGCTCGACGTGGTCTATAACCATTTCGGCCCCGAGGGGAATTATCTCGGCCGCTATGCGCCGTCCTTCTTCAGTGACGCGCACACCCCGTGGGGCAGCGCTATCGATTATCGTGTGCCCGAGGTGCGCGCGTTTGCGATCGGCAGCGTGGTGAGCTGGCTGCGCGACTATCGCTTCGACGGGCTGCGGTTCGATGCGGTCAACACCATCGTCGAAGCAGGCGAAGTCTCCGTGCTCCATGACTTCAGCAATGCCGCCGGCAAGCTCGCCACCGAGACCGGCCGCTATATCAACCTCGTGCTCGAAAACGGCGACAACATTGCAAGCCTGCTCGATGCCGCCGAGGATCCGCCGCACGGCAAATTCCGCGGCCAATGGAACGACGACTATCATCACGCCTGGCACGTGCTGCTGACCGGTGAGACGCAGGGCTATTATGGCGACTACCGGGCGCCGAAGCAGGACCTCGCACGCGCGCTGTCGTCCGGCTACATCTACCAGGGCGAAGTCTCGGAGTTCTGGGGCGGCAAGGCCCGCGGCGAGCCGAGCGGCATGCTGTCGCCGACCTGCTTCATCAACTTCCTGCAGAACCACGACCAGATCGGCAACCGGCCGCTCGGCGATCGTCTCGTCAGCATTGCCCGGCCGGAGGCGGTCGCGGCGGCGCTGGCGGTGACGCTGATCGCGCCGACCACGCCGATGCTGTTCATGGGCGAGGAATGGGGCGCGACGACGCCCTTCCCGTTCTTCTGCGATTTCAAGGGCGAGCTCGCCAATGCCGTCCGCGCCGGACGACGCAAGGAGTTCGCCTGGGCCTATGCCAAATATGGCGACGACATTCCCGACCCGCTCGCCGACGAAACGGTGCGGTCGGCCGTGCTCGACTGGGCGGCGCTCGGCCATGATCCGGCGCGCGCGCGGCTTGCGCTGGTGCGCGACCTGCTCGCCGTTCGCCGGCAGGAGATCATGCCCCGGCTCAAAGGGTGCCGTTTCGGCGATGCCATCGTGGCTGGCGACCTGTTGACGGCGCATTGGCAGATGGGCGACGGCAGCACGCTGCGGCTGACAGCCAATTTGTCCGCTCGCGACATCCCCGATGGACCGGAGCCGAAGGGAACTGCGATCTGGGGCGGCGCGTTGTCGAGCGACCTCCCCGGCTGGGCGGTGCGCTGGCACATCGGATAGCACAATGCCTCCGGCGATCCCGATCGCGACCTACCGTCTGCAACTCACTGCCGATTTTGACTTCGATGCCGCCGCCGGCGTTGCGCCGTATCTGAAGGCGCTCGGCATCAGCCATGTCTATGCGTCGCCCTTCATGAAGGCGCGCAAGGGCTCGACCCACGGCTATGACGTCGTCGACCACACCAAATTCAACCCGGAACTTGGTGGCGAGGACGGTTTTGCGCGGCTAAGCGACACATTGAAGCACCACGATCTCGGCCTGATCCTGGATTTCGTGCCGAACCATGTCGGCGTTCACTTCGCCGACAATCCGTGGTGGCTCGATGTGCTGGAATGGGGACCGGCGTCGCCGCACGCGGTCTCCTTCGACATCGACTGGGACCAGCTGCCCTATCGCGCGCGCGGCGGCGTGCTGTTGCCGATCCTCGGCTCGTCCTATGGCCAGGCGCTGGAGCGCGGCGACATCGAGCTGCGCTATGACGCGAACGAGGGCAGCTTCTCGGCCTGGTATTTCGAGCACCGCCTGCCGATCGCGCCGGAGCGCTATGGCGAGGTGCTGCGCACCATCGTCCGCGAGGCCGCGGCCGAAGACAGCCCGACCGGACGCGCGATGCTCGAGCTCGCCGCGCAATACCGGGCGCTGCGTCGCCCCAACCGCGTCGAAGCGCCGGCGCTGAAGGCGGCGATCAAGGCGATCGAGGGCGGCGCCGACGTCATCGCACGCGGCCTCGATGCCTATCGCGCCGGCGAGGACCGCCCGACCCAGACGCTGGCCCTGCATCATTTGCTGGAACGCCAGCACTACAAGCTCGGCCACTGGCGGCTGGCGTCCAGCGACATCAACTATCGCCGCTTCTTCGACGTCAACACGCTGGCCGGCCTCAGGGTCGAGGACGCCGCGACCTTCGAGGCGAGCCACAGCCTCGTGAAGCGGCTGATCGCCGAAGACCGGCTGCAGGGCCTGCGGCTCGACCATATCGACGGCCTGCGCGATCCCGCGCAATACTTCCAGCGGCTGCGCCGCCTGATCCGCTCCGCGCAGGGCGCGAAGGCCAGGCCGTTCTACATGGTGATCGAGAAGATCCTCGGCGAGGACGAGAAGCTGCCGAAATTCAGCGGCGTTCACGGCACCACCGGCTATGAATGGATGAACACGATCAGCCAGGCACTGGTCGACGGTCGCGGCCTCGATCCACTGAACGAGATCTGGCGCCAGATCAGCAACCAGTCGCCGAACCTGACGCCGGTGTTGCGCGAGGCCAAGCAACGCGTGCTGGAGACGCTACTCACCAGCGAATTCACCGTGCTGGCGCGGCTGCTTGCGCGCATTGCCAGCGGACACTACTCGACCCGCGACTTCTCCGGCGACAGTCTGCGGCAGGCGCTCGAGCTCTATGTGCTGCACTTTCCGGTCTATCGCACCTATCTGACCGCCTCCGGCCCCGCCGCGCATGACCGCACGCTGATCAGCGAGACCATCGAGCGCGCTCGCGCCGACTGGTTCGCCGCCGACGAGGGTATCTTCGATTTCCTGCGCGATGCCTTGACCATGGACCTTTTGCAGCCCGGCCGGCCGCCGCATGGCGCGCCGCGGGTGCGACGCTTCGCGCTGAAGGTGCAGCAATTCACCGGGCCGATGATGGCGAAGTCGCTGGAGGATACCGCCTTCTATCGCTATCACCGGCTGCTGGCGCTCAACGAGGTTGGCGGCGATCCGGCGGCGGGTGCGATCGCAGCGGAGGCCTTTCACGCCATGATGCAGGCCCGCGCCCGCGAATGGCCGCACGGCATGACGGCGACCGCGACCCACGACACCAAGCGCGGCGAGGACGCCCGCGCCCGCATCATGGCGCTTGCGGAAATCCCCGGCGAATGGACCAGCGCGGTGGCGCGCTGGAAGGTGCTGAATGCGCCGCATCTGGTGCTCGACGGCGAGATGCGCGCGCCATCGGCGACGTTCGAATACATGCTGTATCAGGCCCTGCTCGGCGCCTGGGATCCCGATGATGCGTCGCTCGCCGCCCGCATCCAGGCCTACGCGCTGAAGGCGGCGCGCGAGGGCAAGCAGGAAACCAGCTGGCTCAATCCGCACCAGCCTTACGAGGCCGGCGTGAAAGCCTTCATCGAGCGGATCCTCGATCGCAAGACCTCGCCGGAATTCCTCGATGCGCTGGGGACGCTGGCGCAGCGGACCGCGTTGATCGGCGCGCTGAATTCGCTCAGCCAGATCACGCTGAAGGCAACCATGCCGGGCGTGCCGGATTTCTACCAGGGCACCGAAAGCTGGGATCTTTCGCTGGTCGACCCGGACAACCGCCGCCCGGTCGACTTTACCGAACGGGCGGGAATGCTCGCCGCACTGGAGATGCCGGATTGGGATGCGCTGGCGCAAAACTGGCGCGACGGCCGCCTCAAATTCGCATGGACGCGGCATCTGCTCCGGCTCCGCAACGAGATGGCCGATGTGTTCACCAGCGGCGACTACATGCCGCTCGCGGTCAGCGGCCCGCACCGCGATCACGTCATTGCCTTCGCGCGGCGCCATGGCCGCGAGGCGGCCATCGTTGCGGTGGCAAGGTCATTCGCCCCGTTCACGCAGGGCGGCCGCAGCTGGCCGCGCCCCGAGGCTTTTGAAGGTGAAATCGACGCGGCTGGATATGCGCTCAGGGATGGCGCAACCCGGATTCAGCTCCCGGAACTGTTCGGCAATCTGCCGGTTGCCGTGCTCAAGACAAAGGTCGCGGGGACGAAACGCACCGCAAGGCCGGCCCGCTCGCACGCCTGACGTCCTGCGTCAGCGCTTGGTCAGCAGCAATTTCCCGCGCTTCTGGATCGCCACCTGCGCGACCTCGGCGAACCGTTGCAGCAGCCACGGCAGCGTCACCTCGACGCGCACATGGGCATCCTCGACATCGACATGCCCGGCCGCGACCTGCCCCAGCGCCCGGACGCGAAAGCTCATCCGGTTGTCGTCCCAGCGCTCCTCGTCGACGCTTATGACCGGCAGGTTCGCCGTCGCGCGCGACAGGCCCGTTTTCAAGCGGCGCATCGCCTCGTCGCGGCCGAGGCTATGGGGTATCGAAACGATCAGCGGCGCCGACATTGCGATGCACTCCTCCGTGGGTTTGGTTGATGTAGTTCTGTTCCAAGGCAAACGGAAGAACCACACAGGTTTATCACAGCGCCAACTCCGGAACCTTCACAGTTACGGGTTGTTTTCCTTCCCGAAGGGCAGAAACGAGACGAGCCCGCGGGGCTGAGGAGACGCTAGATGTCAATTGGAACGATCATTCTCATCATTCTGGTCATTGCGCTGCTTGGCGGCTTCAGCGGCATCGGCGGCGGACCGTTTTACGGCACCGGCTATTACGGCGGCGGCGGGCTCGGCCTGGTCGTCGTGATTCTGCTGATCCTGCTCCTGATGGGACGACTGTAGCCCTTGGTAGCGTTGCGTCCTGCCGATATCGACGGCCAGCATCACCCGCGAAAGCGGGTGGTGCTTCGTTGGACGGCGCTTACTTGGCCGCGAGCTTCTTCATCGCCGACTTGATCGACGACGCTGCGTCCTCGTAGCCATCCCAGGCCTTCGTCTTCGCGAGCAAGGCCGGCACGGTGCGCAGCGTGAATTTCTTCGGATCGAGATCACCGCGCAGCTGCGGCCAGGTCAGCGGCATCGACACTGTCGCCCCCGGACGCGCCCGCGGCGACAACACCGCGACCGCCGTCGACATCCTGTCGTTGCGCAAATAGTCAAGGAAGATCTTTCCCGTGCGCTTGGCCTTGGACATGTTGATCAGATAGCGCTCGGGATCGTCCTGCGCCATCCACTGGCAGACCGCCTGCGCGAACGCCTTGGCCTCCTTCCACGTCACCTTGTCCCTGCTGCCTGCGAGCAGCGGTGTGACGACGTGCAGACCTTTGCCGCCGGTGGTCTTGCAGAAGCTTTCGAGGCCGACCGCGGTCAGCCGTTGCCGCATGTCCTTGGCGGCGTCGATCACGTCGGTGAATGCAACATCGGGCGCGGGATCGAGATCGAACACCAGCCGGCCCGGCGTGTCATAGGCATCGGGCGCGCAATTCCAGGGATGCAGCTCGAGACCGCCGAGCTGCGCGACTGCTGCCAGGCCCTCGATCTGGTCGATCTGCAAATAGGGTTTACGGTCGCCCGAGACCTTCGCAAGCTTGAGCAGTTTTGATGTGCCGGCCATCGCATGACGCTGGAAGAAGGTCTCGCCCTTGATGCCGTCGGGCGCACGCACGATCGAGCACGGCCGGCCCTTGAGATAGGAGATCATCCATTCGCCGACCGCCTCGAAATAGTTCGCGAGGTCGAGCTTGGTCACCGGCTCGCCATCGCCCGCATCGGGCCACAGCGCCTTGTCCGGGTGCGAGATGACGACGCCCATCACCTCGCTGGACGCCTTCCCGGTGCCCTTCTTCGCCACGCCCTTGGCCATCGGCTTCACCACTTTGGTTACAACCGGCCGCTCGGCCTCGACCTCGTGCGCCGGCTTGTCCTGGCGCAGGCCCTTGAAGGCGGCCTGGCGGATATTGCCGGCGTCGGTCCAGCCGGCGAACTCGATCTCGGCGACCAGCTCCGGCTTGAGCCAGTGCACGTCGCGGGTCTTCTTCGGCGCGTCCTTGCCACCGAACGGGTTCTTGTCCGCCTCCGCCGCCTTCAGCGCCGGCATAATGCGGCGGACCGTGTCCTGGCCGAAGCCGGTGCCGACGATGCCGACAAACGCCAGATGATCGCCGCGATAGACGCCCGCCATCAGCGAGCGAAATTTGCCATTGGTGGTCTTCCAGCCGCCGAGCACCACCTCATGGCCGGCGCGGATTTTTGCCTTGGTCCAGTCGTCGGAGCGACTGGAACGGTAGGCGCCGTCGAGCCGTTTGGAGACGATGCCTTCGAGGCCGAGCTTGCGCGCGGATTCCAGCACCGCCTCGCCGCGCTGCTCGAAATGTTCGACATAGCGGATCAGAGGGTTCTTGCCCTTGCGCGCCGCGAGCAATTGCTTCAGCCGCGTCTTGCGCTCGGCGAGCGGCAGCGGGCGCAGGTCCTCGGTGCCGGCGAACAGCAGGTCGAACGCGTAGAAGATCAGCCGATCCGTCTTGCCGTCGGAGAGCGCGGCCTGCAGCGTCGAAAAATGCGGCGTGCCGTTCTTGTCGAGCGCGACGATCTCGCCATCGATCAGCGCGTCGGGCAGCTTCTCCGCCTCCTTCACGATCGCGCCGAACTTGGCGGTCCAGTCGAGCCCCTTGCGCGTCTTCAGCACGGCCTCGCCGTCTTCGACGCGGAGCTGCACGCGGTAACCGTCGAACTTGATCTCGTGGCACCAGCCCGTGCCATTGGGTGGAGACTCGACCGCGGCGCAGAGCTGCGGCGCGACGAAATCGGGCATCTCCGATACCTGCTTCGGTTTCGCCTGCCGCGTCACTTTCAGCCGCTCCTTGGGCGTCGGCGACTTGGTCCTGGCGCGCGCGTCCGCAGCCATGCCGTGGTTGGACTGCCAGACCGCGTCCGCTTTGGCCTTGCCGTTGCCCTTGGCCAGCATGAACGGCTTCGGCGCCCGGCCCTTGCCGGCCGCGATCTGCGCCATCGAGCGTCCGGAGGCGACCGAACGGTCCTCGTCGAGGATCTCCTCGCCGTTGCCGTCAACGGCATATTCGTCGCGGTGCTTGATCAGGAGCCAGTTGGTGCGCTTGCCGCCAAAGCGGTCGCCCTTCATCCGCACCAGCACCCAGCTGCCGTGCAGCTTGTCGCCCTCAAGCGTGAACTTCAGGTCGCCCTTCTTGAAGCCACGCTCGGGATCGTCCGATTCCCAGGTGCCGCGATCCCACAGTTGCACGGTGCCGCCGCCGTACTGGCCTTCGGGAATGGTGCCTTCGAAATCGCCATAGTCGAGCGGATGATCCTCGACCTCCACCGCCAGCCGCTTGTCATGCGGATCGAGCGAGGGCCCGCGCGTCACCGCCCAGGACTTGAAGACGCCGTCGAATTCGAGCCGCAGATCGTAATGCAACCGCGTCGCGTCGTGCTTCTGGATGACGAAGCGCCGCTGCTTGCTGGGTGCGACCTTGACGTCGCCCGACGGCTCGCTGGTCTTCTCGAAATCGCGCTTCTTGCGATAGGTGGACAGGTTTCTCAGCGACACAACAAACCTCGGCAAACCCTCGGCGCAAACGACGGCCGCCGCCTCCGTGCGGCCATCAGGAACCAAAACCCACGGTATCCGTTCAAGTTCCAAACTCAAGCTGTTTGGAGGCGATCATGGCCGCTCCCCGCGCCTACTGGAAAGGCACGCTCAAGCTCTCGCTGGTGTCATGCCCGGTGGCGCTCTACCCGGCCTCGACCGCGGTCGAGAAGACCCGCTTCCACATGATCAACCGGGAGACCGGCAACCGGCTGAAGCAGCAGATGGTCGATACCGAGACCGGCGACGTTGTCGAGGGCGATCAGAAGGGCCGCGGCTACGAGGTCAGCAAGGGCAAATATGTCGAGATCGAGAAGGACGAGCTCGAAGCGGTGCAGATCGAGAGCAACCATACCATCGACATCGACAGCTTCGTGCCCGAGGGCGAGATCGACAAGCGCTATCTCGACCACCCCTACTACATCAGGCCCGACGGCAAGGCCGGCGTCGACGCGTTCGCGGTGATCCGCGACGCCATGAAGGATCAGGACCGCGTCGCGCTGGCGCGGATCGTGCTGACCAACCGCGAGCATGTGATCGCGATCGAGCCGCTCGACAAGGGCATGCTCGGCACCACCTTGCGTTACCCCTACGAGCTGCGCGACGCCGACGATTATTTCGACGACATCAGGAGCCCGAAGGTCACGAAGGACATGATCGAGCTCGCCGGCCATATCCTCGACAGCAAGGCCGCGCATTTCGATCCGTCGAAATTCAAGGACGAGTACGAGACCGCGCTGAAGGCCCTGGTCCGCCGCAAGGCGGCCGGCAAGCCGATCAAGGCCGCCGAGCGCGAGGAGAAGCCAAGCAACGTCGTGAGCCTGATGGACGCGCTGCAGCAGAGCCTGAAAGGCGGCAAGAGCGGCGCAAGGCGCTCGCGCTCCACCGCGCGCCGCCCGACCCCGCATCGCCGCGCCGCCAAGAAGGCGCACCGGTCAAGCGCGCGGCGACGCAAGGCGGGATGAGATCTCTCGTCCTTGCGAGCGCAGCGAAGCAATCCATCTCTCCACATACGCGGAGGGATGGATTGCTTCGTCGCTACGCTCCTCGCAATGACGGATGGATGCAACTCGTCCGCTACTTCTTCTTCGAGCTCTTCCGCTTCTTGGCAGTCTTGCGCTTCTTCGCCGTCTTCTTCTTTGACGACTTCTTCGGCACTTTCCTGCCCTTGGCGCGTGCCTCGGACAAGCCGATCGCGATCGCCTGCTTGCGGCTCTTCACCTTCTTCTTGGAGCGGCCGCTGCGCAGCGTGCCGGCCTTGCGTTTCTTCATCGCGCCCTCGACATCGCCCGATGCCTTCCGCGAATATTTCCTTGCCATGGCTTGTCTCCCGCTAACGGAAAACAAGCCTCGATGGCAGCGAAAGTTCCGTTTGGTGTCGTCGGGCGACGGCACCAACGTAGCCCGCATGAGCGCAGCGACATGCGGGAGATGCCCCGGATATCGCTTCGCTCATCCGGGCTACATGTTAGTCCGCCGCGCGCAGCCGATAGCCGATGCCGGTCTCGGTCAGCACGAATTGCGGACGCTCCGGGTCGGCCTCGATCTTCTGGCGGAGCTGGCGCACATAGACGCGCAGATATTGCGCGTCGGTCAGTTCGTCCCACAATTCCTTCAAGAGGAAGCGGTGGGTCAGCACCTTGCCGGCATGCTGAACCAGCACGCGCAACAGGTCATATTCCTTCGGCGACAGCTTGATCTCTTTGTCGCCGACCTTGACGATCCGGCGCACCAGATCGACCGAAAGATCGCCGGAGCGAAACACCGGCCGCTCGCCCTGCACCTGCAACTGGTGCCGCAGCGCCGCGCGCAGCCGCGCCAGCAATTCGTCCATGCCGAACGGCTTGGTCAGGTAGTCGTCGGCGCCGAGATCGAGCGCCTGCACCTTGCCGGCCTCGTCGCCGCGGCTCGACAGCACCACGATCGGCACGCTCTCGTTGCGGCCGCGGATCATGCGCAAGAGGTCATGGCCCTGAATGTCGGGCAATCCGAGGTCGAGGATGATCAGCGCCGGTCCCTCACCCAGCATCTCCAGCGCCAGCTTGCCGTTGGATGCCTCGAGGATGTCATAGCCCTGCGTGCTCAGCCCCATCCGCAGCAACTTGCGGATCGGCGGCTCGTCGTCGATGACCAGGACCTTGATCGGCGTCGCGTTCATGCAGCAGTGTCCAGCGCGTTGGTGTCGGCAGGGATCGGCAGGCGGATGGTGATGACGGCGCCGCTGCGGTCGGCGCGGTTGGCCGCCGCGATCGTGCCGCGCATCGCCTCGACGAAGCCGCGCGAAATCGCAAGCCCGAGGCCGGTACCGGGACGGACATGGTCGCCCTTCTCGGCGCGATAGAATTTGTCGAACACGCTTTCGAGCTCGGCCGCGGGAATCCCGTTGCCTTCATCGAGGATCTGCAGCGCGATGGTGTCGCGATCGCGGGCGCCGCGGATCGAGATCGTGGTGTCCGACGGGGCGTATTTGGCAGCGTTGTCGAGCAGGTTGAACAGCACCTGCTCGAACAGCACGGCGTCGAGCTCCAGCATCGGCAGGTCGGCCGCGAGCTCCAGCGACACCCGGTGATGCACCAGGATCTTGCTCGCCCGCCGCAGCGCGCTGCCGACGATCTCGCCGACATCATGGCGCGCCGTGTTCGGCACGATCGCGCCGGATTCCAGCTTGGTCATGTCGAGCAGATTGGCGATGAACCGATTCAGCCGCTCGGACTCGTCGATCACGGTGGCGAGCAGATCGTGCTTCTGCGCATCGCTCAGGTTGGCGCCGAGGTCGCGCAGCGCCGAGGCCGAGCCGAGCACCGAGGCCAGCGGCGTCTTGAGATCGTGCGAGATCGAGGTCAGGAGCGCGCCGCGCAGCCGGTCGGATTCCACCGTGCGCTTGACGCGATCCATGTCCTCGACCAGCAGCACGCGCTCGATTGCGAGCGCGCCCTGATCGACCAGCGCGTCGAGCAGCCGGCGCTGGTCCGGCGTCAGCAAGGGCCCGGTGCGGTCGTCATCGATGCCGATCACGCCGATCGGGCCGCGGCCGGTGCGCATCGGCAGGAACAGTCGTTTGCCGCCCGGCAGCGTGTCGGAGCCGCGGCCGGCCGGGCGGTCGTTGCCCCAGGCCCAGTTGGCGGCGGCAAGATCGGCCTGGTCGAGCTGATCCTCCGGCGGATAGCCGCTCTTGACGGTCAGCATGCCGTCCTCCGGCAGCAGCAGCACCACGCGCACCTTGAGCATCAGCGCGATCTGGTAGGCGGTCGCCCACAGCACGTCGTCCAGTGTCGCGGTGCCGGCAAGCTTGCGGCTGAAGGCGTAGAGCGATTCGGTGGTGCGGACACGGCTGATCGCGGTGTCGGCCTGGGTGCGAACCCGCGCCGCGACGTTGGAGACCAGCAGCGCGATCAGCATGAAGAAGAAGAACGCCGCGACATTGGTCGGGTCAGTGATGGTGAAGGTATAGACCGGCGGCAGGAAGAAGAAATTGTAGCACAGCGAGGCCGCGACGCTCGCCAGCAGCGACGGCCCGAGGCCATAGCGCGCCGCGGCGCCGACCACGGCGGTGAGGAAGACCAGGTCGACATTCTCGATGCCGAAGAACGGCTGGATCAGCTTGGCCGCGCCGAGCCCGAGCGCCGCCAGCAGCAGCGCCATCAGATAGGGCCGCGGATTGAACGGCTCCTGCCGCTGCGCGGTCTGCACCGCCGCCTTGCCGACCGGCAGCTCGTCGCCGGCGATCACGTTGACGCTGATATTGCCGGCGCGGCGCACCAGATCGTGCACCACGGACCCATGCGTCAGCTCGAACCAGCGCGAGCGCGTCGACTTGCCGATGATGATCTGGGTGACGTTGTTGGCCTGGGCGAAATTGATGACGTCGTCGGCGATACGGCGGCCGACGCCGGGCAGCGTCAGCGCCTCGCCGCCGAGCGATTCCGCGAGCCGCATGGTGTCGGCCAGCCGGTCGCGCTGCTCGTCGGAAAGTTGCAGGCTGCGCCGCGTCTCGATGCTGACCGCGGTCCATTGCGCATGCAGCCGGTCGGCGAGGCGCTTGGTGTAGCGCACGAGGCCGGCCGCGCGCGGATCCTCGCTCAGGCAGACCAGGATGCGCTCGCCGGCGGCCCAGGGTCCGGCAATCGCATTGGCCTGCATGTGGTTGAGCAGCTGCTCGTCGACCCGCTCGGCGGTGCGGCGCAGCGCCAGCTCGCGCAGCGCGGTGAGATTGCCGGGCGAGAAATAGTGTTCCAGCGCCCGCTCGGCCTGCTTGGGCACATAGACCTTGCCCTCCTTCAGCCGCTGGATCAGGTCGTCGGGCGTCAGGTCGATCAGCTCGATGGCATCGGCGCGATCGACCACCGAGTCGGGCACCGTCTCGCGCACCCGTACATGGGTGATCTGCGCGACGACGTCGTTGAGGCTCTCGATGTGCTGGATGTTGATCGCGGTATAGACGTCGATGCCGTGCGACAGCAGCTCCTCGACGTCGAGATAGCGCTTGGGATGCCGGCTGCCCGGCGCGTTGGTATGGGCGAGCTCGTCGACCAGCGCGAGCTGCGGCCGCCGCGCGATCAATGCATCGAGGTCCATCTCCTCTAGCGTCTGGTCGCGATAGGTCAGCCGCTTCCGCGGCAGCACCTCGAGACCCCTGAGCAGCGTCTCGGTCTCGACCCGACCGTGGGTTTCGACGACGCCGACCACGACGTCGACGCCCGCCTTCAGGCGGGCGTGGGCGCTCGAGAGCATCTCGTAGGTCTTGCCGACGCCGGGGGCGGCGCCGATGAAGATCTTCAGCCGTCCCGATCGATCGGTCTCCCGGCGCGCCGCCTCCAGCAGCGCATCCGGCGAGGGTCGTTTGTCAGGGTCGCGCTGATTGGCCATACCGCAATATAGTCATCCTGCGAGGGGCAGCCTACTCTCCTATTTTGGCTTTGCCGCGTCGAGCGCCAGGTTGAGCGCAAGAACGTTAACACGGGGCTCGCCGATCACGCCGGCGAAGCGGCCCTGCGTGGTCTGCGTCACCAGCTCACGCACTGCGTCCTCGGACATGCTGCGCGCTTTGGCGACCCGCGGCACCTGGAACAGCGCGGCGTCCGGCGAGATATCCGGATCGAGCCCGCTGCCCGACGTGGTCACAAGATCGACCGGCACGCTGGCGGACGGGTTCTGCGCCTTCAGCTTCTCGACATCCTCCTTGACCCGGTCGTTCAGCGCCTTGCTGGTCGGGCCGAGGTTGGAGCCGCCGGAATTGGCCGCGTTGTAGGCCGCCGGCACTGTCTTCGTGGAGTCGTTCGGATCGGGCGCGACCGTCGCCGACGGCCGGCCATGGAAGTATTTATCTTCCTTGAACTCCTGCCCGATCAGGGCGGAGCCGATCACCTTGCCGCCCTGCTCGATCAGGCTGCCTTGCGCCTGGCGCGGGAAGATGACGCCGGCGATGCCGGTGATGGCGAGCGGATAGGCAAGGCCCGTGATCGCGGTCAGCAGGACCAGCACGAGGATGGCGGGGCGGATTTCTTTCAGCATGACTGGTCTCCTAAATCTCTTTCGTCATTGCGAGCGAAGCGAAGCAATCCATGGATCGGCATAACGGATGGATGGATTGCTTCGTCGCTTCGCTCCTCGCAATGACGTTGTGGTTAAGCCAGGCCCAAGGCGGCGACGACGAGGTCGATCGCCTTGATGCCGATGAACGGGATGACGATGCCGCCGAGACCGTAGATCATCAGGTTACGGCCGAGCAGCGCGCCGGCACCCACCGCGCGATACTTGACGCCCTTCAGCGCCAAGGGAATCAGCGCGATGATGATCAGCGCATTGAAGATGATCGCCGACAGGATCGCGCTTTGCGGACTCGCCAGGTGCATCACGTTCAACACCTGAAGCTGCGGATAGAACGCGAGGAACATCGCCGGGATGATCGCAAAGTACTTCGCGACGTCGTTGGCGATCGAGAACGTGGTCAGCGCGCCGCGGGTCATCAGCAGCTGCTTGCCGATCTCGACCACCTCGATCAGCTTGGTCGGGTTGGAATCGAGGTCGACCATGTTGCCGGCCTCGCGGGCGGCCTGCGTGCCGGTGTTCATGGCGACGCCGACATCGGCCTGCGCCAGCGCCGGCGCGTCGTTGGTGCCGTCGCCGCACATCGCGACCAGCTTGCCCTTGGATTGCTCGTCGCGGATCAGCTTGAGCTTGTCCTCGGGGGTTGCCTGCGCCAGGAAGTCGTCGACGCCGGCCTCGGCCGCGATCGCGGCCGCGGTCATCGGGTTGTCGCCGGTGATCATCACGGTGCGGATGCCCATGCGGCGCAGTTCGGCAAAGCGCTCGCGGATACCGCCCTTGACGATGTCCTTCAGGTGCACGACGCCGAGCAGCTTGCCGTCCTTGGCAACGGCCAGCGGCGTGCCGCCGGCCTTTGCGATCTCGTCGGCGATCGACTGGATCTCGCGCGCTTCGGCGCTCATCGTCGCCGCGACCGCGCGGACGGTGTTGCCCGAGGCGACGGTGCGGGGCGAGCCGCCGTCGACATAGGCAAGGATCGCGTCCACCGCGCCCTTGCGGACCGACGACGTGCCGGCATCGATGCCGCTCATGCGGGTCTGCGCGGTGAACGGCACGAAGGTCGCGGCAAGCTCATGCATGTCGCGTCCGCGGATGCCGTATTTCTCCTTGGCGAGCACCACGATCGAGCGGCCTTCCGGCGTCTCGTCGGCCAGCGAGGCAAGCTGCGCTGCGTCGGCGAGGTCCTGCTCGGCGACGCCGCGGATCGGACGGAATGCGGTCGCCTGGCGGTTGCCGAGCGTGATGGTGCCGGTCTTGTCCAGCAGCAGCGTATCGACGTCGCCGGCAGCCTCCACCGCGCGGCCGGACATCGCCAGCACGTTGAAGCGCACCAGGCGGTCCATGCCGGCGATGCCGATCGCCGACAGAAGCGCGCCGATCGTGGTCGGGATCAGCGTCACGAACAGCGCCACCAGCACCACGACCGAAATCGAGCCGCCGGCATAGGCCGCATAGCTCGGGATCGTCACCGTCGCGAACACGAAGATGATGGTGAGGCCGGCCAGCAGGATGTTGAGCGCGATCTCGTTCGGCGTCTTCTGCCGCTCGGCGCCCTCCACCAGCTTGATCATGCGGTCGATGAAGGTCGAGCCCTGGGCTGCGGTGATGCGGACACGGATCCAGTCCGACAGCACCTGGGTGCCGCCGGTGACCGCGGAACGGTCGCCGCCGGACTCGCGGATCACGGGCGCGGATTCACCCGTGATCGCGGCTTCATTGACCGAGGCCACGCCTTCGATCACCTCGCCGTCGGACGGGATGTTGTCGCCGGCCTCGACCAGCACGACGTCGCCGACCTTCAGCGAGGTGCCGGGCACCATGCGGTAGGTCCGGTCGGTGCCGGTGAGCAGCTTGGCCTGGCTCTCGGTACGGGTCTTTTTCAGCGATTCCGCCTGCGCCTTGCCGCGGCCTTCGGCAACGGCCTCGGCGAAGTTGGCGAACAGCACCGTGAACCAGAGCCAGAGGATAATCTGGAAGGTGAAGCCGAGATTGGCGCTGCCGGTGACGAGGTCGCGGACGAAGATCACCGTGGTCAACGCGGCCACGACCTCGACCACGAACATCACGGGGTTCTTCGCCATCAGCCTAGGATCGAGCTTGACGAAGGCCGAGCGGATCGCCGGCACCAGGATCTTCGGGTCGAACATGGTCGACGCCGTCACCTGCTTTTGCAGTCTTGTGGTTTCCATGGTTGTCACTCCGGACAATTCGATCAGAACAGGGTGTTGGCGTTCATGGCGAGGTGCTCGACGATCGGCCCGAGCGCCAGCGCCGGGAAGAAGGTGAGACCGCCGATGATCAGGATCACGCCGATGACGAGGCCGACGAACAACCCGCCGGTGGTCGGGAAGGTGCCCGCCGAGGCCGGGATCGACTTCTTCTCGACCAGCGAACCTGCAATGGCCATCGCCGGCACGATCATGAAGAAGCGGCCGACGAACATCGCGGAGGCGAGCGTCAGATTGTAGAACAGGGTGTTGCCGGTGAGGCCCGCGAAGGCCGAGCCGTTGTTGCCGGTCGCCGAGGTGAACGCGTACAGCACCTCGGTGAAGCCGTGCGGGCCGGAGTTCGCCATCGAGGCCACCGCCGACGGCAGTACCACGCCGACCGCGGTCCAGCCGAGATACATCAGCGGCAGCACCAGGATCGCGAGCATCGCCATCTTGACCTCGCGCGCCTCGATCTTCTTGCCGACATATTCCGGAGTGCGGCCGACCATCAGGCCGGCGACGAAGATCGCCAGCACGACGAACAGCAACATGCCGTAGAAGCCGGCGCCGACGCCGCCGATGATGACCTCGCCGAGCTGCATGTTGATCAGCGGGATCATGCCGCCGAGCGCGGTGAAGCTGTCATGCATGGCATTGACCGCGCCGCAGGAGGCGGCAGTCGTGACGACGGCGAACAGCGAGGACGCGACGATGCCGAAGCGGACCTCCTTGCCCTCCATGTTGCCGCCGGTGAGACCGAGCGCGTGCAGCGCCGAGGTGCCGTTGGCTTCCGCCCAGTAGGTGACGGTGACGCCGGCGACGAACAGGATGCCCATCACGGCGAAGATCGCCCAGCCCTGGCGCTCGTTGCCGACCATGCGGCCGAACACGTTGGTCATGGCGGCGCCGAGTGCGAAGATCGAGACCATCTGCACGAGGTTCGACAGCGCGGTCGGATTCTCGAACGGATGCGCGGCGTTGGCGTTGAAGAAGCCGCCGCCATTGGTGCCGAGCATCTTGATCGCGACCTGCGAGGCCACGGGCCCGAGCGCGATGGTCTGCTTGCCGCCCTCCAGCGTGGTGGCGTCGACATAAGCGCCGAGCGTCTGCGGCATGCCCTGCCAGACCAGGAACAGCGCGTAGACGACGCAGATCGGCAGCAGCACGTAGAGCGTGCAGCGCGTGACATCAACCCAGAAATTGCCGACGGTGCGCATCGACGAGCGGGTGAAGCCGCGGATCAGCGCCATCGCCAGCGCGATGCCGGTCGCCGCCGACAGGAAATTCTGGTGGGTGAGGCCGACCATCTGGACCAGATAGGACAGCGTGCTCTCGCCGCCGTAGTTCTGCCAGTTGGTGTTGGTGATGAAGGAGATCGCGGTGTTGAAGGAAAGGTCCTCGGCGACCGCCGACTGTCCGGCCGGGTTGAACGGCAGCACCGCCTGCAGCCGCATCAGGCCGTAGATGATGGCGAAGCCGCCGACATGGAACAGCAGCATGGCGACCGTATAGGTCAGCCAGTGCTGCTCGCGCCGCTCGTCGACGCCGCCGACCCAGTAGATGCCGCGCTCGACCGGGCGCAGCACGGGCGACAGGAAGGTGCGCTCGCCGCTGAACACGCGGGTCATGTACCAGCCGAGCGGTTTGACCAGCGCGGCCACGATCGCGCAAAACAGAATAATTTGAATCCAGCCGATGACGGTCATTGCGTCAAACCTTTCGAATGGGAGCGAAGCGCAGCATCGACGCGAACAAGCCGAGCAACAGCCCGGTCAGCATCGCGTCGGCTAACAGAATTGTGCAAAGCGCTGACATCGCGGGCCGCCTAGAAGCGTTCGGGCCGCAGCAATGCGTAAGTGAGGTAGAACAGCAGGCCGAACGAGACGAGGCCGGCGAGCGAGTAATCGAAGATCATCGTCGCCTCCGTTACAGCCGTTCGCAGGCGTAGGCGTAGCCGATGCCGGCCGCGAAGAAGCCGATCGCAAGCGCCGCCATGAGAATGTCCATCATGTGAGACTCCTATGCGTCACAGGGCGCGGGCCATTGCATAGGCGTCCCGCGCCGGATGGCCGTGAGGTGCCATCCGGGACATAGGTTTTCGAGAGGTGGCGAGTAAGGACGTTATAGGAATCCTATAAGTGCCACGAGCTGCGCAGCCGTCGTCCCGGCGAAGGCCGGGACCCATAACCACAGGGCCGAGTTTTGTGATGGCTGGGCCCCAGCGCGACACGAAAACTGAAATCGGCGGTTGGGTCCCGGCCTTCGCCGGGACGACGTGTCTTTATGGAATCCCTATATCTCCGTCCCCCGCCTCATCTCGTTTTCAAATGGCACTCCGGCCATTTTGAGCGTGCGGCTAATGCCTTGAGCTTGGATTTCTTGGGCCGCGCAAGACGAGATGACGCCATGTCAGTGCTTTCCCAGAACACCTCCATCGATCTCGGCGAACGGCTGCGCGACGCCTATGCGGTGACAGCCGAATTCATGGCCGACATCATCAGCCAGACCTGCCGGCGCTTTCCCTCGGTCGGACAGAGCGGCAAGACCCGCCAGGTCGAGCGGCTGATCCAGTCGGGCGCCTGGACCGACGCCGCGATCGCGCTGCTCGATCTGGAACTGCCGCAATGGCAGATCCGCCGCCTGGTCTATGACGAGGGCGAGTGGCACTGTGCGTTGTCGCGCGAACGCGAGCTGCCGGACTGGCTCGACCAGTCGATCGAGACCCACCACACCGATCTTGCACTCGCGATCCTCAGCGCCTTCGTGGAGGCGCAGCGCATCTCGACGCCCGATAGCCGAACCAGCGTGCCGACCGTCCGTCGCGACACGCGCGCGCTGTACGAGCCGCTGTTCGTCGACAATATCGGCTGACGGCGGCGCGGCCGTGGACACCAAACAACTGCCGCGGCAGCTGCAGTCGGTCCAGGTCATGGTCCGCTTCGGCTTCCGGCTTGCCATCATGATCGGCTTTGCCGTGTTCGCCGGCGCCGGCTTCGGCAAGGGCCTCGTCACCCTGTTGTGGATGTCGGCCGTGATCTGCGCCTTCGCCGGGATCGCCAAGCGCGAAATGCCGTTTGCCGCAAACCTCAATCACTGGGACGAGATGACCGCCTATGTCGCGCTGTGCGCGCTCGGCACCGGCATCGTCCAGCGCCTCTAGACCATCCTCACAAATCCTATGCCGCTCCTATGAAGTCGCTGCTCGCACGCGCTCGATTTCATATCCCGCAAATCAGACATTGATCGCGTGACCGTGACTGAAGCGTTTTCGAGCGAGCCGGACACCGGTTCGCGCGAGGAAAACGCGTCAGAAACAAAAAGAAGGACCACCACCGTGAAACTCGTCGAACCTCCCTCGTGTAGCGCCGCGTCCACCGTCGTCTTCATCGGCCGCAACCATCGCGGCCAGTGGGTCGCCCAGCAACAGAACGGCCTCTATGGCGGCCTGTTCGTCAACCGCGCCCAGGCCGTCAAATACGCGCTGTTCGAAAACGGCCAGCATCCTGAAATGATCGTCGAGCTGTCGCGTGAGATCGAGCTCGATATGCGCGGCGAGACCGCGAGCTTTCCCGCAATCCGCGTGGCGTGAGCCACCCATGACTTGACAAACATGACCTGGCAAACGGCTGCGAAAGCCGACACGGCCGGATGGCTGTCGGGCTTCATCCCCGATCTTCCGACCCCCTTCAACCATCGGGGCGAGATCGACGCGGAGGCGTTCGGCCGGCTGTGCGAGCGCCAGATCGCGGCCGGCGTCACCGCGCTGGTGGTCGGCGAGACCGCAGGTGAAAGCGCGATGCTGCAGCCCGCGGAACGTGCGCAGCTGGTCCGGATCGCGGCCGGCGTCGCGCGCAAGCGGGTTCGCATCATCGCCGGCGCCGGATCGAACGCGACCGACCGCGCCGTCACATTCACCCGGGCCGCGGAAGCGGCCGGCGCCGACGCCGTCATGTCGGTCGTACCCTATTACAACAAGCCTATGCCACGGGGCACGGCGGCGCATTTCCACGCGGTCGCCGCGGCCACCACGCTGCCCGTCATCCTGCACGACATTCCGTCGCGCACGGTCAAGGGCCTTGCCGACGAGACGCTGCTCGAGCTCGCCGCATCGCCACGCTTCGTGGGATTGCGCGACGGCAGCGGTGACGTTGCCCGGCTGGCGCGCCTGCGCTCACGCCTGCCGGCGACATTCCGGATGCTGACCGGCGACGACGCCTCCTCGCTGGCCTGGCTCGCCGCCGGTGGCGATGGCTGCATCTCGGTCGTGACGAACGTCGCGCCCGATCTGTACGTGGCCGTTCACAGGCATTTCCGCGAGGGACGGTTGTATCAGGCGCGGGAGTTGCACCAGCGGCTGGTGCCGCTTGCGACCTTGCTGGAGCGCGAGCATCCCGCCGCATTGAAGTTCGCGCTGGCGCTTCTGGGATTCATGCAGCCGGCGACGCGGCTGCCGATCGTGCAATTGAACGGGTCGGCAAAGGCCGAGGTCTCGCAGGCGATGGCTGAGCTTGCCGACGAGTACCTCGCAGCCGCGCATTGAGGTTTGCTGACCCGACGGAAGCCATCGCAATGCACAATGCGATCAGCACACGGTGCCCGTGACACGGCGCCAACTTGAGGTTCCGAAACGACGCCCCATATCCACGGCAAGGGAGTGCTTGCCGTGCACACCACCTTCAAGGCGGCCCTCGTTGTTGCGACCGTCCTGGTCGCTCTGGTTGTCTCCATCCGTCCCGGTCCGGCCGCGGACAACAGCCATCTTGCCCTGACCATTTCAATCGACGGGGCAATTGGGCCGGCAGCGGCCAGCTACGTCAAGGACGGCCTGGCCAAGGCCGCCGAGCGCCACGCCGAAATTGTTATCCTGCGTTTGAATACGCCGGGCGGCCTCAGCACCAGCATGCGTGAGATCATCGCCGACGTGCTGGCCTCGCCCGTTCCCGTGGTCGGCTACGTTGCGCCATCCGGCGCCCATGCCGCGAGCGCCGGGACCTATATCCTCTATGCGACCCATCTCGCGGCCATGGCGCCCGGCACCAATATCGGCGCCGCGACGCCGGTGCAGATCGGCGGCCCGATACCGGGGCTGCCGGGCAGCACTCCGGACAAGGGCGGCAAGGACCAGAAGGACGGCGGCCATCCGTCCGAAACCACGGATGCCATGACGGCGAAGGTGACGAATGATGCCGTTGCCTTCATCCGCAGCCTCGCCGAATTGCGTGGCCGCAATGCCGACTGGGCCGAGAAGGCGGTGCGCGATGCCGCCACCCTCTCCGCCAACGCAGCGCTGCAGGCCAACGTCATCGATCTCACCGCGCGCGATCCGGCCGACCTGCTCAGGCAGGTCGATGGCCGGACCATCGAGCTTCCCGGCGGCAAGACGCAACGCCTGGCGACCACGGACACCGCGATCGAGGCCATCGATCCCACCTGGATCGCGCGCGCGCTTGCGGTCATCACCGACCCCAACATCGCATTCATTCTCCTGATGGTCGGCATCTACGGCCTGATCTTCGAGTTCATGTCGCCCGGTGCCGTGGCGCCCGGGGTTGTCGGGACGATCTGCCTGCTGCTCGGTCTGTACGCACTCAACATGCTGCCGATCAACTACGCGGGCTTCGCCCTGATGCTGGTTGGGATCGCGCTGCTCGCAATCGAAGCCTTCAACCCGACCGTCGTGATCGGCCTCGGAGGAATAGTCGCCTTCGTGCTTGGAGCAGCCATGCTGTTTCGGATCGAGGCGCCCGGTTACCGGCTGTCATGGCCGGTCATCGGCATCGTCGCCGCGATGTTCACGGGGCTCATTCTCGTCGTGCTCGGCGCGCTCCGCCGGGCGCGCAAGGGCCCGGTGCGGATCGGTGCGCAAGCCATGCGGGGGCTATCGGCCGAAGTGCTCGACTGGTCCGAGACCACGGGTCACGTCTTCACCAACGGCGAACGCTGGCAAGCGCGCAGCACCGAGACATTCACGGCGGGAGACACGGTGGAGGTCGCCAACATCATCGATTTGACGCTGGTGGTACGGCGCACGCCGGCCTCTCCCGGCGAGGGAGGTAAGGCATGATGCTTGATTATTTCACCTATGCGGCGATCGCGCTGCTGATCATCGTATTCCTGACCCAGGCCGTGCGCGTGCTGCGCGAATACGAGCGCGGCGTCATCTTCACGCTCGGCCGTTTCACCGGGGTGAAGGGCCCGGGGCTCATCATCCTGATTCCGGTGGTGCAGCAGCTGGTGAAGGTCGATCTCAGGGTGGTGGTGCAGGTGGTGCCGCCACAGGACGTGATTTCGCGCGACAACGTCTCGGTCAAGGTCAACGCCGTGCTCTACTTCCGCATCGTCGATCCCGAGCGCGCCATCATCAAGGTCAGCGACTACATGGCTGCGACCAGCCAGCTTGCGCAGACCACGCTGCGTTCGGTGCTCGGCAAGCACGAGCTCGACGAGATGCTGGCGGAACGCGACAAGCTGAACGCCGATATCCAGGAGACCCTCGACAGGCAGACCGACGTCTGGGGCATCAAGGTCACCGGGGTCGAGATCAAGGATATCGATCTCAATGAGACGATGGTGCGGGCGATCGCCAAGCAGGCCGAGGCGGAACGGCTGCGGCGCGCCAAGGTGATCAACGCGATGGGCGAGCAGCAGGCCGCCGAGAAGCTGGTCGAGGCCGGCCGGATCCTCGCCCAGGAGCCGCAAGCGATGCAGCTGCGCTACTTCGCGGCGCTGCACGACATTGCCGGCGAGCGCTCCTCGACCGTGGTGTTCCCGCTGCCGATGAACCTTCTCGATCACCTGGCGCCGCGACGTGAAGCGACGTGAACTGGTTTGGGAGCAGAAACGACGGTCGCTCAAGGTCGGCGCGCTCGGGATCGTGGGTCTCGTAGGCGCCGCGGCCTCTGCACGTCACTGCGAGCCAACGGGTCGCGCGAACGCGCGCCTGATGACAGGCTCCGCGAAGCAATCCATCGCGCCACATGCGGAGATATGGATTGCTTCGTCGCCATGCTCCTCGCAATGACGCGGATGGGTTCGGGGGCTTAACGCCCGCGATGCTTGGCCCGCCACGCAGGTCCCGGACCGCGCATGTAATGCGCCTCGGGCCGGTAGCCGTTGATCGGCTCCTCGCCGATCCAGGCGAGGAATGCGAGCAGCCCTTCTGCGGCGCGGCGCGGCAGGGCAGCGATGAACAAAACTGTGCGCATCTCAGTAGTCCCACTTCTCGCCGAGCACGACCGGCGCCCGTGGATATCTCTCGGCGTCGCCGCCGAGCATGCCGACGTTGAGGTTGGTCCGCGCCCAATCCTCGTGGCCGCGATGCAGCAGCAGCTCATTGCGGAGCCGATGAATCTTGGCGGCGGCGATCGCACGGTGAACAGTCCTGAAGACGAGGCCGATCCGCCGGAACGTCCGCCGCAGCATCAAGGGCATGGCGCCGGCCGAACCGTGCGGCCGGGCATCGTGGTAATGGAGCAAGGTCATGTGCCACCTTCCCGTTTGGCGGCGCGCGCGAGCGCACCGCATCACGGCAAAAGATGCGGGGAAGGCCGTAGGAATTCGAGAGCAGCCGCGGTCCTGTCACATAGCCGCGGCATAAGCGTCCGGCTGCGGTCCGTGCATTGCGGTCATGCCGCAAATCGCGAGATTTCGGACAATTTTACCCTCGATCAGCGGCGCGAGGGGCAGGTTTACGGTCGGCGGCAAGACCGGTAACCTTGCCTCCCAGTGCGACGTGGAGAGTGCCCATGCGGCCCAAGGATCAGATCAACTGGATGCTGTCGGATGCGATCGAGGCGCTCGCCCGCGCCGAACGGCTGCACCAGAGCTTCCTCAATTTGCACCCGCGCGCGGGAAGCACCGAGCCGAGCTGGGAACCGCCGACCGACGTGATCGAGACCGAGGATGAAATCCTGATCCTGGTCGCGTTGCCGGGGGTCGATCCCGACGAGGTCGAGGCCGCGCTCGACGGCGGCACGCTGGTGATCTCCGGCCGCCGCACCCTGCCCCCTGAACTCCGCAACGCCCGTATCCTGCGCCTCGAACTGCCGCAGGGCCGGTTCGAGCGCCGCATCGCGCTGCCGACCGGCCGCTACACGATCAGCCGCTTTGCCGCGCATGGTTGCGTCGGCCTGCGGCTCGGAAAGTCGAGCTAAAGGATTTCGACATGGCTGCCTCAGACATTTCAAGCCCAGCTTCAACTTCGACGCCGATCCCGAGCGACGCGCTGATCATCGTCCCGGTGCGCAACACCGTGCTGTTTCCGGATGTCATCATTCCGATCACGATCGCCCGGGCGACCTCGATTGCCGCGGCGCAGCAGGCGGTGCGCGAGCAGCGGCCGATCGGCATCCTGCTGCAGCGCGATCCCGAGACCAACGATCCCGGCCCCGACGGGCTTTACCGCGTCGGCACCGTCGCCAACATCGTGCGCTACATCACCGGTGCGGACGACACCCACCATCTGGTCTGCCAGGGCGTGCAGCGCATGCGCGTGCTCGACTATCTGCCCGGCACGCCGTTCCTCGCGGCCCGCGTGCTGCAAATCCCGGAGCCGACCACCACCTCGGCCGAGATCGAGGCGCGCTTCCTCAATCTGCAGCGCCAGGCGCTGGAGGCCGCGCAATTGCTGCCGCAAGTGCCGCAGGAGCTGATCGCCGCGCTGCAGGGCACCACCTCGCCGGCAACCCTTGCCGACCTTGCGACGTCCTACATGGACATCAAGCCGTCGGAGAAGCAGGACATCCTGGAAACCATCGATCTCGTGGCGCGGATGGACAAGGTGTCGCGTCACCTCGCCGAGCGCATCGAGGTGCTGCGGCTGAGCCAGGAGATCGGGCAGAAGACCAAGGCCGTGTTCGACGAGCGGCAGCGCGAGGCGATCCTGCGCGAGCAGATGGCGACGATCCAGCGCCAGCTCGGCGAAGGTGACGGCAAGGCCGCGGAAGTCGCCGAGCTGACCAAGGCGATCGTCGAGGCCAAGATGCCGCCGGAGGCCGAAAGCCAGGCGCAGAAGGAACTGCGCCGCTACGAGCGGATGCCGGAGGCAGCGGCCGAATCCGGCATGGTGCGCAGCTATCTCGACTGGCTGATCGACCTGCCCTGGAGCATTCCGGAGGAGAAGCCGATCGACATCGCGGAGGCGCGCAAGATCCTCGACCAGGACCATTATGGCCTCGAGAAGATCAAGAGCCGCATCATCGAATATCTCGCGGTGCGCAAGCTCGCGCCCGGCGGCAAGGCGCCGATCCTGTGCTTCCTCGGGCCGCCCGGGGTCGGCAAGACCTCGCTCGGCCAATCGATCGCGCGCGCGATGGCGCGGCCATTCGTCCGCGTCTCGCTCGGCGGCGTGCATGACGAGGCCGAGATCCGCGGCCATCGCCGCACCTATATCGGGGCGCTGCCCGGCAACATCATCCAGGCGATCAAGAAGGCCGGCGCGCGCAATTGCGTGATGATGCTGGACGAGATCGACAAGATGGGCCGTGGCATCCAGGGCGATCCGTCGGCCGCGATGCTGGAAGTGCTCGACCCCGAGCAGAACAGCACCTTCCGCGACAATTATCTCGGCGTGCCGTTCGACCTCTCGCGCGTCGTGTTCATCGCCACCGCCAACATGCTCGACGGCGTCCCCGGCCCGCTGCTCGACCGCATGGAGCTGATCAGTCTCGCCGGCTACACCGAGGACGAGAAGCTCGAGATCGCCAAGCGCTATCTGGTCCGCCGCCAGCTCGAGGCCAACGGCATCAAGGCCGAGCAGGTCGAGATCGATGCGGATGCGCTGCGGCTGATCATCCGCAGCTACACCCGCGAGGCCGGCGTGCGCAACCTGGAGCGCGAGATCGGCAAGGTGCTGCGCAACGTCGCGGTGCAGATCGCCGAGGGCAGCACCAGCCACGTCACCATCGCACCGAAGGACATCGTCTCGCTGCTCGGCCAGCCGAGGTTCGAGAACGAGATCGCGATGCGCACCAGCATCCCGGGCGTTGCCACCGGGCTGGCCTGGACCCCGGTCGGCGGCGACATCCTGTTCATCGAGGCGTCGCGCACGCCGGGCCGCGGCGCGTTGATCCTCACCGGCCAGCTCGGCGAGGTGATGCGCGAGAGCGTGCAGGCCGCGCTAACCCTGGTGAAGAGCCGGGCCTCGCAGCTCGGCATCGACCCCGGCGTGTTCGAGAAGAGCGACATCCACGTCCACGTTCCGGCCGGCGCGACGCCGAAGGACGGTCCGAGCGCGGGCGTTGCGATGTTCACCGCCCTCACCTCGCTCCTGACCGATCGCACGGTGCGCAGCGATACCGCGATGACCGGCGAGATCTCGCTGCGCGGCCTGGTGCTGCCGGTCGGCGGCATCAAGGAGAAGGTGGTCGCGGCCGCGGCCGCCGGCCTGACCCGGGTGATGCTGCCGGCGCGCAACAAGCGCGACTTCGACGACATCCCCGCCAGCGCCCGCGCCAAGCTGGAGTTCATCTGGCTCGAACGGGTCGACGAGGCGATCGCAGCCGCGCTGGAGGCCGCCAAGACGACGCCCGCCGCCGCGGAGTGACCGCGTCTCGAACGCAACAAGAGGGCGGAGCGGTGCCGCTCAGCTCTTGCCCATGCATTCTTCGATGTAGAACCAGCGGTCGTCGCCGGTCAGGCCCTTCGACTTCACCTCGGCGCGGCAAGCCTTCAGCTTTGGCTTGTTGGCCTTCCACTTCGCCTTCATGTCCTTCAGCTTCTGCATGGTGAGCTTGACCTTGGACGGCTTGGCCTCGGTGGTCTGGGCTGACGCGGTGTGCAACGAGCCGGCGAGAAGCAGGGCGGCCACAAGACAGCTTGCGGTACGAAACATGACTGAAATGTCCCTTGATTATCTGTTGAATTGAACGGCGTAGAGCTTCTTGCTTGACGCGTCTTCTTCACGCGAACCGGCATCCACTTCGCTCGAAAACGCTTCAGGCCGCGCGGGATACCAGATGGTCCGCGCGCGGCCTGAACTGCGATCAGAGGATTTTGACCGCGCTGAGCAGCGTCATGTAGACGCCCCACGCCAGCGGAATGCCGACGAACAGCCAGAACAGCGCCGCCTTGGCGTCGAGCCCGCCGAACCCGATCCCGTAGGAACCATGCGGTCCGGCCGCCGCGGCGCTGGCGCTCGCATCCTGCAGTTTGGCAACCTCGGCGTCGCTCATATGCCATTTCGCATCGACCGGCTTGATCAGGTAGTTGCAGATCAGGCCCGCGATCAACATGGCGCACAGGATGTACATCGTGGTGTTGTAGAGCTGGTCGCGCGGCACGCCTGCGGCCAGCTGGAACTCACGGATGTAGTTCACCACGACAGGACCGATGATGCCGGCGGTCGACCATGCCGTCAGCAGACGGCCGTGGATGGCGCCGACGAACTGGGTGCCGAACATGTCGGCGAGATAGGCCGGCACGGTGGCGAAGCCGCCGCCATACATCGACAGGATGATGCCGAAGCCGAGCACGAACAACAGCTTCGATCCCATCGCGGCGAAGGTCGGCGCCAGCGCGTAGAGCGCGATGCCGAGGATGAAGAACGTGTAGTAGGTGTTCTTGCGGCCGATCTTGTCCGACAGCGACGCCCAGAAGAAGCGGCCGCCGATGTTGAACAGCGACAGCAATCCGGCAAAGCCGGCCGCGATCGCCGCGATCTGCGCCTTCTGTCCGGCATCGAGCTGGTTGAAGCCGACATTGGGCAGGCCGATCAGCTTGCCCGCGAAGATCTCCTGCAGCATCGGCGAGGCCATGCCGATCACGCCGATGCCCGCCGACACGTTCAGGCAGAGCACCCACCAGATCAGCCAGAATTGCGGCGTCTTGTGCGCGTTGTCGAGATGGACGTGCTTGCTCGAGATCATCGCGTTGGCCTTCGTCGGCGGCGTCCAGCCTTCGGGCTGCCAGCCGGCCGGCGGGATGCGATAGCGGAACGCGCCGATCATCATGAACACGAAGTAGATCGCGCCCATGGCGAGGAAGGTCTCCCAGACGCCGACCGAGGTCGGGGTCTTGAAGTAGTTCATCAGCCTGTCGGCGAGCGGGGCGCCGATCATCGCGCCGCCGCCGAAGCCCATGATCGCCATGCCGGTCGCCATGCCGCGCCGGTCGGGGAACCATTTCACCAGCGTCGACACCGGCGAGATGTAGCCGAGGCCGAGGCCGACGCCGCCGATCACGCCGGAGCCGAGCCACATCAGCCAGAGCTGGTGCGTGTAGACGCCGAGCGCGCCGATCACGAGACCGCCGGCCCAGCACAGCGCCGCGACGAAGCCGGCCTTGCGCGGACCGACCTTCTCGAGCCAGCCGCCCCAGATCGCGGCGGAGACGCCGAGCAGCACGAAGAACAGCGTGTACATCCAGCCGAGGCTCGCGACCTTCCAGTCGCAGGTGGTGGTGAACAGCTCCTGCACCAGCGAGGTGTCGGGGCACGCCTTCGGCGCGGTCAGGCCGATCGCGCGCGACAGCGGCAGCCAGAACACCGAGAAGCCGTAAGCCATGCCGATGCACAGATGGATGCAGAGCGCGGCCGGCGGCACCAGCCAGCGGTTGAAGCCGGCGGTCGCGATTGTATGTTCCTTGTCGAGGAAACCTGCGCCTGTCGCGGATACGCGTCCGGCGCTGCTCACTGTGGTCATTGACACCTCCCCTGCAGCCGCCATTACGACAGGCGCATCTGCATCTTCGATCCCGTCTCAGCCCATTGCGGCCAGCGTCAGCCGGCAGCTCCGCACATTTCCTCAATGCGTCGGGACCAACCACGCACATTCCGGAAATGCTAACCCCCAATACGGCCGGATATGCCCGGCCGTGCAGCCCGTGATCTGGACACAGGCCCAGTCGTTGTCCGTCGATGCGCCAACACTCGAGCACAACTCCATCACCACAACCCGGCGGACATTATCAATTCGCGCAGAATGGAAAATAGGTGTCGATAGGCAAAAGGTAGATATCAAGCTGCATCTAGCGCGTACGCGGCAACGCAGCATTCGAATTGCCTATCGCTCCATTGATCTTCTCGATCAAGAAAACGATCCGGGCGTCGCTTCGTTCGGTGATCTCGACCTTGTCGCCGGTCTCCTGGATCAGGGCCGGGATATCGATCACCGAAAGCGGATCGGTGCAGTGCACCTCGAGGAAATCTCCCGCCGTCACGCTCCGGAGGGCCTTGCGCGTCTTCAGCGCCGGCAGCGGGCATTTCAGGCCGGTGAGATCGAGCTTCGTCGTTGTCATGGTTCGACCATGGCGAAGCCGTCCTGCATCGTCAACGCCGCCCCTCATCCACGTCAGCCTTCGGCCGGAGCCGACGCGAGCACGTCGTCGACGGGAATCGCGGCGCGCAGCATCAATTCGGCAACGTCCTCGATGTCGTCGAGATGCGCGACCGGCAGCGTGGTTGCAACGGCGACATCGCTGGCAATCCCGACTACGCGCGGGTCGTCGGGAAACAGCAGCGGCTTGCCGTTGGCGGCGCGGTACACCTCGATCTTGTTGACCGGCTCGCGCTTGAAGCCTTCGACCACGACCAGATCGACCTGCGCCATCTTGGCGAGCAGCTCCGGCAGCCGCGGCTCATCGGCGCCGCGCAGCTCGTGCATCAGCGCCCAGCGCCGCGTCGAGGACACCAGCACCTCGGTCGCACCGGACTGCCGGTGCACCCAGGAGTCCTTGCCGGGCACGTCGACATCGAATTCATGGTGGGCGTGCTTGATTACGGAGACGCGCAGGCCGCGGCCCAGCAGGCAGGGGATCACCCGCGACAGCAGGGTGGTCTTGCCGGCACCGCTCCAGCCCGCGAGGCCAATCACTTTCATACGCGTCTCCGAAGACATGCCAATCGTTAGGGTATCCACGCCCGCGGTTCCGCCCGACATGGATGGCCGGGACCAGCCGTGACGGCGGAAAGCCGCGACTTGCGCCCAACGCTGCTTATATCAGCCTTGGAGCAATGTCATGCCAGGCTCGCCGGCGGATGAGGATGGGCTGGCGCGCTAGAGGACCGCCCTCGGAAACTCCTGCAGCAGCTGCGCCCACAGCACCGCGAACGCGATCAGGCCACAGACCCCAAGCGCCGCGGTGAATCTCGGCAATCGGCCGATGGCGACGAGCAGCCAGGCCGGCAGGAAGAACAGGCCGAACACTAGGCCGAGCGGAAAGACCGCCAGCCACTGGAAGCCGGTACCGTCGCCAGGCGGCACATGGGCGATGGCGTAGAAGGTGTAGAGCCAGAACAAGGTGCCGGCCGCCGCGACGAGCGCGGCAATCTTACGGAAGTTGGCGGTGTCGAATGCCATGATCGATTGGTCGCCGCAATCGGCGAACCCGTTCACGCGCCGCCGCGCAAGTTGGGCTCGGCTCGCTATCCCGCAGGGTCAGTCGGTTCGTTGACTGACCGGCCGCCCCGGCTTGGCCAGCCTTGCCGATCGGCTCTCTCTCGGGGGCTGGTCACGCATCCGCAGCCTCTTCCGCGGCCGCTGCGTATCGACTGCCAGCACTTCTTCCAGCGTTGTGTTCCTAAAACGAAGCCTTCTTAACATCGCTCCGCTCCTCGAGCGGGTGGGAGCCCCATCGGTCGCTCAACCACCGACATCCACAACAGGGCCCATGTCGGTGACAAGAGATAACCAGCGACGGGACGGTTTGCTCCAATGCATGTTGCAGCCCCCGCTCACGTCACGCGCGATCCCGCTATCCAGCGGATTTACCTCGAAATTTCCGATACGCAGGGCGATCGGAACACGATAATGTGCAGCATGGAGGACTATGTATGCCTCGCTCGCCTTCGATTGTGCCGCATTCAATCGATCACGACACCTATCTGGTGCTGAACGATTTTGGCCGACTGGGCCGTGCCTGGAGCGAAACCGACGAAGAAGGCACTGACCGGAAAACGCTGATCCGGCGTCTGCTGGATGACCAGTACAGCCGCCCGGTCCGCATCGTGGCCTTCAATACCAACGAAGGATGGTCGCGCGACGTCACGACCGACATTGCCGACGAGCTTCGGCGCCGTTTCGTCGAATACGAAGAGGTCCCGCGCTCCGTGCTGGAGTTCGTGGAGACGGCCATGCGGCACTGAGCTGGATCGGCAACGCAAAAGGCCCGCTCGCAGCGCGATCGTTCGGCCCCCTGCAAGCATCCGCCAAACGGCAATTTTACGAGCAATCTCAACGGGATCCGGCTGCCGCGCGGCGCTGCTCCGCCATAAGGCAATATTAAGAGCATTCGCCTTACCTGTTCTCCGTTCAACGGGAGAGCGGTCCAGTGCGCAATCGTGGTGACGTTCGAGACGCCGTGAGCCTGAAAAACCGGGTTCTGGTCACGGCGATCTTTCTGGCATCGGGCGCGGCATCGCTGATCCTGCAGGTTCTCTGGTTCAAGCAACTGCAATTCGTGCTGGGAAGCGCGACCGTCTCCGTCAGCGTCACGGTGGCAAGCTTCTTTTTCGGCCTCTCGCTGGGCAGCGCCCTGGGAGGCCGGATCGCCGACACCGTCAGCCGCCCGCTGAAAATCTACGGGTTGCTCGAACTCGCCCTCGCCCTCGTTTCTCTCGCGGTCACCGCGTTCCTGTCGCATTGGCCGACATGGGTGGGCTGGCTGTCACCGATGCTGGATCTGGAGTCGCCATTCCGGCTGCCTCTCATGGTCGCCGTGTCGCTCGCCATCCTGTCGCTGCCAACGATGTTGATGGGCGCGACCCTGCCCTTCCTGGTGAAATTCCTGACCCGCACACAAACCGACCTCGCCAATCGGATCGGCCTGCTCTACGGGTTCAACACCCTGGGCGCCGCCATCGGCACCCTGGCGGTCGGCTTTGTGCTGATGGGCCTCTGGGGCATCGCGGGATCAAGCCTGGTTGCGGCAGCGCTGTATGTCTGCGTCGGCGTCGTTGCCCTGTTCGTTGCGCGCGGCGCAAGCCCGCTCTTGCCGGTCGCGGCACAGGCGCCGGTGCAAACCGCCGCGACCGCGCGTGGCAGGACGTCGATCCTGATCTGGATTTTCGCGTGCTCCGGTTTTGTATCGATCGCCTATGAGGTCGTCTGGTTCCGATTCCTGACCAATGTCAGCACCTCGAGCGTCTACGCGTTCTCGGGCATGCTCGGCGTTTACCTGCTGGGGCTCGTGATCGGCGCCCTGATCTGCGCCAGGCTGCTCGCCCCCCGCAAGGATCAATTGCTGCGATACTTCGCCGTGACGCAGCTGCTGATCGCGGTTGCAGCCACGCTGACCGTCGGAATGCTCGGCAAGGCGCGGACCATGGGAGTAGCGCTGTCTCCCATCGTATCGGGCCTGCTTCCAGTCCCGGTGCAGGAGCTGTTGGGGGGTGACGTTTCATTCTTCCTGGTCTGCGCTGTTGCGCTGTTGCTGCCGACGATGCTGATCGGCATCAGCTTTCCCCTGGCCAGCGAGCTGACCGTGATGCAGATGAGCGCGCTGGGCCGCAGGATCGGCACGCTCTACGCCTTGAACACGATTGGCGGCGTCGTGGGTTCGCTGGCGGCGGGCTTTCTGCTGATCCCGTATCTGGGCAGCCAGGGCGCGCTCACCGCGCTGATTGTCGTGAACGTCCTGCTGTTCGTCGCGACCACCGTGTCGCAGCCGGATCTTCTGAGAGAAAGGAGCCTGTGGCGGCAGGGGACGATCGCCGCGAGCGTCATCGCCGTAGCACTGCTGCTCTTCACTCCGCACTATCTGGAGCGGGTCCTGACCGCGATCGAAGGCGCCAATGTGCTCGAGTTGCGGGAAACCCGGCAAGCGACGTTTGCGGTGGTCGAGTATCGCGAGAAGGCGGCGGGCACCTATCAGCAGTTGGTGGTGAATTCGAAGAGCTATGCCAACAACCGTCCCGAGGGCAGACGCTACATGGCCGCGATGGGGCACTATCCCGTTCTGCTGCACCAGGGCCCGGTTGAAACGGCTGTCGTCATTTGCATCGGGACCGGAACCACGGTGGGAGCGGTGAGCACCCATGAAGAATTGCAATCCATCGACGCGGTCGATCTGGCATCGACGGTGTTCGAATTTGCGCCCCACTTCGTGCCGATCAACAAGCAATTCTATCAAAATCCCAAAGTCCATCAGATCGTCGCGGACGGGCGCCACTTCCTGCTGGGGACCAAGGAGACATTTGACGTCATCACGCTCGAGCCGCCACCGCCCCATGATGCCGGCGTCATCAACCTCTACACGGAGGAATTCTATGCGCTGGCAAAGCAGAGGATGCGTCCCGGCGGCGTTCTCGCGCAATGGGTGCCGCTGGATTTCAACCGCGGCATCCTTCCGAAGATGATACTCAAGGCCATGATGGGCCAGTTCAAGCATGTCTCGCTGTGGCTGCCGTCCAGAATGGAAGGCGTGGCGATCGCCTCCGATGAACCGTTGAACATCGATCCGCACGAGCTCGCCATGCGCATGTCGAAGCCCGCGGTGGCTGAAGACCTGACGGCGAACGGCCTCGGCTCGCCCGAGGATTTCCTGGCGACATTCATCGCCGCCGATGAAAAACTCGCGGCCTTTGTCGGGGATGTGCCGACCCTCACGGATGATCGGCCGCGTCTCGAATATTACAACTGGTATCCGCTGGGTTCGGTCAGCGTGGACGAACTGAAGCGCCTCCGCGAGCCGGTGGAAGCCTATCTTGCCGACCGTTCCATCGACGAGGCCCGTCTCGACACCGCGCGCACGGTGGCCAATGCGATCCTGGACGAGCACAAGGCCACGGCCGACGGCGACAAGTCCGCCGCCCGGGCCGCGCTTCGCCTGGCCGTCAAACTGGACCCGGACAATTCCTACGTCGACTTCCTGGACCGCAAGCTGAGCGAGTGATCAGGGTGCCTTCGGCACACCGCATCAGGAAGTCCCCGAATGTCGCGAGAATGCGGATGTTTTGACTCACAGCTAGCGCAACAAGCTCAGTGTCGTCCCTGCGAAAGCAGGGACCCATAACCACAAACGCAAATTGTTACGCGATGCTGGAACGGCGAGGCCCGCCTGTAACGCCCGCCGCGGCGTATGGGTTCCTGCTTTCGCAGGGACGAGAGCTGTGATGGTGCGGCAGAGCGCACACCGGCTACGCCGGCCTGAACCCCGCCTTCGTCAATGCAGCCCGGCCTTCATCCGACGCCAGCGCATCGAGAAAGGCCTGCACCGCGGGCCGGTGCTTGCGCGCCGTCACCAATGCGAAGTCATAATGCTCTTCGGCGAACGGTATGAAGCCGAGTCCCGACGCATCGGCGACGGGCGCGATGGTCATGCCCCAGTCGGCGCGGTGCTGCGCCACCGCGGCCGCAACCGCATTGTGCGAGCGGGGCTGATTCCAGTAACCGTCGGGACGGCGGCCCGCCAGCAAGCGATCGATCAGGATGCGGGTGCCGGCACCCTGGTTGCGGTTGACCATGATGCAGGCGGGATCGGCGAGCGCGGCGCGCACCGCCTGCTCTGCGCTCAAGCCGGCAAAGCGCGTGTCGTCCTTGCGAAACACGATGCCCTGCATGCGCCGCCAGCCCGGCACCAGCTCGAGCCCGTCGGCCAGATACGGCGTGTTGTAGGTCTCGGTCTTGTCGTCGAACAAATGGATCGGGGCGAGATCGCATTCGCCGCGCTTGGCGGCAGCGAGCCCGCCGAGGCTGCCGACCGCGATCGAGCGCACCACGAGACCGTCATGCGCCAGCGGCGCGGTGACGAGATCGAGCCCGGTGCAATGGCTGCCGACGATGACGAGATCGGGCACCCGCACATGCGGCGTGAACAGCGTCACCTCGGCCTCGCTGCCGGCCGGCAACTGGTCGGCCAGCGCCTCGATCTTCAGGAAGCCGTCGGCCTGCGCAAACGACGTGATCGCGCCCGAACCCTTGCCGCCGGGATAGGCGATCAGGCCGTCGGCGCCCTCGACCAGCGACACCATCACGAACTCGGTACGCCCGAGCTCGGAGGCGATGCGCACCGGCACCTTCGCCGCCACCTTGGCATCCGATCGCGGCGGCAGCCCGGCCATCCGCCGCAGCACCGGCACGATCATGTCGTGGAAGGTGAACATCGCCGAGGTCGGAAAGCCCGGCAGGATGACCACCGGCTTGCCGTCGCACACCGCAAGGCACAGCGGCTTGCCGGGCTTCAGCGCCACGCCATGCGCGATGATGCCGGGCTTGCCGAGGCGAGCGATGATCCGGTGCGAGACGTCACCCGCACCCTTGGAGGTGCCGCCTGACAGCACCAGCATGTCGCTGTCCGCCAGCGCCTTGCGCATCGCGGCCTCGAGCATCGCCTCGTTGTCGGCGATCGCGCCAAGGAACGCCGCGTCACCGCCGTTCTCGGCAATCGCCGCGGTGACGATCGCACCATTGGTATCGTAGATCGCGGCCGGCCGCAGCTTCTCACCCGGCTGCACCAGTTCGTCGCCGGTCGAGAGGATCGCGACGCGCGGACGGCGCGTCAGCGCAACCTCGGCGATGCCGCAGGCCGCGAGCATGCCGATCTCGCGCGACCCGATCATCGTTCCCGCGCGCAGCAGGGCCTCGCCGCGCGCGATGTCGGAGCCGGCATAGGACACGAACTGGCCGGGCGATGCCGCACGCCGCACCTCGATGGTGCCGTGGCCGGCGAGCTGGGTGTGCTCGACCATCACGATGGCATCAGCGCCGCGCGGTACCGGACCGCCGGTCGCGATCGCAGTTGCAGTACCCGGGAGCACCGGCAGGGTGGGCGCAGTCCCGCACGAAATCGTCTCGTCGTTCAGCGCGAGCTGCACCGGCGCGGCCTCGCCGGCGCGCACCAGATCGGCCGAGCGCACGGCAAAGCCGTCGACATTGGAGCGATCGAATGGCGGCACGTCGATCGGCGCCACCACGTCCTCCGCCAGCGCACGGCCGAGCGCATCGGCGAGCAGCCGTTTCTCGGACGGCAATTGGCGCGGGAACAGCGCCGCCTCGAAGCGCGCGAGCGCCTCCTCGCGCGACAGGATGGTCAGGAACTGGTCCTGCTCGACGGACGGGTTGGGTTTCGGCGTGAACGTGTTGCTCATCTCGGGAACTCACTCCCGCAACATATAGGCATCGACAACCGCGCCCGCAGCGAAGCCCTCGGCAGCGCCGGGCACGATCAGCAGGGCTTCGGCGCGCACGATGGCATCGAGTGACAGGTCGCCGATGGCAAGTGCCGCCCAGGAATCCTGTTGAGTACCTTGCTCGCGTATCAGCAGCACGACCTCGGCAACGCCGACGCCGGAGGCGATCTTGCGTTCCAGCGGCAGCGCCAGTGTTTTGCGCGCGCGCCGGCCCGACAGGCGGTCGAGCAGGGGAAGCGCAATCGCCCACCAGGCCGCGAAAGCCTGATCCGGCGCGCCCGGCAAGGCGACGACCGGCGTTGTGTGGATACGGCCGACCGCTGCGGTGCGCCCCGGTTGCAGGGCAATGCCGTGCGCTATCAGCGTGCCGCGCGATGCCAGCGCATTCACTGTCGCATCGGTGTGACCAACGCCAGTGCCCCCGATCGTGATGATGAGATCGCAACCGTCCGTATCGAGTGCGTTTGCAATCGCCGCCACATCGGGTGCGGCCTCGATGCCGACGACCTCAGCGCCCGCGAGGCGCGCGGTGTCAGCGATCAGTTGTGCGGTCAGCTCACCATTGGCGACGTTGACGATGCGAAGCCGCGGCCGTCGCACGCGCAACATCTGCAGTCCGGCCGCGCGCGCGAGCAGCAGGCCGCGCGGCAGCAGCGGCTCCCCTGCTGCGATCACGGTGCGCCCAACGGCGATGTCGCTGCCGGCACGCCTGACGCCCTGCCCCGGGATTGCTTCGGCGAGCACCTGCGCAAGCGGACCGGAGGTATCGACGGCATCGGCATCGACCACGCAGTCGGTACCATCAGGCATCGCTGCGCCTGCCGCCACCCAGACCGGAGGTTCGGCCAGCGGCAATGGCGCATAGGACGACGCGCCGACCAGGTCATTGGCGCGCATCGCCCACCCGTCGCTGACCGCGACATCGCGCGGCGGATAGGCGCGCAAGGCCGGCATCTCGGCCGCAATGCAGCGCAAGGCGTCGGCCGGCGGCAACGCGATCGGCTGGACCGGCCCGACGTCGCGCAGCACGGCAGCCAGTGTCGCAACGAGCGGGGTGAGCGAAGGCGGAAGGCGCTGGGCGGTGACCATGGCCCGCTATGGACTGAATCGGCCCCGAAAGAAACTGCCTCTCGCCCGACCGGGGCTGCGTCATTAGACCGATGGCGCGTTGACGCGGTCCCCAATATAGTTGCAAAAGAAACCAATATGACCGGGTCCCCGAAGGCCCGGCACAACCAATAACGGCCAATGCGCCAATTCAGGAGGGAGACAGAATGAAGGCCACCAGGCTAGCCATGTTCGGGACGCTCGCAGCCACGCTGCTGGCCTCCCCGAGCGTATCGGCGCAGGTATCCGACGACATCGTCAAGATCGGCGTGCTGACCGACATGAACGGCCCCGCCTCGACGCCGACCGGCCAGGGCTCGGTCACCGCCGCGCAGATGGCCGTCGACGATTTCGGCGGCAAGGTGCTCGGCAAGCCAATCTCGGTGATCGTCGGCGATCACCAGCTCAAGCCGGATATCGGCGCGACCATCGCGCGGCGCTGGTATGACGTCGATCAGGTCGACCTCATCGTCGACGTGCCGGTTTCGGCGGTCGGGCTCGCGGTGCAGAACATGGCCAACGAGAAGAAGAAGCTTTTCATCACGCATTCGACCGGCGCGACCGATTTCCACGGCAAGTTCTGCTCGCCCTACGCGATACAGTGGGTATTCGACACCAGGGCGCTCGCGGTCGGCACCGCGCAGGAGGTGGTGAAGCGCGGCGGCGACAGCTGGTTCTTCATCACCGACGATTATGCGTTCGGCCACTCTCTGGAGAAGGACGCCTCAGCGATCGTGACCAAGAACGGCGGCAAGGTGCTCGGCGCGGTGCGGCCGCCGTTTGCGACGCCCGATCTGTCGTCCTTCATCCTGCAGGCGCAGGCCTCGAAGGCCAAGATCATCGGCATTGCCGGCGGACCGCCCAACAACACCAACGAGATCAAGACCGCCGCCGAGTTCGGCGTCTTCGCCGGCGGGCAGCAGATGGCGGCGCTGCTGGCGCTGATCACCGACATCCACTCGATCGGGCTGTCGGCCGCGCAGGGCCTGCTGCTGACCACCTCGTTCTACTGGGACATGGACGACAAGACCCGCGAGTGGTCGAAGCGCTATTTCGCCAAGATGAACCGGATGCCGACGATGTGGCAGGCCGGCGTCTACTCCTCCGTGACCGCCTATCTGAACGCGATCAAGGATGCCGGCACCGACGATCCGCTCAAGGTCGCGGCCAAGATGCGCGAGAAGCCGGTCGAGGACTTCTTCGCCCGCAACGGCAAGCTGCGCGAGGACAATCTGATGGTGCACGATCTCTGGCTGGTGCAGGTCAAGACCCCGGCCGAGTCGAAATATCCGTGGGACTACTACAAGATCCTGGCCAAGATCTCCGGCGAGGACGCGTTCGGCCCGCCGGACCCGGCCTGCGCGATGGCGAAGAAATGACGACCGAAGGTCGTCATTCCGGGGCGATGCGTCAGCATCGAACCCGGAATCTCGAGATTCCGGGTTCGCGCTTCGCGCGCCCCGGAATGACCTCTGCATAGACGCGATAGCGCGTCCATGCAGAAGTCATTTCGCCGCCCCGATCTCGCGGAAATATCTGAGCACGCCGGGGTGGATCAGGTTGGTATCAGGCGCGGCGGCGAGCGTGTTCGCCGCCGTGGTCTCGCACGCCTGGGCGAGCTTCGTGCAGAAGGTCGCTTCGATGCCGTGCAGCGTTTTCGCCAGCCGGTAGGCGACGTCGTCGGGCAAGGTCTCGCGCACCAGGATGTAGCTCCAGGAGCCGACCGAAGAGATTGCCGCGGTCTGCTTCGGATAGCTGCCGGCGGGGATCGTCAGCGGCTTGAGGAACGTGTGCTTGGCGCGGATGCGGGCGATCTCGTCCGTGGTCGGCGCGATGAAGCGCGCGCCGGTGGCGCTCTCGGCCATCTTGGTGAAGCCGGGCCAGCCGATGCCGGCGCCCCACAGTGCGGCGGCGCGGCCATCCTCAACCATCGCGGGCCCGTCGCCGGCGCGATCGAGATAGATCGACTTGAAGTCCTCGTCCTGCTTCAGCCCGATGCCGTCGAGGATGTAGCGCGACAGGATCGGCAGGCCGGAGCCCTTGGCGCCGAACGCGACGGGCTGGCCGACCAGGTCCTGGATAGTCTTGTAGGGACTGTCCGCGCGCACCACGAACATGCCCGGGCTCGAATACATCGCGGTGAGGATCTTCAGCTTCGTGGCCTTCGGCCGGCCGATGCCCATGAAGGCTTCATAGGACGGCTCGCCCGCCACGGTCGCGATATCGACGTTGCCGGCCTCGAGCAGCGGGATGTTCTCATTGGAGCCCTTGGTGTTGCGCGGCTCGATCGACAGCGTCGGGTCGGCCGCATTCATCACCTCGGCGAAGGCATTGCCATAGAGCGGAAAGCCGCCACCCGGCGTCGCCGTGGCGAAACTGATCGTGGTCTTGGTAATGGTCTTGCTCCCCTCTTGCGCCGCCGCCCCGTCCGCGAGCAGCAGCGCGCCGGCGCACATCATAACAGCGAATTTCATCCCGAGCCTCAAGCATTCCACACGAACCCGACTATCGTCGCACGGGCGACGTCGTAGGCAAAGCCAGCGTTTTGTGAAACCATGCCGGCAACAGTCACAAGAAAATGACGGGAGAGACGATGATCCAGTTCGCGCGTGTCGCCTTGCTTGGTTTGATTTGCTGCCTCGCCTCGATTGCCCCCTCATCCGCATCCGACTATCCGAACCGCCCGGTGCGCTGGGTGATCGGGTTTGCCGCCGGCGGTCCGGTCGACATCGTCGCCCGCATCATGAGCCAGTGGCTGTCGGATCATTTCGGCCAGCAATTCATCGTCGAGAATCGCACCGGATCGGGCGGCAACATCGCCGCCGCGGCCGCTATCAACTCGCCGGCTGACGGCTATACGCTGTTGTTCGTCGCGCCCAACAATGCGATCTCGACCTCGCTCTACAAGAAGCTGCCGTTCGACTTCCTGCGCGATACCACCCCGGTCGCGAGCATCATGCAGCTCACCAACATGCTGGTGGTCTCGAACGCGATGCCGGTGAAGACCGTCCAGGAGTTCATCGACTACTGCAAGGCCAATCCGGGCAAGATCTCCTATGCCTCTTCGGGCAACGGCACCTCGGTGCACATGTCGGCCGAGTTGTTCAAGGCGATGACCAAGTGCGACATGCTGCATGTGCCGTATCGGGGATCCGCGATCGCCTTCCCCGACATCATCTCCAACAAGGTGCAGCTGATCTTCGACAATCTGCCGTCGGCGCTGGAGCAGGCCCGCGGCGGCAACGTCCGCGCGCTCGGCGTCACCTCGCCGAAACGCTGGGCGAGCGTGCCCGACGTGCCGGCGATCGCCGAGACCGTGCCGGGATTCGAGGCGGTCGGCTTCTACGGCATCTCGGCGCCGAAGGGCACCCCGCCCGAGATCGTCGATGCGCTCAACAAGGCGGTCGGCGAAGCGCTGAAGAACCCCAAGCTCGTGGCGCGCCTCGCCGAGGTCGGCGGCATCCCGAAGCCGATGGCCCCGGCCGAATTCGGCAAGCTGGTGGCCGACGAGACCGAGAAATGGCGCAAAGTCGTCGAGTTTGCCGGCGTCTCGGTGGATTGAGGCGCCGGTCGCCAGGGAAACGGAGGGCCAGGCAGGATGGCTGCCGGCCGCTGTTCCAGTGATGCCAGCCGCGAGACGTGGCTGGCCCGGCGGCGATGGCAGGGACGTGGGGGCGGCATTGCCGAAACCGCAGTCAGCCTGTAAACGGAGCCCGCACCGTTGCCGGCCGCGCCCCGCGGCCCGCAAGGCGGCGGGGCCTGTAGCTCAATGGTTAGAGCCGGCCGCTCATAACGGTCTGGTTGCAGGTTCGAGTCCTGCCGGGCCCACCAGCAAATCAACTGTAAGTTCGTTATCGCAGCTTGCCGAGCCACAGCGCGGTGAGCGCCGAGCGATTACGCACGCCGAACTTGGCGTAGATCGACTTGACGTGGAAATGCGTGGTGTTCGGACTTTGGTCAAGCCTCTGCGCGATCTGCTTTTCCGTGTGCCCGTCGAGCAGTGCGAGCAACACCCTGCGTTCAGCAGGTGTCAGGGGTGCATTGGCGATGAGCAGGCCGTGGCTGAGCAGTTGCTGACGGTGAAACCATCTCAACCCGCGCATCACGAAGCCCAGACGCTGGCCGTCCTGTGCCGAGAAGCGAGGGGCCTCCGCATCGCGAAATACGAACAGGCGAATCCTCACGTCGTCGTTGAGCGCAATGCGCACGGAGATGCTGTCGGCGAATCCGACGTCCAGATAGTGCCGCCGATAGTGCTCGCCCTCGAACCATTCCGGCGGCAGCGCTTCGAACAGCAGGCGGACCCGGAACGGCTCATCTCCCGACATGGAAAGGATCTGAGACAGGTCGACGTCGCGGGACCAGAGCGTATCGAACTGCTTCTGCACGGATGCTGCCACCGCCGGTATCGGGTCCAGCACCCGGACGAGGCGCGGACGCCAACCGAGCAAGGGATCGGCCCGCTTCGGCGACGGCAATCGCACGACCACACCCCATAGCACATTGCGTGCCGACAACATGGTACGCAGTGCGGCTAGCAGATGTGTCAGTGCGGCGTCGCCGTCGCCGACGGAAAACTCGGCCAGCCGATCCCAGAGTGCATAGACATCTTGATTCTGCGGATTGGTGGAATCCGTGGATAGATACATGTCCCCCCCGAAACGAGTGCGCAGATCACCGACCTTCGAGCATAGGAGACACCGGACCACCTTTCTAGGTAGTTCCCAGACGCATCAACTGGCGAGATATTCAGTGCGGGTGTTGGGAAGACTGGCCTTCTCACCGTCACGATATTCGGAGATTAACGATGCGCACAGCAACGGGCGCGCGCCGGCTTGACACGCCCGACGACGACCGGACGGAGCGGCGGTGGCGTCTCGGCTTTTTCATCGCCCTATTATGCGCCGTTTTGATTGCACTCGCGGCCTTCACGCAGGAGCAACCTGCTAAAGCGTTGATCCGCCCCACTGGCCCGCTGCCGGCGATCAACATTCCCTGATCGAGGCGCTGTTGGCGCACCATTTGCCTGGAGCCGAGATTTCATTTGCATTGGAAATTGTGGATCCAGACCGTTCACGATCGGGCATCTTTGCTCATGCTGATTTCGGTTTGCCTTGGGCCCTGCTTTGTCTGGGCATTCTGGGAGATCGAAGAAGCCCCCGTCGCCGAGAGCCGAATCGCGGGCTCGTGCGTGAAGCACGAGGCTCGCTGACGCCCAGTCATTAGCCAACTCCTGGAGATCATCATGCGCGCCGCTGCAACTGCTGCGATTGCAAACGCTTTTGTCCGGGTATTCCCCGCATCGTCATTGCAGGCAAACGTCCTCAAGCAGACCGCGTTGTTCTGTGGAGCCGCCCTCTTGGTGTGGCTGCTGTCGATGACTTATGGGCTGGATCTTAGTGCCGGATTCTTCTAGCCGATCAGCATCTGATTTTGCGCTTGCTTCGGTATCCAAGCCCGTTGAGCCACATGTGCAGGGCTCGTCGCGCTCTTCAGGGTCAAGTTCATAGAAGGACGCGGAAATGCGCTGCTCAGACGTTCTGCTTTGCGGCTCGAAATCCTGGGTTGAAGCCGCCGGCTATCTCGCATCTCTTCTCGTCTTCGCCACGTTTTGCATGAGGACGATGCTCCAGCTCAGGATCACGGCCATCTTGAGCAATGTCGCGTTCATCGCATACGCGTTCTTCGACGGCTTGTATCCAATCCTCATCCTTCACTCGGTTCTGCTGCCTCTTAACGCCGTCCGAACAGTCCAAATGCTCCGCGTCAGGCGAATTGTGGAGCAAGCATCCAGGAGCGAATTCACAACCGAACCGCTATGCCCGTTCATGGTTGCAGGTTCGAGTCCTGCCGGGCCCAGCAATAAATCAATGGCTTGGCACTCACGATCGCCGAAGCCCTTGTCTCCTCCACGCAAAAAAGATGCCGCGCCCGAAGGACACGGCAAGTTTCAGGGAGGGTGAACCGGCAGACTTCCGGTGCATGCCTGAGACCCCGGCCCATCGTCGATCGGGGCGCAATCTGAAAATCAGCGGCCGCCCACCACGGCAGTCACCATTTCAATGCGGCCGTACGCACGGGATGATCCCAGAGCCCGGTGGTCTCGCTATCGAGCAGGCTTACGGTGAGCGAGCAACCCGCCATGTCCAGCGATGTGACATAGCTGCCGACCAGCGAACGGGCGATGCGCAGGCCCCGCTCCTCGAGCATCCGGCGCGTCGCGTTGTACATCAGATAGAGCTCGATCGTCGGCGTGCCGCCGAAGCCGTTGACGAGCAGCAGGGCCTCGGAGCCCGCGGGCGCCGCGAGATCGCCGGCGATCGCTGCCGTCATCTCCGATGCGATCGCATCGGCCTCCGCAAGCTTGACGCGGCGGCGGCCCGGCTCGCCGTGAATGCCGACCCCCATCTCCATCTCGTCTTCGGCAAGTGCAAAGGTCGGCGTGCCCGCAGCCGGGACGGTGCAGCTGGTCAGCGCAACGCCCATCGAGCGCGTCTGTGCGTTGATGCGCTCGCCGAGCGCCACGCAGGTCTTGAGATCGGCGCCCTTCTCGGCCGCGGCGCCGACGATCTTCTCGACAATCAACGTGCCGGCGACGCCGCGCCGCCCGGCGCTGTAGGTCGACTTCTCGACCGCCACATCGTCATCGGTCACGATGGTGGCGATACGACCCTCGGCGATCTCGGCTGCCATCTCGAAGTTCATGCGGTCGCCAGCATAGTTCTTGACGATGAAGAGAACGCCGGCATCGCCCGCGACCGCCTGTGCGGCCTCGACGATCTGGTCCGGCGTCGGCGAAGTGAACACCTGGCCGGGACAGGCGGCATCCAGCATGCCGTAGCCAACGAAGCCGGCATGCAGCGGCTCGTGCCCGCTGCCGCCGCCCGAGACCAGCGCAACTTTCTTCGAGTTCAGCTCGCGGCGGCGGACGAATTTGCGCTCGGCGCCCAGCACAACCAGATCGGCGTGCGCGGCCGCGAAACCGTCGAGGCTTTCGCCGAGCACGTTGTCGACCGAATTGATGAACTTCTTCATGGTGTCCTCCCCGCTTGGTCCGTTTGGCGTTTCTCGCCTATTTTTCCCGCATGATGGCAATCAGTCGCCGCGTGAACTCCTGGAGCAGCGTGTCGAGCTCGGCGTTGCGCTTGGCGCTGCCGAAGTCTGGCAGATGCAGCGTCAGCGTCCGCTCGTGCGAGCCTTCGCTCAACCGGCCGACGCGGCGCGGATGTGCGCGCGCATAGGCGCGAAGGAAGGCTGCCTTCGCCTGTGGCGGAAAGTGGCAGACATCGAAGATCGTGTTGAGATGCTGCACCGGGATCGGCACCGGATAGGCCGGGTTGCTGATCTGGCTGACGAAGCTGCGGTTCTTTCCCATGGCATGGGCCAGCCGCAGCCGCATGCCGGACGGGCGGCTCTCAAGGACTTCCTTGAAGATGCGCTTGTAGACTGCGACCGCGCCGGCTTCGGGCGCGTCATCGGCCGCCGTGTCAGCCAAGGCCGCCTCCGCTGCTCAGCCGGTCGATGGTGTGCTTGATCTGCGCCAGCGCCGAGGCGTTCACGGACAATTCGCGCAGTCCGCAATTCAGCAGAGCGGGCAGGCAGCGCGGATCACCGGCCATGTCGCCGCAGAGGCTGACACTGATGGCGGCGCGGCGGCCGTGCTCCGCGGTCCGCGCGATCAGTTCGAGCACTGCGGGATGCAGAGGGTCCATCAATGGGGCAAGAGCTCCGTTGGAACGATCGCAAGCCAGGACATATTGCGCGAGATCGTTCGAGCCGATCGAGAAGAAGGCGGCCTTGAAGCTAGATACCGCAAGGGCCGCCGCCGGGACTTCGACCATGATTCCCAGCTCGGGAAGCATCGCGGCAATGCCGTCCGCCTGCAAGCGCTGCACGAGATCGGCGAACAGCTTCCGTCCCGCCTCGAGCTCGTCCGCCGATGTGATCATCGGGAACATGACCTTGAGATTGCCGCGCACCGCGGCCCGCGCCAGCGCGCGGAGCTGAACCGCAAAGATCTCGGGCCGGGCGAGGCACAGGCGCAGGCCGCGCACCCCGAGGAACGGATTGGCTTCGCCGTCCACCGTGAAGCCCGGCACCGGCTTGTCGCCGCCCGCGTCAAACGTGCGAATGGTGACCGGTCGCCGGTCTGCCCAACGCAACACCGCATCGTAAGCCTGAAACTGTGTCTCTTCGTCGGGCAGGCCACCGCGCTCCGTCAGCAGGAACTCGGTGCGCATCAGGCCGATGCCGTCGGCATATTGCGCGTCGGCATGCTCGAGATCCTCGACGCGCTGGATATTGATGAAGAGCTTGATCCGCTCGCCGCGCCAGGAGGCTGTCGGCCGCCGCAGGGTCGCGCGCGCGGATGCCCTGCTCTTGAGATGGCTGTCGCGCCGCTTCTCGAAAGTACGGACCTGTTCGGCATTGGGATCGAGCTCCAGCATCGCGCCTTCGCCGTCGAGCAACGCCATGGTGCCGATGTCTGGAATTGAACCGAGCTGCACCACCATCGGGATGCCGCGCGCGCGCGCCAGCATCGCGACATGGCTGGTCGGGCTGCCGCGCAACAGCGCCAGGCCGCCGCCGCCGGACCAGTCAATCTCGAGGAATCGCGATGGCGGCAGATCGTCGGCGCAGACCACGCCCCCGCTCGGGATCTTCAGCGGCTGCCCCTGGTCGCCGCGCAGAATGTGGACCACGCGGTCGCGCAAATCCGCAAGATCGGAGGAACGCGCTTTCAGATAGTCGTCCGGTGCGGAATTGTAGTCGGCGATGTGCGCGTCGAGCGTCGAACGCCATGCGACATCGGCCGGACGTCCCTCGCCGATCGACGCGAAGATCGCCTCGATCAAATCCTCATCCTCCAGCAGCGCAACCTGGAATTCGAGAATCTGCGCAGCTTCGCCGCCGGCGCTGGCGGCAAGATCCGCGATCTGGCCACTCGCGACGTCGATCGCATTGCGCAAGGCCAGCGCCTCCTCGACCAGTGTGCCGGCCACGCGCTCGCCGGCCGCGCCCGCATCGACACGGACAAACGGGCCATGGGCAAAGCCGATCGAGGCGGTCCTGCCGCGGTAGGCCAGACCTGCAGCGCCGCCCTGCATGCTATGGTGCTCCATCCGGAAAATCGCTTGCGATCAGATCGACCAGCGTCGCGACCGCGGCCTCGGCATCGCTACCGGAGGCCTTGATCTCGATCGTGCTGCCATGTGCCGCGCGCATTGCCATGATCTTGGCCACGCTCTTGGCATTGATCCATTCAGGCGCGCCCGCGACCCGCACCGAGATCTGAGCCTGGAACTTCTTGGCGAGCTTGGTCAGCTTGACCGCGGGGCGCGCGTGCATGCCAACCGCATGCACCAACCGCACACTGCCGGTGAAGATCTGTTCGTCCGCTTTATCAAGCATGCTCATCATCCATCATCGCTTCCCCGCCGGCTCAGTCGGCAGAGAGTTCCTCGGCCACGGCCCTGACCTGGGCCAGCGAGCTGCCGCCCGCAGCTTCGGTCGCCGCCATGACGGCGCCCTCGACGATCGGGGCGTTGCAGACGACAACGAGATCACGCCGCGCCGGCTCCAGCATTTCGACCGCCATTTCGCTGTTCGTCTCGGCGCCGCCGAGGTCGACAAGCACAGCAACGCCTTTTGACGACCAGGCATCGTTGATGGCGTCGATGATCAGCGGCACGCTGGTGCCGAGACCACCATCGGGATTGCCGCCGCAGAAGGCGACCTTGACCTCGCTGCCGACCATCTGCCGCACCATGTCCGCGGTTCCCTTGGCGATATCCCGGGAATGCGAGACGATCACGATCCCTACGGTATCGGTCATTGCCGCGCCTCCAGGCCAGCGCACACAGCGTGCAGCAGAACGCAGCTCGATCGTGCCCCCGGATCGACATGACCGACGCTGCGCGCACCGAGGAACGACGCCCGGCCCTTGGTGGCTTGCATCGGCACTGTGCGCTCAACCGCTTCAGCCGCGGTGATGCGCACCCGCTCGATCAGATCGGGCTGGCCGGCGCCCGCTTTCAGTGTCTCCAGCACCGGAACGAGCACATCGAGCATCGTCTTCTCGCCGGCCTGCGAGCGGCCGCGCGCGCTCACCGCGTCCACTCCGCTACCGAACACGTCGGCGAGATCGTCGGGCAGGTGTTTGTCTTGCGACAGCGCCTCGCCCGCGGCGAGAAAGAAACTGCCATAAAGCGGGCCGGAGGCGCCGCCGACCGTCATGACAAGGGTCTTGCCAATCGCCTTGAATGCCTCGTTGAGCGGCTGCGCCGAGATGGCATCGAGCTTGCCGAGTACGGCTTCGAAGCCGCGCTTCATGTTGGTCCCGTGGTCGCCGTCGCCGATCGCCTGGTCCAGGCTCGTGAGCTCCGGCGCGCTGGCGATGACCTGCTCGGCGGCCGCCTTGAGCAGCGACTTGAATGTCTCCGGTTGCACAGACATCTATCTGAACCTCTCGCTCCCCTATTGGACCATCGCGCCGATGCGTTGCCCCGCCCGGTCGAAACACAGCGGACGCACCAGTTGCAATTCAACCTCCTGGCCGGCCCGCAGCGGTTGGTGCGGATCCGCCAGCGTCACCAGCGTTTCGCCCTTATAGTCGAGGTGAACGTGATTCTGCTCGCCGAGATGCTCGACGCGATGCACCCGACCGACCATCTGCCCGCCGTTGCGCGCGGCGATCTGAAGGTGCTCGGTGCGGATGCCGACCGTCTCCGTTTCCGGCGGTATCGCCATATCGGACAGCAGCCGTGCGGGCAGGAAATTGATCTGCGGCGTCCCGAGCCGCGACGCGACATAGCTGCTGGATGGATTTTCGTAGATCTCCCTCGGCGTGCCGAGCTGAAGCAGCCGGCCGTCCTTGATCACGCCGATCCTCGATGCCATCGTCATGGCTTCGACCTGATCGTGGGTCACATACAGGATGGTCGCGCCGAGCTCGAGCTGGATCCGCTTCAGCTCGAGGCGAAGCTCGGCGCGGAGCTTTGCATCCAGCGACGACAGCGGCTCGTCCATCAGATAGATCGAGGGATCGCGCACCAGCGCGCGGCCGATCGCGACCCGCTGCATCTCACCTCCCGACAGACGGGTGGCGCGATTATTCAGCTTGCTGGCGATATGCAGGAGCTCTGCGGTCTGCTCGACACGCTTGCGGATCTGTGGCTCCGGCACGCGCCGCGCAGGAGAGCGCAGCGGGAACGCGAGGTTGTCATAGACCGACATATGCGGATACAGCGAATATTGCTGGAACACGAATGCGATGTCCCGTGCACCCGGCGGATCATGCGTCACGTCGCGCCCGCCGATCATGACCGAACCGGCGTCGGGGCTCTCGAGCCCGGTGATCAGCCGCAGCGTCGTGGTCTTGCCGGCACCGCTCGGCCCGAGCAGGACGAGGAACTCACCGTCGTTCACCGTCAGTGAGAGGTCGCGCACCGCCTCCACCGCGCCGAAGCGCTTGCTGATGTTGCGCAAGCTGACGTCAACCATGGCGCCCTCCCTCCTCGCCGGCGGTCCTGATCGCAAGGCCGCTGCCGGCATCGAACAATGAGAGTCGAACGGAGTTGAATTCGAGGCCGACGGTCTCTCCGATCCGCACCGAGGCGCTCGACGGCAGCCGCGCCGCGACCCGTCCATAGGCCGTGTCGATCGTGACGATCTGCGTCGTGCCGAGATATTCCGCGCCGAACACCTCGCCGCGAACGGATCCGGCGTCGGTGAATCGAATATGTTCTGGACGAATCCCGAGGGCCAGCGCAGCGCTGGGGCGGTCCTCGCGGATCTCGGGCACCACGAGCCTGGTGTCGTGAAAATTGATCGCCCGGTCACCAGATCGCAGGCCGCCCTCGAAGCGCAGGAAGTTCATCGGAGGCGAGCCGATGAAGTCGGCCACGAACATGCTGGCGGGCCGGTCGTAGACCTCCTGCGGCGTGCCGATCTGTTCCACGCGCCCCTTGTTCATGATCGCAATCTGGTCGGCCATCGACATCGCTTCGAGCTGGTCGTGGGTGACATAGACCGTGGTCGCCTTGATGCGATCGTGCAAATCGCGCAGCTCGCCGCACATCAGATGACGAAACTCGGCGTCGAGCGCGCCCAGCGGCTCGTCCATCAGGAAGGCCTTCGGGCGCCGCACCATGGCTCGCCCGAGCGCGACACGCTGGCGGTCGCCGCCCGAGAGCTTTGATGTCTTGCTCGACAGCAGATGCTCGATCCGCAGCATCCGCGCGGTCTCCTGCACCCGCTCGCGAATCTCGTGCCGCGCCATGCCCTGGCACTTCAGCGGGAAGCCGATATTCTGCCCGACATTCATATGCGGATAGAGCGCGAACAGCTGGAACACGAACGCAATATCGCGGGCGGCGGCGCGGTGGAACGTGACGTCCTCCCCGTCGAGCAGGATCTTGCCCTCGGTCGGCAGCTCGAGGCCAGCAATCATGCGTAAGGTGGTGGTCTTGCCGCAGCCGGAAGGGCCGAGCAACGCGAAGAAAGTGCCGTCGTCGATGGTGAAGGTCGACCCTTCCACCGCGGTGAACTGATCGAACGACTTGCGAAGATTTTCGATGCGGATCTGAGCCATGTCCCTATTCCGGAAAGTGGCTGACGACGACGAAGCCTACCGTGCCGGCCAGAATCGTCACGAATGAATAGCTGTAGAGATCGATCGAGAAGGGCTGCACCAGCATGAAGATGCCGCCCCCGATCAGGGTCATCGCAACGGCCTCCCAGCGCCCGCGGCTGAAGAAGCGGTGCAATGTCCCCTTGGTTCCCTTGGCCTCCTTAACAACAGCTGAACCGCTCATTTGCGCACCGCTCCGAAGGTGATGCCGCGCAACAGATGCTTGCGGAGCAGCACGGTGAACATGACGATCGGGACGACGAACAGCGTGGTCGCGGCGGCAACCGCCGGCCAGTCCTGCCCGCCCTCACCGATGATGAAAGGGATGAAGGGCGGCATGGTCTGCGCCTCGCCGCTGGTCAGCAGAACCGCGAAGGCGTATTCATTCCAGGAGAAGATCAGGCAGAAGATCGCGGTCGCCGCAATTCCGGTGACGGCCTGCGGCAGCACCACCTTGCGCAGCGCCTGCAGTCGCGTGTAGCCGTCGACGAGAGCCGCCTCCTCGTACTCGCGTGGGATCTCGTCGATGAACCCCTTGAGCAGCCAGACCGCGAGCGAGACGTTCACGGCGGTATAGAGCAGGATCATTCCGAGCCTGGTGTCGGTCAGGTTGAGCTGCCGGTACATCAGATAGATCGGGATCGCGACCGCGACCGGCGGCATCATCCGCGTCGACAGAATGAAGAACAGGAGATCGTCCGCCAGCGGAATGCGGAAGCGCGAGAAGGCGTAGGCCGCGAGCGTACCGAGGAAGACGGCGAGGAAGGTCGAACCGAACCCGATGATGAGCGAGTTGACGAAGCGCGGGACGACTTTGGACGGTCCGGCAATGACCATGTCATGCTTGCGGACCAGCTTGTCATACCAGGTCTCCGGGGGCGGCAACTTGGCGATGAAATCAGGTGTCTGGCGGGTGCGCACCGTGAACAGGTTGACATAACCTTCGAGCGTCGGCTCGAAGATCACCTTGGGCGGATAGGCGATGGCATCGCTTTGCGACTTGAAGGCGGTGGCGACGATCCAGACCAGCGGCAGGATCGTGATCAACGCATAGAGGATGACGAGAGCACCAGCGAATGCCTTGGTGCGCGGCGAGGCCTCGACGATCGAGTGTGCGCTGGATCTGGCCAGGACCGATTTGGCTACGGCAGCGGTCATCGTTGCTTCACCTTGTTGAGCGCTTTGACGTAGATGTTGGCGGCCCCGAACACGGTCACGAACAGGATGATGGCGAGCGCGGAGGAATAGCCGGTGCGCCACTTCTCGAATGCCGCACGCTTCAGCGTGATCGATACGAGCTCGGTGGTCGACCCCGGCCCTCCCGAGGTCAGCAGGTTGACCATGTCGAACATCTTGAAGTTCTCGATCGCGCGAAACAGCACCGCCAGCATCAGGAACGGCACCGTCATCGGCAGCGTGATCGACCAGAACTGCCGCCAGGCCGAGGCACGATCGACTTCGGCCGCCTCGTAGATGTAATCCGGGATCGAGCGCAGCCCGGCGAGACAGATCAGCATCACGTACGGCGCCCACATCCAGGTGTCGACGAGCACGATGGTCCATGGCGCGAGCGCGACTTGCCCTGTCATGCTGAAAGAGCTCGGCGGCACACCGGTGAACAAGCTGATCAGATAGTTGAACGGGCCGATCTGCGGCTGCAGCAGCAGCGTCCAGAAATTACCGACAACCGCCGGCGACAGCATCATCGGCAGCAGGATGATCGTGGTCCAGAAGCTGTGGCCGCGGAACTGACGGTTGATCAGAAGCGCGAGCCCAAAGCCGACCACGACCTGCAAGGCGACCGAGCAGATCACGAATTGCGCGGTGGTCTGGAGCCGGAACCAGACGTCCTCGTCGTTGAGTATGTCGCTGAAATTGTCGAGCCCGACAAACCGCAGCGGCAGATAGGACATGCTGAGGTTGAGGCTGGTGAAGGACAGCCGGATCATCCAGACCAGCGGAAAGATGTTGATCGCGAGCAGCAGCGCAATCGTCGGCGCGACGAACAGCCACGCGATGGTCCGGTCGGACAGACCATGGCCGCGGCGCACGGCGCGGGATTTGGCGGGCTCGCTCACGCCCGGGATCGTAGCATGGTCGGGTTGCAGGATCGTCGTCATCTTGTCCATCGGCTGGTTCGTCTTCCCCGAGGCTGACCTCGGGGAAGCCAGTTCAGTTGGGACGCGGCGTTCGGGCTATTGCGAGGCGACTTGCTTGCCCTGTTCCTTGAACACCTTGGTCCAGTCCTTGACCAGGAGATCGAGCGCCTGCTGCGCCGTGCCCTTGTCGGCGACGACGTAGTCGTGCACCCGCTTCTGCATATCAAGCAGCAGCTGGGCGTAGGACGGTTCGGCCCAGAAGTCCTTGACGATACCCATCGACTCCAGGAATTGCGGCGCGAACGCCGCGCTCTTCGGGAAGTCCGGCGCGTCGACCACCGCCTTGAGCGCCGAGTAGCCGCCGATCTGCCACCATTTCTGCTGCACGGCGGGCTGCGCGAACCACTTGATATAGGCGAGCGCGTCGTCCTTGCGGTCGGAGGTCGCAACCACCGAGATGCCTTGTCCGCCGAGCTGGGTGAAGTGCCCGTTCGGGCCAGCCGGATTGACGAAGAAGCCGATCTTGTCGCCGCCCACATTCGGATCCTTGTAGAGGCCGGGGAAGAAGGCGAACCAGTTCATCTGCATCGCCACCTGGCCCGACTTGAAGGCATCGAGCCCTTCCTGCATGTAGGCGTTGGTCATGCCCGGCGCGGTGCAGCACTTGTAGAGCTCCTTGTAGAATTCGAGCCCCTTGGCCGCCTCGGCGGAATTGACGATGCCCTGCATCTGGTACGGCTTCTTCGGATTGTCGTAGCTGAAGCCGTAATTGTAGAGGACGTTGGTCACGCCCATCGTGATGCCTTCGGAGCCGCGCTCGGTGAAGATGTAGGCGCCGTAGACCTTCTTGCCGTCGATCTCGCGGCCCTGGAAGAACTCCGCGATCTGCTTCAACTCGTCATAGGTTTTCGGCGGCGCCAGATCACGACCGTACTTGGCCTTGAAAGCCGACTGAATGTCGGGCCGCGAGAACCAGTCCTTGCGATAGGTCCAGCCCACGGCGTCGGCCATCGCCGGCAGCGCCCAGTAGTTCGCCGAATTCTTCGGCCACTGCGAATAACCGACAACGGTCGCCGGGACGAAGTCGTCCATCGAGATGTGCTCTTTGTCGAAGAAATCGTTGAGCTTGACGTACCACTTGTTCTCGGCGGCGCCGCCGATCCACTGGCTGTCGCCGATGATCAGGTCGCAGAGCTTGCCGTGGGAGTTGAGCTCGTTGAGGAAGCGATCCGCGTAGCTCGTCCAGGGGACAAACTCGTACTTCATCTCGATGCCGGATTGCTTGGTGAAATCCTTGCCGAGTTCGACCAGCGCGTTGGCCGGATCCCATGCCGCCCAGCACAGCGTGAGCTGCTTACCCTGGGCCGCAGCTTCGCCTCCGCCAAATATCCCCAGCAGCGCCGCCCCGAGAACCGTGGTGGCCGCCGAGCTTCTCAGCCAATTGAATGTCCGCATATCCGTTTCCTCTCTCGTTGAAGCATCCAACCCGCTCGGCGCGCCCTGCCGGAGCGACGCCAAGACCCTGAAACCGAGTTTGAGGAGCGATGAGTGAAGGACGAGACGGACCGCTGCCGGAGACGGCTCCGGCATGGCTTGGGCTCCTCCTGCACATCGGCGCTCGATGCGCGATGTTTAGTTTTTTGTATTACTAAACGTAGTACTAAATTTTTTGGCCCGTCAAGCCGGTTCTCGCGACCTTGGCGAAAATATTCCCGACGCTCGCACGCGCAAGCGTCGACGTTTGCAATGCAGCAACTTCCCCATAATTGCAGCGAATGCGGCGAACAACGATTGCGACCTGGTCCGGAGGACGCAATTCGGTCCGTCCTGATAACAGGGAAGCCGGAAGGTCAGCCGCGGCCAGCATGTTTAGTATACCACTTTACTGAACGTTCAACAAAGCGATTGGGCGCGCGAGCAGCCTCAGCTTCGGCCGAAATCCGCCATTGCCGCGAACCGCACCGGTTTCGCGCCAGAAAACGACCTCACCAAAGCGCGACGAACGCCATCGAACTCAAGCATGGTGCAGCTAGATCAACGAAGCTGATCTTGCTCCGCCGCTCATAACCGGTCTGGTTGCAGGTTCGAGTCCTGCCGGGCCCACCAAGACACGTGGAGCCGTCACCGTTTCAATAGGCGCGCGCGAAGTCACCCTCCTGCTTGATGTCAGTGAATACCGGAAAGCGCGCTTTCCACGGCGTGCCCTTGGCCGTCGTCAGCTTGTTGAGCCGCTCAAGCACGCCGAGGCCATCCTTGCGCAGGCCCGCCGAAACCGCCGCAAGGTCCGGGAAATTCTTCAGGACGGCATCGAGCCAGATGGTGCGACCGGCCAGGAAACCGCCCGCGCCCGCGGCATAGGCGAAGTCGAGGACACGCTCGAATTTTTCCGGCGCGGCGCCGCCCGACAGCAGGACCCAGGGAATGCTCCGCTCGCGGCAGATATCGCCGATTGCATCGAATTCCTTCTGCGCGGCCGTGGCTTCGGCGCTGCCGTCACGGGCCGGCAGGCTGTTGGCCGCGAGGGGACTCTCAAGCTTCAGGAGATCGACGCCGTATTCGGGCTTGGCAAACTCGCGCACGCTATCGATGACGAGGCCCGGCAGCTTGCCGGGCGATTCCACGTAATCGGCGGTGTGATTGGCGCTGCCAAGGAACGGATAGACCAGCAGTTCAAGAACATAGGGAACGTCGTGGCGGGCGCACTCCTCGCCAATCTCGCGCACGAAGCGCTTCTGATGCTCATTGACCGCGGCGTCCGCATCCGGCCGATACCAGGCCAGCACCTTGACGGCGTCGCCGCCCATGGCGCGAATTTTCTCCACACTCCAGTTGGCGATCGCGCGCGACTTGCGACCGCCCGCGGTCTCCTCGACGCGATGCTCCTCCAGCGTCATGATCAGGCCGCAGCGCGGCGGCAACAGATCGATCGCTGCGGGCACGGCAAAATTCGGGTCGAACAACATCGAGCTGCAATGCGGTGCGAGGTTCTCCACGAGGAGCCGCTTGGCCGCCGTGACGTCGGAATATTCGACCTGATCCCGCGTGATTCCCTTCGCCTTCGCAATGGCATCGAACAGCGGCGGCCGCTGATCCAGCGCGACCATGCGAAAGTGGCCTTCCGCGTCAGCAAGGCGGCCCAGCCCGCGGTTCTTTCCAATCGTTCTCATGGCTTCGTCCTCATGAATGCAAGACAGTCGTTGATGGTGGGGATTCCGTTGCGGCCACCGGCGTGGCGACATTTCATCGCGGCCGTGGCTGCAGAAAACGCCATGGCGTTGCGCACATCGAGGCCGACGCCGATCGCAAGGGCATAGGCGCCATGGAAGACGTCGCCGGCGCCGGTGGTATCGACGACATCGACGGCATAGGCGGCGTGCCGGTGCAGCTGGCCATTCTCGTACCAACTGACGCCGCCCTCGCCGCGCGTGACGGCGATGACACTGCAGCCCAGCCGCGCCAGTGCTGCGAGAGATTCGTCTTTGGCAGACCCGGCGAAAGAAGCGAGCGCAGGCTCGGAAAAGATCGCATGGTCGGTCAGGGGCAGCAGTCGCTCGAATACCTCGGCATCAGCCATGTCGCCGTCGAGCACCGTCGGAATGCCGCGCGCACGCGCCTCGCGAAACAGCGTCGCGGCGCCCTCCACCCAACGCGGATCGGCCAGCACCGAGGATGCGCGAGCGACGGCTTCAAGCGGAAGCCAATCGGCCGCTTCCGGAAACAGACCACGGAAGTTCACGATCTGCCGCTCGCCCGAACTGTCGACAATGATCCCCGAGACCGATGAGCGGCCATCGGGAAACAGCCGGAAATTCTCGACGTCGACACCTTCGGCCGCAAAAGCCGACCGCATCTCGTGCCCGGCGGCATCGTCCCCTGCCCGCCCCCAGAACGCGACGGAGGCACCGAGCCGTGCGACCGCGACCGCGGCATTGGCGGCCATTCCGCCGCCAAGGGTACCGTAGTCGATGGCCTTTATCTTCTCGCTGTTGCCCGCAAAGAGCCGATCGACGCGCCAGACCTGATCGAGCGCGGATAGCCCAAGGCAGATCATCTGGACGCCCCTGGCTCCCGTCGCCACATCCGCGAGCGCCGAAAGAGCTGCTATGTTCGCCGACGCGCTCACCGCAAGACCTGCCCGTTCGCTGCATCGAACAAATGCGTCTTGCCCGGCTGCGGCCGCAAGCTAAGGCGATCGCCGGGCTTTGGTCGCAACGACGGATCGACCCTTGCGATCGCGGAGACGCCGGCGAGATCGAAATGGATCAGCGTATCCGAGCCGAGCGGCTCGACCAGCTTGACGTTGATGGCGATGCCGTCCGCCGCATCGGTCGTGACGGCAAAATGTTCAGGACGGATGCCGAGCACGGCATTTCCCGCCTGCTGCAGACGGCTTGCGGCCTCACCGTCCAGCGGCACCGCCGTTGCGCCTTGCGAAAGGATCGCGCGCTCCTCACGCCATTCGACCGGGAAGAAGTTCATGGCGGGCGAGCCGATGAAGCCGGCGACGAACTGGTTGGCCGGCCGCTCGTAGACCGTCTCCGGCGTGTCGTATTGCTGGATCGTCCCGTTCTGGAGCACCACGATCCGGTCGGCCATCGTCATGGCCTCGATCTGGTCATGGGTCACGAAGACCATGGTGGTCTTGAGCTCCTGCGATAGCGCCTTGATCTCGGCCCGCACCTGTCCGCGCAGTTTTGCGTCGAGGTTGGACAACGGCTCGTCGAACAGGAACGCCTTGGGATTGCGCACAATCGCACGGCCCATGGCGACGCGCTGGCGCTGTCCGCCGGAGAGCTCCTTCGGCTTGCGATCGAGATAGGGCTCGATGTGCAGGAGTGCGGCGGCACGCTTCACGCGCGCATCGATCTCCGCCTTTGGCGTTCCCCGCAGCTCCAATGCGAACGACATATTGTCGTAGACGCGCATGTGCGGATAGAGCGCGTAGTCCTGGAACACCATCGCGATGTCGCGCTGTGCAGCTTGCACGCCGTTGACGCGCTTGTCGCCGATGTAGAGGTCACCCGACGTGATCGGCTCGAGACCCGCAATGATTCGCAGCAGGGTCGACTTGCCACAGCCGGACGGCCCGACGAAGACGACGAATTCATGGTCCGCGATCTCCAGATTGAGATCGGGGATCACAGTGAAACTGCCGTAGCGCTTGACGAGGTTGCGGATCGAGATCGAGGCCATGATCGCTTAATCCAGCGCCAGTACCGGCTTGATCAGCTCGCCCCTGGCAAAGCGGGCGAAATTCTCAGGCAGGGCCGACAGGCCGAACTCGCCGTCGACGAGGACGCGGTATTCGTCCTTGAACTTGCGCAGCAGCTCGATGTTCGGCTCGAAATCCGAGACCGGAAAGTAGAAGGTCCGGATCATGTAGAAGTCCTTGCGGCGGAACACCTTGCCCTCCTCGATGGTCCAGGGCGCGGCGTTCTCGCCGACCAGCACCAGCGCGCCGCGCGGCAGGACAAGCTCGATGCCGAGGTTGCGCGCCGCATGCGCGCCGGAGCATTCCATGATGAGAGCAAAGCGCTTCGAGGCGTCGCCCACGGGATGCGCCTTCGCGCCGAAGGATTGCGCGATCTTCAACCGCGTCGCATTGGGGTCGGCAACGTAGATGTCGTTGTAGCTGAGCGCACGGAGCGCCAGCACGACGCCGAGGCCGACCGGCCCGGCGCCCATGACAAGAACAGGTCCGGCCTCACCGGGCGGCACCACGCGGCTGACGAAACGCACGGCGTGGCCCGACGTGCCGATGGTGTCGAGCAGCAGCGGCGCAAGGCTGTCCTCGATGTCATCGGGCACCGGCAGCAAACAGTTTTCCGGCACCGGCACGTATTCGGCGTAGCCGCCCGGCCGGTTCCAGCCGATCAAGCTGGAGACCTCCAGGCACATCTGGGTATCGCCGCGTTTGCAGGCCGCGCAATGGTCGCAGTGGAGTGGAATATAGACGGCACAGCGGCGACCATGCAGCCGGTGACCGGGCTGCTCGACCACGCCGAAAATCTCATGGCCGGCGGTGAACTCTGCGCCCTTGTGCCAGAGCTTGAAGTCCGAACCGCACAGCGCGGTGCGCGAAGCGCGCACGAGCACTTCACCTGTGCCGACGTCAGGCATTGCCACGCGCTCGATGGTGATGCGGTCGCCGCCGTGGAAGACCGCGGCCTGCATGATCGAATTCGGACGGGGTGACACGTTCATCAGATACCTAGCCTTTCACCGCACCGAGCGTCAGTCCGGACACCAGCCAGCGCTGAACCAGGGCAGCCAGCACCAGCGGCGGCAGTGCGATCAGCGTCGCCGCGGCCATGAGAGCGCCCCATTGCGTCGAGCCTTCGCCGATGAAGTTGAAGGCCGCCGCGATCAGCGTCTTGGTGTCGCCGTTGGAGAGCACCAGCGCAAACAGGAAGTAGTTCCATGAGAAGACGAAGGCGAGGATCGCCGAGACGGCGACGCCGGACGCCACCAACGGCAGCGCGATACGCCAGAGGATGCGCGTGACGCTGCATCCGTCGACCTGCGCCGCCTCGAAGACGCTGCGCGGGATGCCGTCGAAGGACGGCAGCAGCACCCAGATCACGATCGGCAGCGTGATGACCGCGTGGCTCAGGATCAGCGCGGTGTAGGAGCCGATCATCCCGACCTGCCGGAACATGACGTACCACGGCAGCAGGAACAGCGTGCCCGGCGCCATGCGCGCCGCGAGCGTCAGGATCGCCGGCCACGAGATCCGTGTCCAGGAGACGGCGAAAGCGGCGGGGATGCCGAACAGTAAGCCGAGCGCCGTCGAGCCGACGGTGACGATGAGGCTGTTGAGCGCATAGCTGAGGAACGGCGTGGTCTTGGTCAGCTCGACATAATTGTCGAGCGTCGGCGTGAAGATCAGCGTCGGCGGATAGGCCGTGACCTCGAACGACGGCTTGAACGAGGACAACACCATCCAGACCGTCGGCGCCATGATGAGCACGCCGGCGAGCACGAGCTGCACGGTGTTGAGCCAGCGGATCCAGCGGTCGGTGTTGGCGGCATCCGTCATGACATCACCACGCCACGGCGCCGCGCAGGCGGTTGAAGGCGAGCACGGCGCCGAACACGATCGCCGTCAGCGTCAGCATCAGGGCGCTGGCGTAACCGATGTTGAAGAACTCGAAACCCACCCGGAAGCCGTAGATGTTGAGCGTGTTCGAAGCGTTGCCGGGGCCGCCCTGGGTGGTGATGTAGATGATGTCGAAGAAGCGCAGGAGATCGACGCTGCGCAGGATGGCCGCGGTGACGATGGTCGGCAGCAGCAGCGGCAGCGTGATGCGCTGGAAGGTCTTGAACGGCGATGCCCCGTCGATCTGCGCGGCCTCGTAGACACTCGGCGGCAGCGATTGCAGGCCGCCCAGCACGATCAAGGCGACATATGGCGTCCACTGCCAGCTGTCGATCAGAGCGACGGTCGGGATAACCCACGTCGGCGACGCCAGCCAGTCCGACGGCGGCAGGCCGAGCGACTGGAGGATGTAGTTGGCCGCGCCCAGCGAGGGATCGAGGATCACCAGCCACATCATGCCCGCCACCACCGGCGGCATCATGAATGGGGAGATGAACAGCGAGCGCACGATTCCCGGCAGGCGCCTGGCGTGAAACAACACCAGAGCCAGCCACACGCCAAAGACGAGCTGGAGCACCAACGATAGCACATAGAGCGCTATGGTGATCCAGAGTCCGTGCCAAAACTCGTAGTCGGAGATCAGCTTTGAATAATTGGCGAGGCCCGCAAAGGACTGCTTGCCGGTCGAGGAGAATGTCTGGAAGCCGAGCCAGATCGTATAGACGACCGGAAACGCGATCATCGCGACCGTGAAGATCACGGCCGGCGCCGAGAGCGCCGCCATTTCCAGCTTCTGCCGGTCCTGCGTGAGTGTCGCAGCCGCGTCCGACATGCGTCCGTTTCCTTGAGAGTGAGGCGCCGGCAGGCATAAGCCTGCCAGCATCAGGCGGTTACTTCTGGGCGATCAGCGCATCGAGCGCCTTGTCAGCATCGGCACAGGCTTGGTCGATCGGCTTCTGCTTCAGGATCAGGTCCTGCACGGCCTGGCCGATGAACTCGCGCGATTCCGGATTGGCGATGATGGGATAGCCGACCTCGGAGGAGCCCTTCGTGGCCAGCACATCGAGCGCAGCCTGCCATTCCTTGCGGACGGGTTCTTCGTCGATCCATTTACGGTACTCAGGATCCTTGGCAACCGACGGCCGCGGCGGGGCAATGCCCTGGAGCGCCATTTTCTTCTGCACCTCGGGGCTGGTTGCCCACTGCACGAAGTACCAGGCCGCGTCCGGCTGCTTGCTGTGCGAAGACACCGCCATGCCCCAGCCGATCGTGGTCGGCACCTGGCCGGCCTCGCCTGCCGGGAACGGCAACAGGCCGGTATCCTTCAGGCGCACGCCGCCCTCCATCACCGTGCGCAACTCGTTCGAGGATTCGAATGCCATCGCGGCGCGGCCGCTGCGGTAGAGCGCCGAAATCTGCTGGAAGCTGTAGTTGACCACACCCGGCGGACCGAAGTCGCGCAGCAGCCGGCTATAGGTGTCGAGTGCTTCCTTGCCCTTGGCCGAGCAGAGGTTCGACTTGCCGCCTGCGATGTAGCTGCCTCCGATGTTGTGCAGCATGTTGCTGAAGGTGTAGGCGACCGCGGGCTTGAGGCCACGCGAGACAAAGGGCGTGACAGCGCTGTCGCAGGTCTTGATCTTCTCGGCCGCCGCCTCGACATCCTTGATGGTCTTCGGCGCCTCAATGCCGCACTTCTTGAAGATGTCGGTGCGGTAATAGAAGATCGGACCTTCGATGTTCATCGGCATGCTGGTCAGCTTGCCGCCGAAGGTCGCGGCCTTGAGCAGGGCCTGGCTCAACCCGGCCGGGTCGTATTCCTTGGCTACCTCGTTCTTGGCCATCGCAGTGAGATCGCCGTACCAGCCGGCCGCGGCGAACTGCTCACCCTCGCGCGAAGGCAGCGTCATGAACACGTCGACCTCGTCGCTGTTCGCATTCATGACGGTGACCAGACGCTGGCGCATCTGTTGTTCCTGATAGCCGTCGACCTTCAGGGTCATGCCGGTCAGCTTCTCGAAATCGGCCTTGTAGGTCAGCAGTGCCTGCGCGACCGGATTGTTATTGGCGAGAAAGGTGACGGTCCTGCCCTTGAACTTCATCCAGTCGAAATCGGCCGCATGAGCCTGCGCGCTGACGGCGACAAGCGCGAGAACGGGCAACGCGACGTGCGTCGCGAGCATCCTGACCTTCATCGAACTCTCCTCCCCGGCTGGCCGCCTTAAGCTGGCGGGCCATTTTGAACGCGGCTTGAAAACGGTTACAATCTAGACCTCACATCGGTTGTGTCAAGCAATGGACAAACCGGATATTCTGCGGCAAATTTACGAGATTGCCGCTACCACGCGGTTTGCCCCATCGAATGTAACGTTACATTGATACGATTGACCAACGCCAAATCCGTGAAACAGGGCATCCGCGCCGTCGCAGCCCGTGCCGGCGTCTCAACGGCCTCGGTGTCGCGCGCGCTCAACAATCCCGATGCGGTGAGCCCTTCCCTGCGGGCGCGCATCGAACAGGCCATCGACGCGCTCGGCTACATTCCGCATGCGCCGGCGCGCATCCTGTCGTCACGGCGCTCGCGCACGCTTGGCGCGATCGTTCCGACCATCGACAACACGATGTTCGCGCGCGGCATCGCCTCGCTGCAGCAGTATCTCTCCTCGGTCGGATACATGCTGTTTCTCACCACGAGCGGCTACGATCTCGACGTCGAATTGCAGCAAGCGCGCAATTTGATCAGCCGCGGCGTCGATGGACTTGTGCTGCGCGGTGATTGCCATCACGAGGGACTGCGCAAGTTGCTTGCGGACAACGCGGTTCCCTTCATCAATGTCGGCATCTACCAGCCTGATCGACCCCACCCGTGCGTCGGAACCAACAACGAAGCGGCCGCCCATCGCGCCGCTGCGCATGTCATCGAGCTTGGCCACCGCCGCATCGGGATCGTCTCGGCGCTCCAGCGCAACAACGACCGCGCCAGCGCTCGCGTCGCCGGCTTTCGCCGCGCGCTCACCGAGAACGGCCTGGAGCTTCCGCCGCAATGGCATGTCGAGGTGCCCTACACGCTGGATGACGCGCGCGAAGCGGCCCGCTATCTCCTCAACCTGAAGGATCGTCCGACCGCCGTCGTCTGCGGCAACGATGTGATCGCCTACGGCGTGTTGCTCGAGGCGGAGCGCGATGGATTTTCGGTGCCGCGTGACCTGTCGGTGGTCGGCTTCGACGATCTCGACTGGAGCCGCCACTTGCGGCCGAGCCTGACCACGATCCACGTACCGACCGGAGAAACCTGGCAGCGCGCCGGGGAATATCTGGTGCGCAGCCTCGCCGGCGAGCAGACCATCATGCATCGCGAGATCGACTTCTCCCTGGTGGTCCGTGAATCGACGGCTCCCCCTCTCAAATCCTGAAGCGAGACCCCTCCAATGCGCTCAAACTTCTCTCTTGCGTCCGACTTCCATGCCGTGGTGATCGGCGGCGCCGGCGACATTGGCGCCGCAATCAGCAATCAGTTTTGCGACCTCGGCGCGACAGTGACCGCAACGGCGGCCAACGAGACCGATCTGGCGCGCACTTTGCTGAAATCGCGCGCCGGACTCACACTCGCGACGCTCGACGTCACGAACGACGACGCTGTCGCTTCTTTTGCCCGACAGCAAAAGCGCGTCGATGCGCTGGTCAACTGCGCGGGAATCCTCGCCCGCGACAAGGAATACGAGATCGAGACCTTCATGAAGGTGCTCGACGTCAATCTCACGGGCACTTTTCGAACCTGCATGGCGTTCCGCCCGCTTCTCGCCGAGAGCAAGGGCTCGATCGTCAATCTTGCCTCGATGAACGCGACCTTGGCGCTGCCGCGAATCCCGGCTTATTGCGCCAGCAAGGGCGGTGTCGTGATGCTGACCAAGGCGCTCGCGTTGGCATGGGCCGAGCAAGGCATCCGGGTCAATGCGGTTGCGCCCGGCTATATCGAAACGGCGATCAATGCGGCCGGCCGCACCGATCGCGCGCACTATCAGCGCATCGCCGACCGCACCGCGTTCAAGCGGTGGGGTCAGCCGGAGGACATTGCGGGAGCCGTCGCATTCCTCTGCATGCCGGCATCACAATATGCGACCGGCACCGTCGTCGCGGTGGATGGCGGGTTTCTTGCCGGATGAGCCAAGAAACCAACGGATACGGCCTGCATAATGTCGCCGGAAATGTTTGGGAATGGTACGAGGACCGCCTCGCACCGTCGGGAGTCCCCTTGAATCGCGAGCCTGCACCGAACCGCTCGACGCGCGGTGAATCCTGCCTCGAGTCCCACGGCAGCCGCCACCGCTTCGCAGCGCGAAACCCGAACGCGCCGGTCGGCTCGTCGGGCACGACCGGCTTCCGTGTCGTGCGCACCGGGCAGCTGCGGGATTCGGCATAGGATGACGCTGGCGACAAATGCCGCGAAGCCGGCCCCTGCTCCCGGCACCCGTCTGTTGCCGCAGTTCTTGCGCAATTTCGTGCGCAATCGCGAGACCGGCCTCGTGCTGGTCGGCATTGTCGTCGGGTTGCTGAGCGGCGTCCTCGTTGCCGCGATCTCGGGCCTCAGCCAGGCTTCGCACGCGCTGCTGTTCGACATTCCCCTCGACGCACATCTGAGCGCCACCGGCGTGATTTCCTGGCAGCGCACCCTGCTGATCCCGGCAGTTGGCGGCCTGGTCCTGGCGCTGATCGGGCTGTACTTCGCGCGGCGCGTCAAGGGACAGCAGCTCGCTGACGCGATCGAAGCCAACGCGCTCTATGGCGGCCGGGTGTCGTTCCGCGGCAGCCTGCTGATCTCGATCCAGACTCTGCTGTCCAACGGGTTCGGCGGATCGGTCGGACTGGAAGCGGGATACACGCAAATCTGCTCGATGTTTGGCTCCCATGTCGGCCAGCGCCTCGCCGCCCGCCGCAACGACATGCGGCTGTTGGTGGCCTGCGGCGCGGCGGGGGCGATCAGCGCAGCCTTTTCGGCTCCACTGGCCGGCGCCTTCTATGCCTTCGAGGTCGTGCTGGGAGCCTACACCTCGGCCGCCCTCGTGCCCGTCATCGCCAGCGCCGTCACGGCCTGGCTGGTGGCGCGGGGGTTGACGCATCAGTCCTTTCTGATGGTGCCGGGCTTCCCATCGCCCGTGTCCGTCGAGATGATCGGACAGACCGTGCTGATCGGCATCATTTGCGCATTCGTCAGCATCCTCGTCATGCTCGCGGTCGCATTTTCCGAACGTTGCTTTCAGCGGGTCACGCTTTTCAGCGGCTTCGTGCGCCCGATCCTCGGCGGTCTGCTGCTCGGCGGCCTCGCCCTGCTGACGCCGACCGTGCTCGGCGCCGGCCACGGCGCAATGCAAATCCTGCTGGTCAGCAATCCGAGCTGGCTCCTGCTCACGACGACCATCGTGCTCAAGATCCTGGCATCGGCCGTCTCGCTCGGCTCCGGCTTTCGCGGCGGACTGTTCTTCGCCTCGCTGCTGCTCGGCGCGCTGATCGGGCAGCTCTACAGCGTCGTGCTGACCGGCCCCTTCCCCACGCTCGCGCTTCAGCCCGGCACCGCTGCCATCGCGGCTCTCGCCGCACTCGGAACCGGCGTACTGGGCGCACCGTTCAGCATGGTTTGTCTCGCGCTCGAAATCACCGGCGATTTCTCCGTGACCGTCGGGGCGGTGGTCGCATCATCGGTCTGCGCGCTCATCGTCCGCGAGTTGTTCGGCTACAGTTTTGCGACATGGCGCTTCCATCTGCGCGGCGAGGTGATCCGCGGTCCGCAGGACATCGGTTGGGTCCGTCAGATGAGCGCGGCCTCCCTGATGCGCGCCGACTTCGAGAATGCACTGACGACCATGCCGATCGGCGAGGCGCAGAAGCTGTTCTCGCCGGCCCAGGTCCGACAGGTCGTGCTGCGCGATCCGAACGGCAGCTATGCCGGCATCGTTGCGGCGGCGACGCTGCATTCCGTCACCAATCGGGACGACGATCCGCTCGGGTCGCTGGCCCAGCAGCAGGATGAGTACCTGCTTCCGACCACGTCGGTTCGCGAGATCCTGAAGGCCTTTGAACGGAGCGAAGCCGACGTCCTCGCGGTCATTGACCGTGCCGACCACCGCGTCACGATTGGTACCTTAAGCGAATCCCATGTGCTGCGCACCTATGGGGAAGAGCTCGAACGCCGGAACCAGGAGCTGTTTTCGCGGTGATGCTTGCGCGCTATGGCCTTAGATCCATATCGATCCGCACAAAATCGCCGCGATAGGTGACTTCACCGAGATAGATCACGGTGCGATCGCTCGCCGTGAAGACACGGCGGACTTCGGCGACCGGCGAATTCAAAGGCACGCGTAGCAGCCGCGCCGCCTCGATGTCCGCGGTTCCGATGGTCAATGTCTGGCGGGCGCTGGCGATCGCCGGATCCCTGAGATCGTTGAGGATCGGGATCACCGTCTCGTTGCGAAAGCGCTTGGGAGACCTGCGAAAGATCTTCTCATCGAGATAGATGGAAATGACGCAATAAGGCTGCTTCTGGCGCGAGTGCAGACGGCGCATGAAGACATATTTCTCGGCCGGCTTGCCGTCTTCTGGAAGCAACGGCGCATCGCTCCGGCTTTCCGAGATGTTGATGATCTCCGGCGAGGTGTCGCGGTACATGTCCGCGAGATCGGACAGTGTGGTCTCGACCTTGAGCCAGCGGTCCTGTCGTACAGTCCCGGTGACGAAGGTGCCGCGGCCTTGCTGCGCCTCAATGACACCGTCGCGGGCGAGCAACTCAACGGCCTGCCTGATGGTGACGCGCGAGACGCCGAACTCGGCCGCCAGATCCTCGTTGGCCGGCAGGCGAAAACCTTGACTCCAGACACCGCGCGCAATCCGCTGGCGAAAGATATCGGCAATCTGCGCGTATTTGGGGACGCGACTGTCGGAACTCAATTCCATCTCGCCCTCCGGAAATCAAGCGGCCCAATCACGGCATGACAAGGGCTGCACCGCGTTCCCCGATCATCAGGCTGGTCGCATTGGTGTTGGCCGAGGTGATCTGCGGCATCACCGAGGCGTCGATCACGCGCAGCCGCTCGACGCCGCGCACCCGCAGCTGCGGATCGAGGACTGCCCGCTCGTCGCTGCCCATGCGGCAGGTGCCCACGCAGTGAAACACCGTGCCGCCGGTGTTGCGCGCAAACTCCCACAGCCCGGCATCGTTACTTGCGGCCTCGCCCGGCACCATTTCGACGTCCCAGAGCGGGCGGAACGCCTTTTGCTGATAGATCTCGCGCAAGATCTTCAGGCCGGCAACAATGGTCTTGCGGTCGATCTCCTCGGCGAAATAATTGGGCGCGATCAGCGGCTGCTCGAACGGATCGGCCGAGCGGATCGCGAGCTGTCCGCGCGACCGGCCGTGGCATTGCCAGACCGAGGCCGTGAAGCCGGAATAGCTGTGGAGGGGTTCGCCGGGCTTGTCGACGGAGAGCGGCATCACGTTGAACTGCACGTCGGGACGGCCGCCGACCGCATATTCGGTACAGGCCGCTCCGCCCACCTGTCCCGCCCCCACCGTCAACGGCCCTCGCCCGGCCAGCATCCATTGCAACCCCATCTTCGCGAGTTCGACAGGATGGCGGACCTGGTCATTGAGCGAGATCCGCTCCTTCAGGCGCACGATCAGCCGCGCCTGGTAGTGGTCCTGCAGATTGGAGCCGACTTCGGGCGAGTCGGTGGCGACGGCAATGCCGTGCTTGCGAAGCAGGTCGGCCGGACCGATCCCGGAAAGCTGGAGGATTTGCGGCGATTGCAGCGCGCCGCCCGACAGGATCACCTCGCGATCGGCTGTCGCGCGATGAACCTGCCCTTTGCTGATCCACTCGACGCCGATCGCGACGCGGCCGTTGAAAATGACTTTGCTCACCTGCGCATGCGTGATGATGGTCAGGTTGCGCCGGTCGGCAATCGGTCGAAGAAAGGCGGATGCCGAGCTGGTCCGCCAATGCCGCCCGATGCCAAGCTGATAGGCACCGACGCCAAGCGTCGTCGCGCCGTTGAAGTCGGGATTGCGCGGCAGGCCGAACTGCACGCCCGCCTCTACCCAGGCCCTCGACGCCGGGTTGTCGTTCCGGAGGTCGGAGACCTCGAACTCACCGAGGCCGCCGTGAAACTGGCTCTCGCCGCCGCGATAGCGCTCGTAGCGCCGGAAATAGGGCAGGACGTCGCGATAGTTCCAGCCGTCGGCGCCGAGACGTTCCCAGTCGTCAAAATCCTCGTGCTGGCCGCGGATGAAGATCAGGCCGTTGATCGACGACGATCCGCCGAGCACGCGGCCACGCGGCCAGACGATGGCGCGGCCGCCGCTTCCTTCCGACGGCTCGGTCTTGAACAGGCGCGAGAAGCGCTCGTCGTAGATGGTCCGGTAATACCCGACCGGCAGCTTGAGCCAGAAATTCCGGTCCGATCCGCCGGCTTCGAGCAACAACACGCGGCAGGCAGGATCGGCCGACAGTCTGTTTGCGACCACACAGCCGGCCGACCCCGCACCGACGATGATGTAATCGTAGCCAAGCCCCGACATCACGCGGTCCGGTATTGTTCGATCGAGGCAAGATCGGGCGCAATGCCGAGACCCGCCTCGTCGCCGAGCTCGATCATTCCATCGCTGACGTGAAGCACGGGGCCGCAGAATTGATCCCGCAGCGGGTTCTCGTTGCTGTCGACCTCCAGCAATCCCTCGCCGCCGACGCCCGCCAGCAGATGCGCCGACGCCAACAGGCCGATGCCGGCGCCGAGATAGTGCGGACAGAACATCTTGCCTGACGTCAGGATGTCGCGGGCGATGCCGGCGCAAGCCGAAAGCCCGCCCCACTTGGCGATGTCAGGCTGGACGACACCGAGAACCGGCTCGCTCAGCACCTCGGCAAAGCCGGCGTAGCTCGCGATGTTCTCACCGGCCGCGAGCGGAAAACGGATCGTCTCGTGCAGCTGCTTCCATTCCTGCCGCGGACGGTCCGCGCGGATCGGCTCCTCGAGCCAGGCAAGGCCGAACGGCTCGAGCTGCGGCGCACGCTCGAGCGCCTGCGCGATGGTCCAACCCTGGTTGACATCGGCCGCAAGCATGCCATTGCCGACGAGGTCGCGCAGCGCGGCGAGGTTGGCCCGGTCGTCTGCCGGATCGAAGCCGATCTTCAGCTTCAAGGCGCGATAGCCGCGGCCGAGCGCCGCTTCCGCCGCTCGCTCCGATCCGACCGGATTGATACCGCTGGCATAGACCTTGATCCGGCTCCGCGATCCGCCGAGCAATTCCCACAACGCAACGTTCCGGCGGCGCGCATGGAGATCCCAGACGGCGAGATCGATGCCGGCGATCGATTGCGCGAATGGGCCCGCTTCGCCGGATTGCAACGCGAGCACCGAAGTTCCCTGCGTCAGTCGCTCGAATGCGGCACCAGGTTCGCTTGCCCTGAATCCGACAAGCGCCGGTGCCAGGACCTCATTGACCAGCCGAACACGATGCTCGGCGCCCGGCGCCGGAAAGTTGCACCAGACCTCGCCCCAGCCCACGTAACCGTCCGTGTCCTCGACCCGAACGAACACGGCAGGCCGGTCCCCCATCCGCCCGAACGAGGTGATGACCGGTGTCGTCAGAGGATAGCGAAAGCCAAAGGCCTGGACGCTCCGGATGGTGAAAGGCGGCGATGTCATGCGCGGAAACCTGCGGCGCCTACGACCAAAGCGGCGCTTGTATGGTCATCCTATTTATAATATGACTTGGGCAAACATCAACTGCAATCTGGGTGGACGCGTCGAATGGACGGAGCTGGCGTGAGACGCTTTGGTCTCGGGTTGATACCGTGGGTCGGTGCGATCCTGCTCTGGTATGCCGTGCGCTGGAGCGGCTTCGTCAACGCATCGCTGATCCCCGCCCCGCACCAGGTCGCCGCGAAGTTCGTCGAGCTTCTCACCAAGGAAGGCCTCCTGATCGACATCTTCGCCTCGACCAGGCGCGTCTTTTTCGGCGTCTCGCTTGGAATTCTGGTCGCGGTGCCGGTCGGCTTTCTGCTCGGATGGTATCGCCCGGCCCGCACCTTCGCCGACCCTATGATCAATTTCTTCCGCGCGCTGCCGCCGATCGCGCTGATCCCGCTCGTCATCGTCTATTTCGGCGTGGACGAGCTCGCAAAGCTCGTCATCCTGTTCTACGCCTCGTTCTTCTCCGGCGTGATCGTCATGTATGAGGGGGTCTCGCAGATCACGCCGCTCTATATCCGCGTGGCGCAGACGCTAGGCGCCAATCAGGCGGAAATCTTTCGCAAGGTGATCATTCCCCTCACCGTTCCGCACATCCTCACCGCGCTGCGGGTCGCGCTTGGCGTGGCCTGGGCGACGCTGGTGGCATCCGAACTGATCGCGGCCCAGCGTGGGCTTGGCGCCATGATCCAGAATGCGTCGACCTACTTCCTGCTCGACGTCATCTATGTCGGCATCATCTGCATCGGCCTGATCGCGCTGATCATGGACATGATCCTGCGCAAGATCACGGCCCGGTTGCTGGTCTGGCAGGATCGGGCCATCGCATGACCACGCGTGCACAATTCGACAAGGTTTCGCTTGCCTTCGAGACCCCGAAGGGACGCCTCAACGTCGTCGAGGATGTCAGCTACGATATCAGCGATGGCGATTTCATCGCAGTGATCGGCCCTTCAGGCTGCGGCAAGACCACGATGATGAGCATGCTCGCGGGCTTCCAGAAGCCGACGACCGGAAGCGTGCTGTTCGACGGGCGGCCCGTCACGGGTCCTGGTCCCGAGCGCGGCGTCATCTTCCAGGAATATGGCGTCTTCCCGTGGCTGACGGTGAAACAGAACATCGCTTTCGGCCTGACGCTCCGGGCCAATCACGTCGCGGCCGGCGAGCGTGATTCGATCTGCGATCACTATCTCGGCCTGATGGGGCTGTCCGACTTCGCCAACTCCTATCCGAAGCACTTGTCCGGCGGCATGCGGCAGCGGCTCGCGATCGCGCGGGCTTACGCGGTCAAGCCGCAGTTCCTGCTGATGGACGAGCCGTTCGGTGCGCTCGACGCCCAGACCCGTTCCAACATGCAGAACCTGCTGCTCAAGGTGCTCCAGACCGAAGGCAAGACGGTCATGCTGATCACCCACTCCGTGGAGGAGGCGATCTATCTCGCGTCCCGCATCGTGGTCGTGACCGCGCGGCCGGCGCGGATCAGGCAGATCATCGACGTGCCGTTCGCCTATCCGCGCGATGAATCGATCCAGGAACGGCCCGAATTCGGCGAGTTGCGAAGCTATATCAAGCATCTGGTGATGGACGAGTATCGCGCCCAGCAGGCGCAGATGCGTCCGGTCTCATTCTCGGAATAACAACACAGCGGAGGACGACCTATGGATCGGCGACAATTTCTGACCACGACGGCCGGGCTTGCCCTGGGGTCCTTCACCGCCGCAGCCCCTGCGATTGCTCAGGCAAAAACAAAAGTTCGGGTCGGCTATCTGCACACCGTTGCCGTCGACGGCCAGATCTGGACCGGCATGGACCGCGGTTCCTTCGAAAAGCAGGGACTGGATCTCGAGCTGCGGCAGTTCAATACCGGCCTCGAAATCTTCCAGGCGCTGATCGGCGGCAGCCTCGACGTGCTGGCGACGGGCGCCGTGCTCTCGAACTTCCCCGCCCGGGGCCAGGGCAAGGTCTTCCTCATCAACGACATCGAGGTCGCGACCGCACAGCTCTGGGTGCGCGGCGATCAGGGCATCAAGTCATTCGAGGATCTGAAGGGCAAGCGGATCGCAACTGCGACCGGCACCACCGCGCATGTGTTCCTGGACACCGCGCTGCGCGCGAACAAGGTCGATCCCAAACAGGTCGAGCTCGTCAACCAGACCATGCCGGCCGCCGTAACCGCCTTCATTTCAGGGGCGGTGCCTGCCGTCGCGCTCTGGGTGCCTTTCAACGTGACGGTTCGCGACAAGGTGCCGGGCGCGGTCAAGCTCGCCGACGCCTCAGCCTATTATCCAAAGGCCGCGATCATCGGCGGCTGGGCCGCGGCCAACGACTATTACGAGCCCAACAAGGAAACGCTGGCGAAGCTGATCCGTGGCTGGGCCGATGCCAATGACTACATCATCGCGAACAGTACCGAAGCGATGGAAAAGCTGCAGAAGGGCCATTACAGCCAGACGCCGATGGCCGACATCGACGAATCGTTCAAGGCGCAGAAGATGTTCTCGTCGCGGGACTGGAAGCGGATGTATTCCGACGGCACGGTCACCAACTGGCTGCAGCAATCGACCGACTTCTTCATGGCCAATGCCGGCATCAAGGACTTTACCCCGGCAAGCAAATATTTCGATCCGAGCCTGTATTTGAAAACGATTGCGTGACGCACCTGGACGCAAATCGCGTCCTAGAGGTAGCTCTCGAACGCGACCCGCTGCGCGGGCGTCAAGTGCAAGCCGTGCTTGGTGCGCCGGTCCAGGAAGTCGGCAGGCCGCCTGGCCCACTCATTCTTGCGGAGATACACCGCTTCGCATTCATAGAACTCACCGCCGAAATGACGGCCGAGGTCTACGGCGCGGCGGACCGGACCCAGCAGTTGGCGCGCGCGCGTCCCATAAAGACGCGCATAGTGATGGATGAGCGTTCGCGGCAAATCGGGATAGTCGCGTGCCAGCCGATTTGCGAACTCATCGAAGCTGCCGCCGATGTCGCCGCCCGGCAGCGGCCGATCCGCGGTCCAGGCCGACGACAGCTTCGGAAACCACGGCGCGAGGCGCTGCAGCGCCTGCTCCGCCAGCCGGCGGTAGGTCGTGATCTTGCCGCCGAAGATCGACAGCAGCGGCGGCACATCCTGCGCGCCATGAACCTCGAACACATAGTCGCGCGTCACGGCCGACGGATTGTCGGCGTTGTCGTCGTAGAGCGGCCGGACCCCGGAGAACGCATGCACGATCTCGCCGGCCTGCGGCGGCGTTCGGAAATAGCGGCGCAAGATCTGCAACAGGTAATCGGTCTCGTCCTCGCCGATCGCGACGTCCTCGGCGCGGCCGTGATAGGGAATGTCCGTGGTGCCGATCAATGCGAGATCGCCCTCATAGGGATTGACGAAGATCACCCGGCGATCGCTGTTCTGCAGCAGATAGGCCTGCGGCCCGCTCCAGAATTTCGGCACCACGATATGGCTGCCCTTGACCAGCCGTACGCTCTGGGCCGAGTTCAGGCCCGCCACGCCCTGGATGACATCCTGAACCCACGGCCCGGCGGCGTTGACCAGCGCGCGCGACCGCACGACCTGCGTTGTGCCGTCGTCGCCGTGCATTTCGAGCAGCCAGGTCCCGCCGTCGCGGCGTGCGCGCACCGCCCGCGTGCGCGGCAGGATGCAGGCGCCGTTCTGCGCGGCATCGATCAAATTGAGGATCACCAGCCTGCTGTCATCGACCCAGCAGTCCGAATATTCGAAGCCTCGCCGGAACTCCCGACGCAGCGGCGCGCCCTCCGGAGCGCACGACAGATCCAGGCTGCGGCTCGCCGGCAGTTGCTTGCGGCCACCGAGATGGTCGTAGAGCAACAGGCCGGTGCGGACCAGCCACGCCGGCCGTTGCTCCGGCGAATGCGGCAGCACGAAGCGCATCGGCCAGATGATATGCGGCGCCGACGCGAGCAGCACCTCGCGCTCGATCAGCGCCTCGCGCACCAGGCGGAACTCGTAATATTCGAGATAGCGCAGTCCGCCATGGATCAGCTTGCCCGAGCGCGACGAGGTGCCCTCGGCGAAATCATTCTTCTCGCAGAGCAGCACCTTCAAGCCGCGGCCGGCGGCGTCGCGGGCGATGCCGGCACCGTTGATGCCGCCACCGATGATGGCGATATCGACCAGCCCGTGATCCGTACCTGCGACCGGCGCAGTGCCCGTCATCGCTTGCTGCTGCGCCTTTTCTCGGCGCGGCGCGGCGCCGCCTTTGCGGTCGCGCGGGCCTTGTTCGGCTTCGGCGCCTGCAGACCGTAAGTGGAGAACCCCTTCGCGGTGTCGGCAATCTCCTCGTCGGTCAGGATGACGCGCGAATCGAGCGCCAGCGAGAGGTAGTACTGACGCGCGATGGTCTCGAGCTCGACCGCGAGCCACATCGCCTTGTCGAGATTGGCGCCGAGCGCGATCATGCCGTGATTGGCGAGCAGGCAGCCATTGCGGCCTTCGAGCGCCGCAATCGCATGATCGGACAATTCCTTGGTGCCGTAGCGCGCATAGCCGGCGCAGCGGATTTCGGTACCGCCGAACGCCGCCATCATGTAATGGCAGGCCGGGATCGGCTTGCGCGCGATCGCGAGCACGGTCGCGTAAGTCGAGTGAGTATGGACGATGGCGCCGACATCGGGCCGGGCGCGCGTGATGTCGAGATGGAAGCGCCATTCGGTGGACGGCTGCAGCGGCCCCTCCCACGCACCATAGTCGCCCTCGAGCGGCATCGAGGCGATCATCTCCGGCTTCATCGAATCGTAGGGGGTCGCCGACGGCGTGATCAGCATCCGGTCCTTGTAGCGGGCGGAGATGTTGCCCGATGTCCCCTGGTTGAGACCCGACGCATTCATCCACTGGCACTTGGCGATGATCGCCTCGCGCAACTGTCGTTCCTCACGGGTCATACGAACTGCCTTTCTCTTCAGCACGGATTGCGTGGCGGCTCGCCGGCCAGGAAGCGACGAACCTCTTCGGCCGCCTGCCCAGCGGCCACGGTGACGGTACGCACGGAGGCGCCGGCGATGTGCGGCGTCAGCGTGACGTTGGGAAGTCGCAAGAGCGGCCAGTCCGCCGGAACCGGCTCGACCGCGAAGGTGTCGAGCATGGCGCCGCCGAGATGCCCCGATGCCAGCGCATCATGCAGCGCTTCGTAGTCGACCAGCGGACCGCGCGCGGTGTTGATCAGGAACGCGCCCGGCTTGATCCGCACCAGAGCCTCGCGCCCGATGAAACGGGTGGTCTCCGGCGTCACCCGGGCGTGCAGCGTGACGACGTCGGCGCGGCCGAGCAATTCGCCGAGCGCGACATGCTCGACGCCGTCATTGCGGTCCTGGGCGCTGAGCTGGACATAGGGATCGGCGACCAGGATCTTGCAGCCGAAGGCCTTCAGCAGCTTGACCACGCGGCTGCCGATCGCGCCGTAGCCGACAATGCCGACCGTCATCTCGCCGAGCTCGCGCCCGGTGCGGTCGGCGCGATAGAGATCGCCGCGCCATTCCCCGCCTCGCAGCGCCTCGTGACCACTGCGGATCAGGCGTGTCTCGGCCAGAATGGCGCCGATCGTGAACTCCGCGACCGCACCCGCATTGCGGCCGGGCGTATTGACCACCAGCACGTTGTGGTCGCGCGCCGCCTGCATGTCGATGTTGACCGGGCCGCCGCGCGACACCGCGATGAACTTCAGCTTCGGCAACCGCTCCAGCATCGACCGCGAGATCGGCGCCAGATGGGTGACGAGCAGTTCGGCATCGCCGATGAAGCCGATGATCTCGTCGGGCTGCCCCATGAATTCCTTCAGACCGTCGAGCTTCGAGCCGGCGTAACCGTGCTCCATCGGCTCGTCCGGCCACGGCTGCTCCAGGGTGCGGATATCGACGCCATCGCCGCAGGCTGACCGGATGTGCTCGGCGAACACCGAGGGCAGCATGAAGCGGTCGCCGACAATGGCGATGGACTTAGACATGATCGCCTCCGGCGCGCAGCGCAGCGAGTTGCTTCCAGACCGGCCGCGACGCCAGCCTTGCCTCGAGATAGGTCGGGAAGATGCTGGCATAGCGCTTCGCCAGCGCAGCGTCCGGCGATTGCGGCGCACTGAGATGCGGCGCGACCCACTGCTCGGCGCAGGCGCGCATGTCGGGATAGGCATCGATCGCGACCGCCGCGATCATCGCAGCGCCCGCGGCGCCGGCCTCGGCGCGGCTGCAGATCCGGACGTCGCAATCCAGCGCGGCCCCGAGGATGGCGCCAAGCGCACGGCTCTTCGCCGCGCCGCCTGTGATCCTGACATCGCGCGGCAGCGACCCCATCGCCGTGTAACAATCCCGTGCGGCGAAGGCCAGGCCCTCCATCACGCCGCGCATCAGGTCGCCATAGCGGTGGCGCGACCGCAAGCCGAAGAATTGCGCGCTGGCCTCATGCGCGACGAACGGACCACGCTCGCCGGCATCGGAGATGAACGGGTGGAACAGCACCTCGCCGGGCCTCGCCCGCAGCACCTGATCGTCGAGCCGGCGGATCAGTTCGGCGCGCGTGCGCGTCACGCCTTCCGCCGCCAGCATGTCGCAGGCGAGATCGAGCATCCAGTCAATGTTCAGCGTCGCCGCCATGTTGGACTGCATTTGGGCATAATGACCGGGCACGGGGAACGGCATGGTATAGCCGGTTGCCTCCCGATTCAGTGTCACCGCGTCGGCGCTCGGTACCAGCCGCATATGCATGCCGGTCGACCCGATGATGGTGCAGCCGACATCGGGTGACGGATCGTAGAGCCCGGCGCCGAGCGCATTGCAGATCACGTCCACATAGCCGAGGCAGACCGGCACACCTTCCGGCAGGCCGATCTCGATGGCGGCGGCCGCGGTCAGCGGATGCGTCATGACCGCGCCGTCAACGACCGGCGGGAACAGGCGCGTCAGGTCGGCGATACCGATCAACCGCGCGGTCTCTGCGTCGAATGCTCGCTTGCGGAAATCGCCGCAGGAGAACGTGGCTTCCGACGGATCGGTTGCGCGTTCACCGGTGAGCAGGAAATAAAGCCAGTCCTTGCAGTGGAAGGCCGTGGTCGCGCTGGCGATCGTGTCGGGCATGTGGGCCTGCAGCCACGCCAGTTGCGGCCCTTGCTGGCAGGCATTGAGCCCGGAGCCGGTTCGACGGTAAAGGATCGCGTTGTGCTCGCCACCGCGAATCGCCTCGACCAGCCGCCCGGCGCGCGAGTCGAGCCACAGCAGCGCCGGCGCGACCGGCCGGCCGTCGTCATCGATCAGCCAGGTGCCGTCGCCCTGCCCGGTCACCGCGACGGCCGCGATCCGCGCCGACAGGTCAGGCACGGACTTCGCCAGCGCACGAATGACCGCGACCGTATCGCTCCAGGTCTGCGCCATGTCCTGCTCGACATGGCCGCCGGCCAGGCTGCTGTACGCATTCGGCCGCGAGACATCTGCGAGTTGCTCGCCGGTCAGCGTGAACGCCACCGCCTTGATCAGGGAGGTGCCGGCGTCAATGCCGATGATAACGTCGCGGCTGGCCGAAGCGGTCATCGTCACGCTCCCTCCGCATGGCGAATGTAGGTTCCGTCGCTGCCAAAGATGTGCAGGTGACGCGGCTCCAGCGCAAACGAGATGATCTCTCCCGGCCGCGCGGCGACACGGCCCGGTATGACCGCGATCAGCATGCGGCCACCGCAATCGCCGGCGACATGCGATTGATCGCCGAGCCACTGGTTGGAGACGACCTTGACCCTGACGTCACCGGTCCCGACCACGATCTTCTGCGGACGAATGCCGATCCGCACCTGCGGCGTGGCCGCGAGCGTCTTCGCCGCCTCAACGTCGAGTCCGGCGCCGGCGATATCGAAACCCATGTCGGTTCCGACCGACAGACGGAAGCCGCCATCGGACCGCGTCACCTCGGCGTCGAGCAGGTTCATCGGCGGCTCGCCGATGAAGCTTGCAACGAACAGATTGGCCGGTCGGCCCTTCAGCTCCTTCTCGCTGGCGAACTGCTGCAGCAGGCCGCCTTCCATGACAGCGATGCGGTCGGCCAGCGCACTCGCTTCGGTCTGGTCGTGGGTGACGAAGATCGCGGTCATGCCGCGCTCGGCAAGCAGGCTCTTGATCCGGCCGCGCAGCACCGCGCGCAGCTGCGGTTCGAGCTGCCCCATTGGCTCATCGAGCAGATAGAGATCGGCGTCGCGCACCAGCGCCCGCGCCAGCGACACGCGCTGCTGCTGGCCGCCTGAGATCGCGCGCGGATAGCTGTCGAGGATGTCCTCGATCTCGACCAGACGGGCGATCTCGCCGACGCGACGCGTCACCTCGGCTCGCGGCAACTGGGCAGATTTCAGCGCGAACGCGATGTTCTCGCGGACCGTGAGCGGCGGATAGAGCGAGTAGCCCTCGAACGCCATCGCGACCTTGCGCCGCGCCGGCGGCAGCTCGTGGATCCGCCGCCCGCCGAGCGCGATCGATCCGGCGGAGACGTCCTCGAAGCCTGCGATCATGCGCAATGTCGAGGTCTTGCCGCAGCCCGACGATCCCAGCAGTGCGACGATCTCGCCTTTTTCGACCGCCATGTCGAGCGCGCGCACCGCGTGCACCGGCTCCTTGCCGCGGCTGCGATAGACCTTGTCGATGCCTCGAAGCTCGAGCGTGTCCATGACCATTCGCTCCTATGCCGCCTTGAGCCGGTGCGACGCCCCGATCCGCAGCCCGGTGGCGCGATCGAACAGCATCGCGGCGTCGGGCGCAAAGCGAACGAAAATAGCATCGTCAGCCGCGCCTTGCGGCGCATCCGGCGGTAGCGCCGCCAGCCACTCCGTGCCGTCGGCAAGACGGAGCAGCAGCACCGCCTTCTCGTGCATCGGCGTGATCGCGAGAATGCGCGCCGGGATGGCGTCGTCGGTGGATGCAGACGAGACCACGAGATCCTCGGGCCGGACGCCCAGCCAACATGCACCGGCAGGTGCTGCGCCATCGGCCGCGCCGAGCCGGATCCTGGCGCCGGCGATGTCAGCCGACAGCATGCCGTGCTCCGCTACTGGCGAGACTTCCGCGAGGTTGACGGTCGGATCGCCGAACAGGCGCGCGACCGCGACCGATGCGGGTTGGGCATAGATATCGGTCGGCGTCGCGACCTGCGCGAGCCGGCCGTCGATCAAGACCGCGATGCGGTCGGCGATCGCCATCGCCTCGCGATAGTCCTGGGTCACGTAGAGCACCGCGGCAGTGCCGCGACGCAGCAGGTTCGGCAGCTCGAGCCGCATCTCGTAGCGCAGCTTGGCGTCGACATTGCGCAGGGGATCATCCAGCAGCAGGACATCCGGATTGCCGATCAGCGCCCGTGCCAGCGCCGTGCGCTGCTTCTGTCCGTTCGACAATTCGCGCGGCGCGTGACCGAGCACGTGCTCGATCTTGAGCAGCCTGCTGATCGCGGCAACGCGACCGGCGACATCGCCGCCGCCGGCCCTGGCGCGCAGGCCGCTTGCGATATTGTCGCGGGCGGTCATGTGCGGGAACAAGGCAAAGTTCTGGAATGCCATGCCGATCCCGCGCCGCTCGGGCGGAGCACCGACGACCGAGCGGCCGCCGACCAGGATGTCGCCGTCGTCGGGCTCGAACATGCCCGCGATCATGCGCAGCAGCACGGTCTTGCCGCTGCCGGACGGTCCGAACACCGCCACGATCTCGCCTGGCTCGACCGCCAGCGACAATCCGTCGGCGGGCCGTGCCGCACCGAATGCTTTGCTCACCGAGTTGATCTCGAGACGCGCCATTGGATCAGCCTTTCACCGCGCCGAGCGAGAGACCCTCGACCAGGTAGCGCTGTGCATAGAGCGCGAGCAACAGGGTCGGCGTCACCGACAGCACGATCGCCGCCGCGATCTGGCCGTACTGTATACCTGACGCGGTGACGAAGGCGAGCGCGCCGACCGTCACCGGCTGCTTGTCGGCGGAGGCCAGGATCAGCGCGAAGACGAAATTGTTCCAGCAGAAGATGAACGACAGCAGCCCCGCCGCGGCGATCCCCGGCCCCGCCAGCGGCACCGCGATCCTGGTGAAGGCCTCGCGCCAGGAATGCCCGGCCAGTCGGTAGGCATGCTCGATATCAGGGCTGATATCCTCGAAATAGCCGCGCACGATCCACAGGATCAGCGGCAGCGCGATCAACTGATAGACCCAGACGATCCCGAAATAGGTGTCGTTCAGTCCGAGCTCCTGGTAGTACAGCGACAGCGGCAGCAGCACGAGCAGCGGCGGCGCGAAGCGGAACGACAGCAGCGTGAAGGCGATGCTCTCGCCGAGGCGGAATTTGAAGCGCGCAAAGGCGTAGGCCGCCGGGACGCCGAGCAGCAGCGCCAGCAGCACCGCCGCGCTCGACAGCACGACGCTGTTGAAGAGGTTGCGCATGAAGGAGATCTGCAGATTGCCCGCCGCGGTGCGCAGCTGGCCGGAGATCAGCGCCTCGTAATTGGCAAGCGTCGGCTCGAACAGGATACGCGGCGGGATCCGCAGGATCTGCTCATTGGTCTGGAACGACATCAGGAAGATCCAGACGATCGGAAACATGAAGAAGATCAGGATCAGCGCGAGCGCCACGCCGCGGAAGATGCGACCGGCAAGGCTGGAATGTTCCATTGCGCCTCTCCCCGTCACGCGTGGCCGTGCGCACGCGCGCGCAGCCGCAGCCAGTTCTTGATGAAGATGTTCGACAGGATGTTGGTGATGAGCCAGAGGATCATCAACAGCGCCGCCGATCTGCCGACATTGGTGTACTGGAAGAACTCCAGATAGGCCTGCACCTGGAACACCATCAGCCGGTCGCCCGGCCCGCCCTGCGTCATCGCATAGATGATGTCGAACTGCTGGATCGAATCGAGCAGCCGGAACAGCGACGCCGTGATGATGTAGGGCGCCAGCATCGGCAGCGTGATGCGGAAGAACACGAAGCTCGCCGGCACGCCGTCGAGTGCCGCGGCTTCGAACGGCTGCCGCGGCAGCGAGCGCAGCCCCGCCAGCAGCAGGATCATGATGAACGGCGTGTAGACCCAGACATCGACCAGCACGACCGTGAACAGCGCACTCGATGGATCGGAGGCCCATTTGAAATCGGTGACGCCGAACAGGCCGACCAGATAGGACAGGATGCCGAAGCTCGGATTGGTCATCAGCTTCCACATCAGCGCGGCGATCGCCGGCGCCGTCATCAGCGGCAGCAGCAGCATGATCGACACTGCATTGTGGAAGCGGGTCGGCCGGCGCAGCAGCAGCGCGATGCCAAGACCGAGCAGCAGCTCGAGCACGACCGTGACCACAGTATAGGTGATCGAGACGCGGAACGTATTCCAGAACGCCGGGTCGGACAGGAAGTCGATGTAGTTTCCGAGGCCGATGAAGCCGCGCAGATGAGGCAGGTTCAGCCGGTAGCGCTGCAGCGAGTAGACCGCCGCGGTCACGAACGGAACCAGGATCGCCACGCAGACGAGCAGCGCCGGCAGGCTGAGCAGATAGGGCAAGAGGCGCACGCGCGGCCTTGGTTTGGCCGGCGCTGCCTGCGCGTTCGTCTGGAGGAGTTGGACCATGCTCATGATGATAAGAGATCACGTTCGGCTGGCAAACGCCGCCGGCTCGGATGGGACAAGGGTCCGAGCCGGCGGATGGGTGCGGTGCGGGGGATCAGGCACCGCACAGTTGATCCGTCAGCCGAGACCGGCCTGCTTGAGCTGGCGGTTGATGCTGTCGGCGAGCTTGTCGAGCCCTTCGTCGACGCTGACCTCCTTGGCCACCATCTTCTGCAGCGAAGCGGCCCATTCCGTCGTCAGGTCGAAGAACAGCGGCTGCGCCGTGAAGTAGATCTTGGCGCCGGGCGACGACATGTCGTGCTGCTCGAGATAGCCGGGATAGGATTTCGCGATGCGGTCGCGGAATTCGCTGTCCTTCCACACCGATGCGCGCACCGGATTGACGAAGTCCATCTTGCGCGCGCCGAACAGATCGTGCTCGACGGATGCCGCCCACTGCATGAACAGCCAGGCCGCCTCCTTCTGCTTGGAGAAGCTCGACATCGCGAGCGACCAGATCCAGACGTTCGGGGTCGGCGCCTTGGCGGCCGGATTGGCCGCGAACGGCGCATAGCCAAGATGCCCCTTCTCCTTGTTGTCGCCGCCGTTCATGAAGTAGCCGAGGATGTCGGCGTCGAAGATCATGCCCGAGGCGCCGGCGCCGAGATCGGTGCCGACCTGGTACCAAGTGTAGGTCGACCAGTTTTTCGGGCCCGAGGTCTGGATCATCTTGACCCATTTGTCGTGGAAATCCTTCGAGGCCTTGGTGTTCATCGCGGCCTTCAGCTTGCCGCCCTCCATCACGAAATCCTTCTGGCCGAAGTTCGAATAGGCCGACAGGAAACCGGGATGGATGGTCGCCCAGGAGCGCGAGCCGCGCACGCCGACGCCGTAGGGACCGCCGGCGTCCTTGGTGATCTTGGCCGCGACCTCCAGCATCTCGTCGAGGTTCTTCGGCGGCTTGACGCCGACCTTGTCGAAGACGTTGCGGTTGTAGGTGATGTTGTTGAGCTCATAGCCCCAGGGGATGCACCACTGCTTGGCCTTGCCCGAGCCGAGCTCGGAGCCGGCGACGCCGTCCCACGCGGTCGAGGCGCGCAGGCCCGGAAGCACGTCGTCCCAGGCGAAGGCCGGATTGGTCTTGGCGGGGTCCTTGATGTAGGTGTTGAGGTCTTCGATCCAGCCCGCCGGACCATAGGTCCAGGTCATGTAGGCGCCGGTCATGAAGGCATCGTACTGGTCCGACTTCGACGACAGCGCCGCCGTCACCTTGTCGAAATAGACGTCCTCCGGGAAGATGTCGTAGGTGACGTTCATGCCGGTGAGCGTCTTGAACGCCTCGATGTCGCCGATCATCGCGTCGACATAGGGGTGCTTGTTGAGCAGCAGCTTGACGCTCTTGCCGCTCTGGGCCTTCCAGTTGAAGTCGGCGGCCATCGCCTTCGACATCGAGGAGGCGAAAGCGGCGTTGGCGGCGATCCCCGCGATGCCGAGCTTGGCGGCGCCGTCCAGGAGATCGCGGCGGCTGATGCGTTTGGCAGCGTAGGAGTCGAACAGATTCTTCTCGCGATCGAACATGTATTTCCTCTCCTTGTTGACGCTTTGTTTTATGTGTCCTTCCGGGTCTTGCTTCTTGTCTTGCCGGATGTGGTCTCCGGCTTGTCGGTGGCGAGCGCCTTTGCGGTCGCTTCGTCGATGATGAGGCCGTGCAGAACGCCGCTGCGCAGCACGCCGCGCAGCGCGGTCACCTTGGCCGGCCCGCCGGCGATGGCGACGATCCGGTGCTTCCTGAGGTCGGGCATGCTCATGGAGGTAGCGCGGGCCGACAGATCGGTGTCCAGCACCGTTCCGTCGGCGCTGAAGAAATGCCCGAGCAGGTCGGCGCAGGCGCCGACACGCTTCAGCTCGACGACCTCGTCGGGCTTGATCATGCCGCTCGACACCAGGAAGCCGTCGCGGCTGACCTGGCCGATGCCGACGAACAGCAGCGAGGCCTTGCGCGCCAGCGCGAAAACGTCGGCGATGCCGAATTGCTGCATCAGCACGGCGCGATCGGCGACCGAATTGGCGAACACCGGCACCGGCAGCAGATAGGCTTCCGCGCCGGTGCGCTCGGCGAGCTTGTGAATCACGTCGAACGGATTGGCGGCAAATTTCCGCGTCAGCCCGCCGAGCAGTGACACGAACTGCGCGTCGCGCGCCGGCGTCTGCGGCATCTGCTCAACGACCGCCGCGAGCGTGCGGCCATGGCCGAAGCCGATCACCTTGTCCTGGCCGCGCTCCAGGATCTGGCGCAGGAAGCTCGCGCCTTCCAGCGCCAGCGCCTTCAGCGGCAGATCGCCCTCGCCGAGATCAGGCGCGACGCGGCAGAACGAGAGGCCGAAGCGCTGCGCGAGATCGTTCTCGAGCGCGACGCATTCGGCGACCGGCCCCTCGACGAACACGCGGATCATGCCCTCGCGGCTGGCGCGTGCGATCAGGCGATGCGCCTTGGTGCTCTGGATGTTGAGGCGGTCGGCGACCTCGGACTGGGTGAGCCCCGCCGCGAAATACAGCCACGCTGCGCGCGTCGCGAGCGACGCCTCGCCGTCGATCACCGGCAGCCTGTCGGGCGGGGGTGCCATATCAGGAAAAGTCCGCTTGCAAATTTCTTCACGTCCTGCAAAAAATTGCAGAGGCCGAACGGGGCGTCAATCCCCCAAACGTGCTGCAGCGCAACCAATGTCGTCGCGCGCGCACCAGAGAGCGATGAGGTCGCATGGGAGGTCTGTATCTCGGCATCGACGTCGGAACCGGCGGCGTGCGCGCTTGTGCAATCGATGCGCAGGCCGCCATCCGCGGCTTTGCGTCCGTCGCGCTGGCTGCACCGCGCGTCGACGGCAACGCCATCGACCAGACACCAGAGCTGTGGTGGCAAGCCGCGACGGCGGCCATCCGCAAGCTCGGCGAGACCGTCGCTCTCGGCGACGTCACGCGCATCGTCGTCGACGGCACGTCGGGCACGCTGTTGCTGGTCGACGCCGCCGGCCGCCCCTGCTCGCCGGGGCTGATGTACAATGATGCCCGCGCCACGCGTGAGGCGACGCGCGTCGCGGCGGTCGCCCCGCGCGAGAGCGGCGCGCATGGCGCGAGCAGCGCGCTCGCCAAGCTGCTCTATCTGCAGAATGACGGCTATGTCGGCGATGCGCGCCACGCCGTTCACCAGGCGGACTGGATCGCCGGCCGGCTCGCGAACCATCACGGCATCAGCGACGAGAACAACGCGCTGAAGCTCGGCTACGACCCGGTCGCGCGCGCCTGGCCATCCTGGCTCGAACAGCTCGGCGTGCGCGACGATCTGCTCCCCGAAGTGCTGGTGCCGGGCACGCCATTTTCCGAGATGGATCCGCAGATCGCGCGGTCGCTAGGACTGCCGCTCACGGCGCAGGTCTCCGCCGGCACCACCGATGGCGTTGCGGCCTTCATCGCGACGCGCGCCGACCAGCCGGGCGATGCCGTCACCTCGCTCGGCACGACGCTGGTGGTGAAGCAGCTTGCGACCCAGCCGATCTTCGCGGCCGACCAAGGCGTCTATTCGCACCGGCTCGGCGAGCGCTGGCTTGCCGGCGGCGCCTCGAACTCCGGCGGCGCCGCTTTGCTGGTGCATTTCACCGCCGCCGAGATGGAGCGGCTGACACCGCAGCTGACGCCGGACCAGCCGACCGGGCTCGACTACTATCCGCTGCCAAAACCCGGCGAACGCTTTCCGATCGCCGATCCAGCGTTGGCCGCGCGGGTCACGCCGCGTCCTGCGGAAGATTGCCGCTTCTTCCAGGGTCTGCTCGAGGGCATCGCCTCGGTGGAAGCCCTCGCCTACCGCCAGCTGGCGCGGCTCGGTGCGCCGCGCCTGCGCCGCGTCATCGCCATCGGCGGCGGCGCGAAGAACGACGCCTGGACCAGCATCCGGCACCGCGTTCTCGGCGTTCCCGTCTCGGTCGCCGAGCAGACCGAAGCAAGCTACGGCGCCGCGCTGCTCGCGCTGAACGGAGGCCTGCCATGAAGGCCGATGCGACCGCGATCGCCGGCCTTCACGCCATCGTCGACCGCTTCGATCATGTGCTGCTCGACCAGTGGGGCACGCTGCATGAGGGGCTGGCGGTGTTCCCCGCGGCGCTGGAGTGCGTGGCGCGGCTGCGCGAAGCCGGCAAGCGGATCCTGGTCCTGTCCAACTCCGGCAAGCGCGCCGGCAGCAACCAGCGGCGGCTCGCGACGCTCGGTCTGCCGCCCGACGCCTATGACGGCGTGTTGTCCTCGGGCGAGGTCACCTGGCGCGGCCTGCATGCGCGCGAGCAGGCGCCCTTTGCCGAGCTCGGACGCGCCTGCTTCCTGATCTCGCGCGACGGTGACCGCTCGATCGTCGACGACACCGACCTTGTGGTGGTCTCGAACATGCGCGAGGCCGATTTCATCCTGCTCGGCGGTCTCGACGATGATGCGGCCGAGCCCGAGCGATGGCGTGAGCCGCTGGCAACCGCTGCCGCACGCCAACTGCCGATGCTGTGCGCCAATCCCGATCTGGTGATGTTCGGGGTCGCGGGCCTGATCCCCGCGCCGGGCGCGCTCGCCGCATTCTACCATTCGCTCGGCGGCACCGCGCTGTTCGTCGGCAAGCCGCATCCGCCGATGTTTGCCGCCGCGCTCGACCAATTGGGACGGCCGCCGCCGGACCGGATCCTCGTCATCGGCGACTCCCTCGATCACGATATCGCCGGCGGACGCACCGCCGGCATGCTGACCCTGCTGATCGGCTCCGGCGCCCACCGCGCGACGCTTGCGCAGGCGAGCGATCTGCCGCGGGCGATCCAGACCGTGGCCGGCACAGCGGCGCGGATGCCGCACTGGACGATGGACCATCTGACCTGGTGAGAACAGCCCCGATGCGACCGCCTCAAATGCTGGATGAACTGCGCCGAATGTCGGCACGCGTCGGCAGGAATATCCTGCTGGTGCAAGGCGCCGGCGGCAATTCGTCGGTCAAGGATGGCGACGTGCTGTGGGTGAAGGCGTCGGGTACCTGGCTCGCCGATGCCGAGGACAAGGAGATTTTCGTGCCGGTCGCCTTGTCGGCCGCGCGCGCGGCGCTGCTGCATGGCGACGAACGCGTGCCGCTGGCGCCGAACGCCGGGACGACGCTGCGCGCCTCGATCGAGACCTCGCTGCATGCCCTGATGCCGCACCGGATCGTGCTGCACGTCCATTCCGTCAACACCATCGCATGGGCGGTGCGCACCGACGCCCGCGACGAATTTGCCCGGCGCCTGGACGGACTGGCCTGGCGTTACCTCGACTATCGCCACCCGGGGCTGCCGCTCGCGCGCGCGGTTAGCGCGGCGATCGCCGATGATACGGTGGACGTCCTGATCCTCGGCAATCACGGCCTGGTGGTCGGTGCGGCTAGCTGCGACGCCGCCGAGGCTTTGGTCGCCGAGGTCGAGCAACGTCTCGCCCTCGAGCAGCGTAGCGCGCCGGCGGCAGATCATGACGCCCTCCGCACGATCTGCGTGGGCACCAACTATCGTCTGCCGCGGGATCCTCGCGGCCACGACATTGCCACCGACCGTTACAGCCGCGCGATCGCGACCAGCGGCTCGTTGTATCCTGATCACGTCGTCTTCCTCGGCCCGGGCCTGCCGGTCCTGGAACATCGCGAGAAGCTGAGCGCCATGATCGCGCAGACCACCGCGAACGGACTGCCGCCGCCGGTGGCGCTCCTCGTTCCCGACCTCGGCAGCCTTATCCGCGAGGATGCGAGCGACGGCGCGGAAGCCATGCTGAGCTGTCTCGCATTGGTCACCTGCCGCCTGCCCCTGACCGCACGGGTCAACTATCTGACCGCAGAGAACGAGCATGCGCTGCTGAATTGGGACGCCGAGCGCTATCGCCAGCAACTGACGGCCGATCGCTGATCGACAGAGACGTTCGTCGCTTCATCCCTTCTCGGCGGAAAGAAACAGGCGATAGGCCGGATTTTCGCTCTCGTTCCAATAGGGATAGCCGAGCGCATCCAGCGCCTGAACGAACCGGGCGCGCTCGTGAGGCTTGACCTCGATCCCCGCCAGGATGCGTCCATAGTCGGCGCCGTGATTGCGATAGTGGAACAGCGAAATATTCCAGTCGGGCGCCAGGCTCTCGAGGAATTTCAGCAGCGCGCCCGGACGCTCCGGAAACTCGAAGCGGTAGATGACCTCGTCCTTGAGCAGCGGAGCGCGACCGCCCACCATGTAGCGCACATGGTCCTTGGCCATCTCGTTCTCGCTCAAATCGAGGATCGGATAGCCTTCGCGCCGAAGCAGCTCCATGACCTCCCGCTTCTCGGCCTCGCCGCGGCTCAGCGCGATGCCGACGAACAGTTGCGCCGGCGCGGTGGTCTCGGCAAAGCGGTAGTTGAATTCCGTGATCGCGCGCGAGCCGAGGATGCGGATGAAGTGCCGATAGCTGCCCGGCTTCTCCGGCACGGTCACGGCAAGCAGCGCCTCGCGATGTTCGCCGACCTCGGCGCGGTCGGCAATGGTACGCAGCCGGTCGAAATTCAGATTGGCCCCGCTGTTGACGGCAATCAGACTCCCGTCACTGAGCGCGCCGCGCTCGGCGTAGGCCTTGAGGCCGGCCAGCGCCAATGCGCCGGACGGTTCGGCAACCGATCGCACGTCGTCGAAGATATCCTTGATGGCGGCGCACATGGCATCGGTGTCCACCGTGACGACCTCGTCGAGCAGGTCGCGGCAGAGCCGGAAGGTCTCGGTTCCAACCTTGCGAACGGCGACGCCGTCGGCGAACAGTCCGACCTGATCCAGCGCGACGACGTTGCCCTTGGCGAGCGCGGCCGCCATCGACGCGGCGTCCGCCGGCTCGACGCCGACGACCTTGATCGACGGGTTGAGGAATTTCACGAAGGCGGCCACGCCGGCCGCCAGTCCGCCTCCGCCGATCGGCACGAAGATCGCCTCGATCGGATCGGGATGCTGGCGCAGGATCTCCATCCCGACCGTTCCCTGGCCGGCGATCACATCGGGATCGTCGAACGGATGCACAAAGGTCAAGCCACGCGCAGCCTCGATCTCCCTGGCCTTGGTTTGCGCGTCGTCGAACGTATCGCCATGCAGGACAACGTCACCGCCCAAGCGCCGGACGGCCTCGACCTTGATGGCGGGCGTCGTCCTCGGCATCACGATCGTCGCCGGAATGCCGAGCTTGCGCGCCGACAGCGCCACGCCCTGCGCATGATTGCCCGCCGACGCGCAGATCACGCCCAGCCTGCGCTGCGCGTCCGGCAGCCTGACGATCTTGTTGTAGGCACCGCGAAGCTTGAACGAGAAGATCGGCTGGAAGTCTTCCCGCTTCAGCAACACCGTGCGCGACAATCGTTCGGAGAGCCGCGGCATCGGGTCGAGCGGCGTCTCGACCGCCACGTCGTAGACCCGTGCGGTCAGGATGCTTTGGGCGTAGTCGTGGAGCGCGTTAGCGGTCATCGGGTCGCTTCTGTCGATGGGGAGGCAATCGATATCGGTTGCACCTTACCATCGTCGGCGCCGACCCGGCGAGCGGACGGCACGGAGCCGCCGCTGCATCCAGTTCGAAGCATCGCATGAGGGGAGGCTGGCGTGAAGCAAAGACCGCCGCTGCCAAAATATCGAAAACAACCCCATGCACAGTAGCCGGCGGCGGCCAGACTCGACCGAGCCACTTGACACGTCGGGCAACTCAGGGGTACATTTCTAGTATTCCGAATATTGCCAAACGCCTCCAGCGCTGCGGCTGAATCCGTGGCTTAGCCAAAATACCGCCCTGCACTGACCGCTTCAGGCCATGGGACGGGCCGAATTCCACCCCCTGCCATGGTCACCGGGCGCTTCCCAGCCCGATTCGGAGACGATCAGCGTGTCCTCGAGCTTGATGTAGCCGCGCGTTGGATGCAGCAGCGCGGTCTCGATCGAGATCACCATCCCGCGTTCGAGCGGCCGATCAGCGTCAGACGGCGAATAAGGCACCGGACCTGTCGCAGTCAGGCGCGGCGCTTCGTGGCTGACGAGCCCGATGCCGTGTGCGGTGAAGTCGAGCACGGCGCGATGCGGCGAGGCTTTGACGGCCGCCTCGCCCGCCGCGATGATGTCGCCACCCATGGCGCCCGGCCGGATCGCGCGCCGGGCCAACTGCTGGACGTCCTCGATTTCCTGCAGCAACTCGCGCAGCTCGCTGTCGGGTTCACCCAGGATGCCCATGCGGCTGAGGTCACCGATATAGCCCCGGTAGTTTCCGCCGGAATCGATCGAGATCACGTCGCCTTGCACGAGACGCTGGCTGGAAGGCGCGCGGTTATGGCTCTTGCCCGCGGCAATCAGGCAATATTCGAAGACCAGATCGCGCTCCTGCTCCTCGCGGCGCAGATGGGCGACGACGTCGTGCTTGGTCATGCCCGGTGCGCAGCCACTGAACGTGGCCATCATCGCGTCGACGACCCGTTCGGAAGCCTCTCTGATGAGGTCCAGTTCGGCGGGAGACTTTACGGCACGCAGACGTTCCAGCGTGAAATGGACCTCGCGGAACTCGACGTCGCCAAGGCCGGCATGCAGATGATCCCTGGCATCGGCCGGCAGGAAGCCTGCCTCGATGCCGATGCGCCTGGCGGAGCCAGCGAGCTTCCTCACATGATCGATGACGAGGCCGATCGCATCGATCGTTCCCCACGCCTCCGCCTTGACAATCGGCGTCCATATCCGTCCGAGCGCGTGCTCGAACTTTTCCATGCGGTTGCCGATGTAGGCGGAATTTTCCGGGTGTCCTTTCTGATAGACGAACACCGGCAGATAGCGGCTGGTGCCGATTGCCTCCATGACGTCGAAGAAGAAGAAGCGATATCCACCGAGCAGATACTGCACATTGTGACGCGAGGTGACGATCAGGACGTCGAGCCCCGCTTCATCCATCAGCCGATCGAGCTTTGCAGTATCGAACGGCGCCGCCGTTGCGATCGTGTCGAAAGCGTTGTCCATGGTATGACCTTTCGTCTTTCACTGTCCCGCGGCCGGTTTTGCGGCCAGCGATTTCGGTGCGGCGCTCGCGCCCGCGTTTTCGCCAAACAGAACCACCGGGCGCCCGTGCGGCTCGACGCCGAGGAACGTAAAGGCAAGGCCGATCAGGAGGCCCGCGCCGGCAAGAAAGCAGAACGCCGGCGTCACCGCCGCGGCGGTCGCACTTGGATGCACGAGATTATCCGCGCCGGCGATCAATGCGAGACACAGGGGACCTACGATCTTGCCGATCCCATTCGAGAGCTGGGCAAGGCCGACTGCGCGTCCCGAGAGCTGAACCGGGAAGATTTCCGCCGGATAGGGTCCGATGTTCGAAAATCCGCCATCGAAGAACACGGCGCCGACGATCAGGAAGACCAGGAACAACGGTACCGAGCCGGCAAAGTCGTTGTGAAAATAGGCGGCGAGCGCCAGCGACGCCGCGGTGCCGTAGCCCATCAACTGACCACAGGGCTTGCGGCCGATCCGATGGGCGAGGAAGGCGAAGCCGGTCCGGCCGAGCACGCCGGCGAGGCTGACATAGATGAACATCTTTGCCGCATCCTGGGGCGCGACGCCGAGCAGAAGCGCCACGATCGTCGGCCCCCACAGGAACACGCCGTAATTCGCCGTGCTGGCGCCGAACCAGATCAGGACCGTCAGCCAGAAGCGCCGCTGCTCGGCAAAGAGATCGGCAAATGTCGCCGGGCTCGCCGGCGGCAGCGCAGGCAGCACGAAGGACTCGCCACCGACCCGGTAGAGTTTCCGGATGCTCGCCTGCGCCTCGCGCACGCGGCCCTTGCTGATGAGCCAGCGCGGCGATTCCGGCATGATGATCATGGTCAGAATTCCGAGGAGGATCGGCAGGAAGCCGACCGCCGCCAATCCGCGCCAGCCGACCAGCGGCAGCAGGAAGCTCGCCGTCACCGATGCCGACAGCACGCCAAAGGCGACCGGGACGACCACGAGACTCGTGACCAGCGTGCGATGGCGGGTCGGTGCGAATTCGACGATGGCAGGAACCGCCGCCGCCGCGCCGGCGGCAAGGCCGAAGCCGACGAAGAAGCGCAGGATCGCAAACGCAACCCAGCCGTCTTCCGGAATGAACGCGATCGCACCCGAGGTCAGGCCGCAGAGCAGAACGCCGGATATCGCCAGCGGCTTGCGCCCGAAACGATCCGCGAGGACGCCCGCGACGAACGCCCCCAGCATCGCCCCGATGCCGGCGCTCATCAGCATGATCGAGGTCTGCCCGAACGTCAGGTGCCATTTCGGCGCCAGCACCGAGACCAGAAATCCGACCACAAAGAAATCGAAGAAATCGACCACGCCGGTGACGGCGAAGATGATGATCGATAGCCAATAGCGCGTCGTTACCGGCGCTTCGTCGAACGGCACTGCGCTCGTTTGCTCCGCCATGGTCTCCCCCTGTTGTTGTCAAGCCGCCTTCTTGTTTGAATTCAGAAATGCCGTCATCGCCTCCGCCACCCGCTCGGGGGCCTGGATCGACGCGACATGGCCGACGCCTGCGATGGTCCTGGTCTCGACGCGGGCAAGATCGCAGGCGAGCGCAAATGTTTCCGCATTCGGGATCAGCCGGTCATCACCGCCCGCCAGCAAGAGCGTCGGGCGATCAAAGCCGGTCAGATCGGCGGCGACAGGCTGCGCAAGCAAGGCGCCGCGGCGCGCCTTCTGGCCCTCGTCGCGGCTGGAGCCGCGGAAGATCTCGATCAGTTCGGGTCGCGCCCGCAGATAAGCCGGCGGGAAGAAGAACTCGGCAATCTTCGATGCGTTGGCGATGGTGTCCGCACGGTAAGAAGCGAGCTTGCGGAAGACATCCGCATTGACGTCGAGCGGGCTTCTGTTGACCTTCCAGGTGCTGCTCAGGATCAGGCGGTCGATGCGATCGGGATGACGGGCCGCCAGCACCTGCGCGATCTGCCCACCCAGCGAGGTTCCGAAGACATGGGCAAGATCGTAACCGAGCCCTCCGATCAAGGCCGCGGCGTCGCCGGCCAAATCGGCCAGCGAATAGGACGACGGAGGGTTTCGGGTGGCACCGGAGTCGCGCTGGTCATAGGCGATCACCGTGAAGTTCGCCGCAAGGACAGGCGCAAGGCCGTCGAACATCGCATGATCAGCCTCGCCGCCATGCAGCAGCACGATCGGCTCGCCGCGCCCGGTTTTCTCAAACGCCGTGACGATGCCGTTGGATTCGAACGATTGCATCGGTGTCCCCGCTAATGCAGCAGCGTTGAAAGCGCGCCGGCCAATTCCTTCGCCGGATCCGACGGCAGCCACGGCATCCGCCAGGCCACATGGCCATCGGGGCGCACCAGCACGGCGCCACGCATGCCGAGCTGGAATCCGTCCGCCGGATCGGTTGACGGCAACTGTTTCAGCGAGAGCGGCAAGGCGGTCTTCTCCGACACCTGCTTCCCCGCCTCCAGCCACTCGCTGCCGAGTGGCCCCGTGACGACGGTGAACTGCTTGTCGAACCAGTCGAGCGTCGATTTCTTGCGCGAAGGCTCGAGCCACATGTGCGGAAATCGCGCGCCGGGACGATCCGTCGGCGTGTAGTAGCGGGAGTTCAACGCTTTCGCGACGGTGCCATCGGGGATCACCGCGCCCTCCTCGTAATTGTGACCGAGGTTCTGCCCGATGCTGTGCAGGTGATTGTCCATGTCGTTGATCCAGAACCTGATCCGGTCCGGATCGCGCGATCGCACGGCGTCGTCGGTCAGCCCGAATCTCAGCCGATTGCCGTAGCTGAAATTGGCATTGGATTGCGCGATCGGACGTCGCTCGCTGGAATAGCTGTCGAGCAGCTTTTCGTCCGCAAAGCCCTTCAGCACGAAGGCCAGCTTCCACGCGAGGTTATGCGCGTCCTGAACGCCGGAGTTCAGGCCGAAGCCGCCGGTCGGCGGAAAGCGGTGTGCGCAGTCTCCGACCAGAAACACCCGGCCCTTTCGAAAGGTCTCGGCCACCTGCATGCTGACGCGCCAGATCGAGCGGTTCAAAAGCGTGACATCGAGATCGGGAACGCCGACATGGCCGCGCGCGATCTCGATGAACTCCTGGTCGGTCCACGGCCGCTCGCGATCGTCCTTGGTCAGGCCGATTTGCGTCACCGTCAGCCAGCGATCCCGGCCATTGGTGTTCAGGATGCCGGCGCGCGGCAGGTCGGGCTTGTCCGGGACGATGATGAAGCCTGCGGCCTCGCGCGCGATCGGCAGCCGCGACAGATCGGCACGCCAATACTCGTTCGACATCACCGCAAGCGTCGAGGGCCCGACCATCTCGATCCCGGCGCTGCGCCGCGTCTGGCTGCCTGCACCATCGGCGGCGATCAGGTAAGTCGCCGTCCAATGGGTCACCTCGCCGGTCTTTTCGCACCGTGTCGTGACGTTGACGCCGCTGTTGGTCTCCTCGAACGATTCGCAGGACGTGTTGAACAGCACCGTGGCGTGTTTGGACTTCTCGACCACCCGCAGGATTTCCTCCTCGACGGCGTCCTGGGCGACCAGGCTCTTCCAGGCGGGGGTATGACCGACATTCGGTTCGGGACGGGTGCGGCCGAACTCGTGGCCCGCGATGCTGTCGAGGAACACGAACATGTCGGAATTGTCCTGCAGACCGCGGTCGCGGATCGCCTGCTCGATCCCCCACTGCCGAAAGATCTCCATGGTGCGGACCCAGCAGCCGCGCGACTTGGGATGATCCGTCGTCGTCGGGCTCTTCTCGACCACCACGCAGTCGATGCCGAAGCGATCGAGCAGCAGCGACATCGCAAGGCCGACCGGCCCGCCGCCGGCAATGAATACGGACGTCTGGCGTGCCTCATCGGTGGCGATGCCCATCCTCGTCTCTCCTCCGTTTGATCGTTGCGAGGAGACTGCGCCTTTTTTGGTATCTCACAAGAATATGTTTGATATGGTATCCATCTCGATTTGAGATGGAGCGCCCGTCATGGACCTGCGGCAGATCCGCTATTTCGTCGCCGTCGCCGAGCGTGGCGGCTTTGCCGCCGCAGCGAGCACGCTGAACGTCGCCCAGTCGGCACTCAGCCGCCACGTCAAGGAACTCGAGGAGGAATTGGGCGGCGCCCTGCTCGAACGCGGCGCGCGCGGTGTCTCGGTCACGGAATCCGGCAAGGTGCTGCTCGCGCGCGGGCGCTGGCTGCTCGGCACGATCGACGACATCAAGGCCGAGGTGCGCACGGAAAATCGGGAGCCGAGCGGTACGGTGCGGATCGGCGCGCCACCGAGCCTCGGCGATATCCTCTACCCGCCGCTGGCCCAGGCCTTCGTCAAGCAATTTCCACGCGTGCGGCTCGAGTTGAGTGAGGGCCTGACGGAAAGCGCATCCGAGCGCCTGCTGCGCGGTGAGCTCGATCTGGCGATCGTGACGACGCCATCCCCCAACGACCATCTCGACTATGAAACGCTGGTCGTCGAGCAGGTGTTCCTGATCGGGCCGTCGCGCGACCCGTTGCTGAAGCGCGGCCGGCTGACCCGCAAGGAGTTCGACGCCTTGCCGTCCGCGGTGGCCCCGCTCAGCCGCAACCCATTCCCGTCGACCATGCTCTGCGCGGTGCGGGTCGATAACAGCACACCGATGAAACGCATGGTGGCATCTGGCCTCGGCTACGCGCTGCTACCATTCTCCGGCATTCACCAGGAGGTGGCTGCCGGGGTGCTGTCGGCGGCGCTGTTGCCGTGGATGCGCGCCGAGCGCGTGCTGGCGCTGCCGCGCGGACGGCCCGTGAGCCGGGCCACGCGTGAAGCGATTGCCGCGCTGAAGAAGATCTGCCGCGCTTTGATCGACGCGGGAATTATTCTGACAGCGCCGGCGCGCAAGAGCTAAACCCGCCGCTCCACGCAAGCGGTCTGCTCATTCCTCGCTGTAGCCCGACGCACGGGCCGTATCCGTTGCGTCCGGCTGCAGCTTCCGATCGACCAATCCGTCTTGACCATGGTTGTCATGACAACTATAGAGTCATTCCAAGATTGGCGATCAAGCCGGCTGTTCCCGCCGTGAAAAGACGCGAGCCGTGAGCGGCTCTGCGAGCGACTTTTCGCGGCCGGCGGTTAGTCGAAGGGAGGACGTTATGAACGCTGCTTCGCAGACCCACGCGGCAAGGCTGAGCGAGATTTCCCGGCTCATCGACGACCGCCCCGGCGAACGCATCTTTGAAGTCGATCGCCGGATCTTCACCGATCCGGACGTGTTCGACGTCGAGCTGCGATATGTCTTCGAGGCCACGTGGAATTTCATCGGCCTGGAATCCCAGGTCGCTCGGCCCAACGATTTCGTCACCACCCATATCGGCCGGCATCCAATTCTGGTGATGCGGAGCGCTGAGGGCAAAGTCGGCGCCTTCCTCAACACCTGCCGGCATCGCGGAACGATCGTCTGCCCGTTCAAGCAGGGCCGGCAGAAATTCCATGTCTGCCGTTATCACGGCTGGGCCTACGACTCGGGCGGGCGCAACATCTCCGTGACGGAGGAAGCGAGCGGGCAGTATCCGCCGTCGTTCTCGAACAGCAATCACGACCTTCTTCCGGTCGCGCGGCTGGGCTCGTATCGCGGATTCCTGTTCGCGAGCCTCTCGGCCGACGTTCCGCCGCTGGAAGAATTTCTCGGCGACACCCGCGCGTTCCTCGACCTCATCATCGATCAGAGCGACAGCGGTGAGGTCGAATTCGTGCCGGGCGCCAGCACCTACACGTTCGATGGAAACTGGAAGCTGCAGTTCGAGAACGGGCTCGACTACTATCACTTCGCGACCACACACAGCTCCTACGTCGATATCCTGAAGAAGCGCAATGCAAGCGCCGGACCGGATGCCGGATTCACCGCGGAGCCGGAAGGCGAGCAGGAAGGGCAAGGCAGCTTCAGCTTCGATTACGGTCACGCCGTCAACTGGTCGATCAAGCGCACGCAGCTCTATGGCCGGCCGCTCGGCATGGATCCGGCGGGTCTCGACGCCGTGCGGCAGCGCGTCGGCAGCACCCGCGCCAAATGGATGCTGCGCCAGCGCAACCTCACGATTTTTCCGAACCTGCAGGTCATCGACATCCTGTCGGCGCAGGTGCGAACCTGGCGGCCGCTGGCACCCGACAAGACCGAGATGGTGTCGCATTGCCTTGCTCCGGTCGGCGAAAGTGCCGCGGCGCGCACGCTTCGTATTCGCAACTACGAAGACTTCTTCAATGCCTCCGGGCTGGCAAGCTCGGACGACAACGTCATGTATGAGTTCTGCCAGACCGGCTATGACGCGACGACCGCCGCGCCCACGCAAGGTTATCTGCGCGGCATCGCGGAGGTCGGCCACGGCGAGAGCGCGCACACGCGCGAGCTCGGCATCACCCCTTCCGAATGGTCGTTCGGCCCCACCAGCTTCGGCGGCGAGACGAATTTCCATCCCGGGTATCGCGAGTGGCGCAGGCTGCTGCAGCACGCTGCCGGGGAGACGGCGTGATGGCGGCCGACGCAATCAAGCAAACCGATGCCCGCGCGGTCGCAGCCGCGGTCATCTTTCGCGAGGCCCGCCTGCTCGACACCGGCGAATGGGCCGACTGGGTCGCGATGTACAGCGAGGATGCCGTCTATTGGGTGCCGGCCTGGCTCGACGAGTACACCACCACCAATGATCCCGACACGCAGGTCTCGTTGCTCTACCACGATGCGCGGCGCGGACTGGAAGAGCGGATCGCGCGCATCGAGTCGCGCAAATCGATCACCGCGCTGCCGCTGCCGCGCACCGTGCACCAGATCTCGAACCTGGAAGCGTGGGAAACCGGCGCCGATCAGATCACCTGCCATTCGGTGTTCTCGGTCCACGTCTACGACCCGCGCATGGCCAAGGAACATCTGCGGCACGGGCGCTACGAGCACACGCTGCGGCGTGACGGCGAGACCTGGAAGATCGCGCGCAAGGTCATCACGCTGGTCAACGACCGCGTCCCGACCGTGCTCGATTTCTACAGCATTTGAGAGGGCACATGACGGACGATCAGGGAACCTGGCACGAAGCGGCCGCACTCAGCGCGCTGAACGAAGGCGAGCCGTACGGCATCGAAATCGGCCGCCACCACATCGCGCTCTATCGCGTCGGCAATGAGTACTACGCCACGAGCAACATCTGCACGCATGCGGAGGCGCTGCTGTCCGACGGCATTCTGGACGGCTGCGAGATCGAATGCCCGCTGCATATGGGCCGCTTCGACATCAGGACCGGCGAGGCGCTGACCAGCCCGGTCGAGATCGACATCCGGACCTATCCGGTCCGCGTGGCGCGCGACAGGCTCGAAGTCTGCCTGCCCGCATAAGACAACCATCAAAAATCAAGAATCGGGGGAAACAGGGATGACCGAAGTCGTGATGGACAAGGCGGCGATAACGACCGCCGATCCGCAGATCGAACGCACCACAATCCGCAAGGTCGCGCTGCGCCTGATGTGGTTCGTGATGGCGATGTATTTCCTCGCCATTCTCGACCGCGGAAACATCTCCTTTGCCGCGCTGCAGATGAACAAGGAGCTCGGGCTCAATGCCGAGAAGTTCGGCATCGCGGTCGGCATCATGTACTTCACCTATTCCATCTTCGAGATCCCGAGCAATCTCATCCTCAGCAAATACGGCGCGCGCGTCACGCTGACGCGGATCGCGATCCTGTGGGGCATCGCCACGATGCTGATGGCATTCACGCAGGGTCCGCTCAGCCTCTATGCATTCCGCGGCTTCCTCGGATTTGCCGAGTCCGGCCTGTTTCCCGGGGTGATGCTGCTGCTGAGCCTCTGGTTTCCATTCAGCTACCGCGCCCGCTACAACGCGATGTTCAACTATGCGGTGCCGATCTCCTATATCTTCGCCTCGCTGATCTCCGGCGCGATCCTCGAGCTGAACGGGGTGTTCGGCATCTCGGGTTGGAAATGGCTGTTCATCCTCGAAGGCCTGCCGCCCGTCATTCTCGGGATCGTCGGCATCTTCTATCTGACCGACCGCCCGCAGCAGGCGAGCTGGCTGTCGACGGCGCAGCGCAACTGGCTGACCAGCGCGCTGGAGCGCGACGCCAAGGCGACCGGGGTGGTGCATGCCGAAGGCGTGCTCAGGACCATCACCAAGCCGATGGTGCTGCTGTTCGGCCTGTGCAATTTCGGCCTGTTCTGCGGCCTGGCTTCGCTGTTTCCCTGGCTGCCGCAAATCATCAAGTCGTTCGGGCTGCCGAATTCACAGGTCGGTTTCGTGACCGCGATCCCGCCCGTCGCCGGCCTGATCGGCATGATCGCGTTGTCGCGGCACTCCGACCATGTCGGTGAGCGCTTCTATTATGCGGCCATGACCTTCGTGATCGCAGCGGCCGGCTTCGCGATGGCGGCCTTTTCAACATCGCCGGTTTGGATCATCATCGGATTCATGGTTGCCAATGTCGGTGTCTATGGTACGCAGGCCGTGTTCTGGACTATTCCCCAGTCCTACATGTCGCGGCAGAGCGCGCCGGGCGCGATCGGCCTGGTCAGCACCATCGGCAGCATCGGAGGCGCCACCATCCCGATCGTGATCGGACGCGCCAAGGACGCCTCGGGCAGTTTCACCACCGGATTCCTCGTGGTAACAGGCGTTCTCCTGGTCGCGGCGGCGTTGGTCCTGATCGCGCGCACTCAACTCGTGAAAGAATGAAGAGCCGGACTGGCGCAAACCGCAACAGAGCCCCTGACCCGCGCCGCGCCGCGCAAGGGAACACGGGCTCGGAGCTGGTGATCGATTTCGAACGTTACGTGCCCACGGTGCTGTCCAGCCTGGTCGCGAAGTTGCGCGCCAATGCCAATGCCTTCTTCCCGCAAGCCTACGGCGTATCGCTCGCGGAATGGCGGGTGCTGTCCTTTCTCAGGGAGCATGAACCGGCAAGCGCCTACGACATCTGGACCAATGCGCAACTGGACAAGGCCGTCGTCAGCCGCGAGACGGCCTCGCTGAAGAAAAAGGGCCTGATCGAGCTGACGCCGGTGCGAGGCAACGCCCGGAACCGGACCGAGATTCGGCTGACAGCGCAAGGCGTGGCGCTGCTCGATCGCAGTCTGGATGAAATCCTGCGCCGGCACAGCAACCTCACGGCCGGCCTCGACGCCAAGGCGCTGGAGAGCTTCTTCCGGGTCGTGGCGCATATCGAGCACCGCATTCCCCACATGGCCGACCAGACCTCGAACGCCGTGCCGGCCCATGCGCCGGTCAAACGCATTGCGAAGCGGAGGCCGCCGACCGGCGCCTAGCAACACTTGTCCGGTGAGGAACCCGCGTAATTTATGTTTCAGTAAGCAAGTTGTAGCTAGGATCGATCAGTGAGTTGCGTATGGGAGACTTCCAGTGATCGACTTTGACGAACTTCGTAGTATCGCCGCGGATGTTCGTATCTTTATCGACGCGTCGGAAGACAAGGGTGGCGCCTTGAAGGCCATCATCGAGGCCTACGACGTCGTTCTGGGGATTTTCCCGGCCGGCCAGGGAATGGATCTTCACGTGGTCAAGGGCAACGAGGTCCTCAATCATATCGCGCAGACCCAGGCCTCGTCGGGCTTTACCCACACCGCCATCGCATTCCAGACCCGTGAGCAGGCTGTTGCGCTTCAGCAACTGATGGCCGCCTAGCCACCGGCGTTACGCGCCCCTGTTGCGGGGGCGGCCGAAACGATCGCATCGGCGATCACGCAATCTCGATCAACGACCGAAGCGGCCCTGGAAGATCGAGGGTCGGATCTAATTTCCTCTCCCTGCATCTCAGGGCACCGGTAGATCAAGCAACGGTTGCTGAACCGCGTTGCGCAGCCGTTCGGCATGGTACTGCGCGACACAATCCCAGGGGTACTCGACCAGGAAATCGGCAATGCGCAGCGCCGCCGCGGCGGGCTCCGCGTACCGGATCGAACTGTAGACGGCTTCCCAGCGCGCGCAGAACGTCAGCTCCGAATCGCCGCGTTCGCCGCACAGCTCGTAGACCGTGATCGCGTCGGCAAAGCCCTTCGGCCGGATCTGGTCGACGCTGCGGAACGCGAATCTGTGTTCGGCACGCGCCTTCACGGCTGCACTCACCAGGACCTGCGTGCCGTAGTTCTTGTTGAGGCCTTCGAGACGCGAGGCCAGATTGATGGTGGCGCCGAGCGCGGTGTAGCTCATGCGGGCGGCGGAGCCGACATTGCCGACCACGGCATCGCCGAGATGCAGGCCGAACCGCGTGCCATAGGCCGGCCAGCCTTCGCTGCGGAAAGCCCGGTTGAGCTCGGCATTGCGGTGAACGCAGTCCAGCACGGCCTCGCAGGCATGAACGACGTGATCGGGATCCTCGTCCGGCGCGTTCCACAGTGCCATCACGGCGTCGCCGATGAACTTGTCGATGGTGCCATGGTGTTTCATGATCGCCTCCGACATCGCGGCGAAATAACGCGAGGTGAAGATCATGACTTGCGAGGGGTCCGCCTTCTCGGTCTTCGCGGTGAAGTCGGCGACGTCGGTGAAGAGAACCGTGACCTCGCGCCTGATGCCGCCGAGCTGCAGCGAGGCTCCGGACTGCATCAGCTGACGGACGATCGGCTGCGGAATGAAGCTTGAGAAGTTGCGTACGACGGTGCGCATCGTAAACACCGAGCGGCCCAGTTCATCGATCTCGTCGATGGCCGATTGCATCCGCGGCCGGTCGGCGAGCTGAAAGCGCTGGATCTCGTCGGTCTGCCGCGCCAGCTCGCGCAGCGATCGGGCGAGCAGCGAGCCGAGCCAGAACGCGAAAGGGAGCATCGCGATCACAAAGCCGAGCGCGACGGCGAACAGCGCGCGCCGCTCCGAGATGATCTTGGCGAAAAACTCGTCGAGCGGGGCGACCACCGCGAGGTGGATGTTGGCCGCACCGGCCGTCTCGATGCGGTGAAAGGCCGCGACGAGGGTCCGTCCGTCGGCGTCGGTGAAGAACTGCTGGGCGAGCCCGTCGGTGCGCCAGGCCTGGATCGCCGCGGACAGGCCGGGAAGCTTGAGGACGTCGATCCGGGGCAGTGCGTCGCTGCGTTCCGTCATCAGCTCGCGCATCTCGGGATGGCCGACGATGCGGTCGGCGTCGTTGAACAGGAAGGCCAGCCCCGATTTTCCGAGCTTTTGCCGGCTCAGCATCTCCTCGAGGCGATTGAGCAGCAGGTCAGCGGCCACCACCCCGCGGCGGCCCTCCCTCAGCGGCGTGCGCAGCGTGTAGCCGGGCTCCCCGGTCGCGTAGAACACATAAGGCCCGGTGAGCAGCGTCTTGCGATCCTTTAAGGCATCGACATACCAGGGACGCCGCCGCGGGTCGTAGCTGTGCGGCCCCGCCACCTCGGCGACCTTGGTCAGGTTTTCCGACAGGAACAGCGTCACCGGTGCCGCGGCGGCCGCCCCGGAGCGGGCAATGACGACGACGCGGTAGACGGCGTCGGCGGCGACATTCAGCGCCGTGCGGAATTGCGGCTTGGCGCGATCGATGACGTCCATCTCAAGGAAGGAGCCGTCTTCGTACCCGACATAGAGGTTGAAGATCTGCGGATTGTTGCGCAGCATCGAGGCCAGCAGGGCGTAGAGCCTGACATTGTCGGCGACGTCGGCCTCCTGGATGGCCGGAATTCCTGCCAGGATCTCGAGGTTGTCGCGCACATTCTTGAACTGCGCGTCGATGCGATCGGCGCCGATTTGCCCCACCTTGTCGATGAAGGTGCTCGCGGCCATCTGCGTGATCGACGAGACCCGCCTGAAACTGAGATAGACCAGCGTCAGTCCGACCACCAGCACCGCGGCGATGACCACCGTGATGATCGAGGTGCGGAAGCCGATACGAACCGGCCCCCGGCCGGTCTCGCGCGCATCACTCATCGAGCTCGTCGTTCGCCTCCGCTAATATTTGCGCACGATCGGCTTCGTCGGTGTAGTAGCCGGCGCGGCCGGCGAGAGCTGGAACGTCACCCACGCCGTCCACCCTTCCGGCCGGTTCTCTGCGGCGAAATCCTTGTAGCCACGAAGGTTCAGATAGCCCTGATAGCCGTCGGCCACCGGGAAGATGAATCCGACCTGCGGGCCGATGCCGGCGACGCGTCCCTTGAAATCACCGAGCGTCGCGCCGGCACCGCTGTCTCCGGTGAGCTGCTGGAAATAGTAGCCGGCGACACCGACATGCACATTCTTGGCGACGAACTTCGAAAGTCCCCAGTCGACGTGAAAGTCGATGCCGTTCTGGTACTGCAGATCCTTGTTCATTCCGTTGTAGGTGACGCCCGCCAGCACCGAGAACTCCTGGCCGGTTTCCGGATTGAGATAGGTATAGGCGCCGCCGACATCGATCGCAGTGAATCCGAAGCTGAGATTGGCGAGGCGGCTGCTGTCATAGGTCCCGCTCGGGATGTTGCCGAAGATGTAGAACATCTCGTTGTTGACACCCTGATTCCATTTCAGCGTGCCCTGGTAGAAGACATCGGAGACCGTGTTGCGGTTGTCGGTTGCGACGCCCGAGACCGTATTGCCCCGCGGCCCCGTCAGCGTCGCGTCCACGCCGACGCCGATATTTCCCGGCGCGGTAAGGAAGGTTACGGCGGCCTGGCCTCCAAGCACCGACTGAGCCCAGGTGTAGGTGAATCCTTCCACGAGAACGTCGGCATGCGCATTGAGACCGGCGACGACCGATCCGGGCACCCGGTTGCCGATGACGAAATTCTTGCCCGCGTTGGCGCTTTGGTCGAGGTGGATGTAGATTGTCTCATAGGCCCAACCAGGCATGGCCGGCGCGGCGGTCAGGCTCGCGAACGCGCCGGGCAGCCAGAAGCTCACTCCACCCGCGTCGGCCAGCGCCGTTCGCGGCATTGCCGACAGCGCGAGCGCGCCGATGATGCCCAATGCGGCGCACCTGTGATTTCTGACCATCCTCATCCTGATCTCCCCACTTCATTCAGGCCATCCTAGCGGATTCGCACGCGCTTCAGTTAACCGCCTGCGCCTCCGGGAACTTCCATTTGCCGTTCAGGATTTCCGCCCGCGGACGGTAGAGCCGGACCGTGTAGTTCCAGCCCTTCATGGTCGGCAGGCAATTCGGGAGCTTGCCGTCGCAGCCGCCGAACTGGACCGCGACGGAGCCGTCCGGGCCCTTCGCGCCGGTGATATTGTTCAGCGTGTAGGCGTCGTAGGAATTCTTCTCGAAATATCCCTTGGCGTTGTAGACGCTGATCGACCAGAAGCCGTCGACCGGGACGTCGCGGACGGTCAGCTTGTAGACCGTCGTGCCATCATTCTTCGTAGGCGTGATGCTCAGATAGGTGGCGTCCTTGTCGGGATTGCCGCCCCAGCCGGCGGCCGTGCCGATCAGATGCCTGACAGGATCGACGTGCCCCTTGGGTCCGAAAGCATGCGCAAAGCCTCCGGTGTAATCATTGAGCGCAAGCAGCGCTTCGCGAATGGCTTTCTGGCTGGCGGGGTCCCAGTTCGGAAGTTCGAGCTTGCCGGTGCCTTTCTGGCTAACCTTGATCGCATCCTGCAGCGCGTGGACCTGTTCGAGATCCTTCGGATCGTTTGGATTGACGAGCGTCCGAATTCCGACCACCGCGTAGCGCGTGCCGACGTTGTCGCGCGTCAGCGTGCGCTTGCCGGCACCGTAATAGACCGCGGGCACATAATGATCCTCGCTGATCACCTGCAGTGCCATATAGCGCTTGCCAGGGTCCGGCATCGTGATCGTCACCGGCCCGGCGTCGAGGTCGAACACCCCTGATGTATAGAGCGTATCGCGGTTGAGCCGGATGACGGTCTGGTTGTCGATGCTGGCCGGCTCGCGGCGATGGTTGAGCATTCCGAGGCCGACCCCCTTGGCGAGATTGCCCAGATAGAGGTCGGACTCGGCACGGGCAAAATTGTCCACCGTGACGGGCACCGGCGATTGCGCGAGCGATGCACTTTGGCCCACGAGGCAAAGGACACCACCAAAGAGGAAGTTCCGCAGCATCATTTCGTGCTCCCGGTGGTGACGGTCTTCACCTCTGTGAAGTCGCCCGGCTTCCAGCTCTTGTCGAAGGCCGCTGCTTCCGGCCCATAGATGCGAATATAGGCAAACCAACCCTTGCCGGGCTGTGTCTTGATCCAGTGCGCCTCGTGGCCCGTGGGCGCGTCAGGGCCGAAATAGAGCTGCGCCGGTGCGCTGCCCTTGATGTCCTTCAGTTCGAACATCGAGCGCAGCGCGCCGCGATCCTGATCGGTCTGCACCTGCGATCGCGTCGCCGTGTCATAGACGGTGACCGACCAGAACAGTTTGCCGGGCACCGGCTGCGGCATGCTCAGCGTGTAGTTCTTGCCGCCATCGAGGAAGGCGCCGTTGTTGTCACGCACACTCATCCAGTAGAGCGAACGAGCGCCCGCCGTGCGGCGGAACATCGCCGGTGAGGTGACGATCGCCTGCGCGAACCAGCGGTCGCGCGCCTCGAGATCCATGCCGGCCGGCGTCTCGAATTGCGCGCTGCCCGGCGTCAGGCCGACCCACTCCCATTTGCGATCCGGCCAGTTGATACGATCGGGCCGTGCGCTGTCGAAGGCCGACACCAGCATCTGGTCGCGCCCAGCCTTGGCCGCACGCGCGAGGATGTCGGTCATGCGCGCGTCGGGCGCGAACGGCTTGCCCTTCTCGATACCAAGTTCGGACAGCAGCCCATACATCGGCAGGAACGACGGAACGATCGGCTCCTCGTCGACGATCCGCTTGAGCACCTGCCAGAACTGACCGTTGTCCTCCCAACGCAGCGAGGAACTGTCCAGCTTCTCCTTGCTCGTATCGACGATCGCAAGATTGGCGTTGCTGCCGAGCGGATGGACCTTCAAGGCGCGCAACGCGTCCATCGCCTTATCGACGTCGCCGCCGACTGGCAGCGCCCGCACAGCGAGAAGGTTCTTATAGGTTTTCGAGCGGCCGACGTAGTAGCCCTCCGGGACCTTGCCCTTGTAGTCGGGAGGAAGCACGAGGTGCTTGCCGCCCTTGCCGGCATCGGGACCAGGCAGGCCGAGGTCCTGCACCCAGCCCTGGTTATGGTCGTTGACCAGGCCGATATAAGCGCCGGGCGGCAGCTCGATGACGTAGGGCCCCTTGGACAGGTCGAGCGTAGCAGAACCATACGGGGTATCGGAGTTCAGCGTGAAGCCGACCTGGCGCGGCCCGGTCGCGGCGATTCCCATCTTCTCGCCGTCCTTGATGCCGACCTCACGGTTGCCGTTGAAGATGCCTTCGACCGACACGGTCGGATACCAGAACCGATAGGCGGTGATCGCCCGCTGGAAGTCGGCGTCATCGCGTGCGCGCCTGGTCGTATCCGCCGTCGGATAGCCGCGCTCGAACGCGTAAGGCGCTTGGGTTTGCGCCGACGCCGGGATAACGCAAACGAGCCCAATGGCGGCGGTGGCGAGCAAGAGACGGACCTTCATCACGCAACTCCCTGTTGTACCGATAACTGATTCCCGGCGCTTCATTTCGTTGAACCGCCTGTTGTGGTGGCGATCCGCTCGACGTCGGGCAGCTTCCACACCTTGTCGAAAAACTCCTTCTTTGGCGCGTAGAAGCGCGCCATCAGCTCGAACTTGCGCGCGGGGTCGGTCGGCAGCCAGTTCGTCTCCTGCCCGGCCGGAGCCGCCGGCCCGATATAGATGTCGACTGAGCCATCCGGGTTCTTCTTCAGGTCGGGGATTTGCGAGGACCGGCTGGCCCGAGCGACGTTCTTGATCAACGCATGGGTCGCGCGATCGTAGGCGGTCACCGACCAGTATTGTTCGACCGGAACATTGGCCGGGACGTTGAGGCGGTATGTCTTGCTGCCGTCGAAGGCATCGCCCGCCTTGTCGCGGATCGAGATCGCATAGAACTGACCGGCGCCCAGGCGCTTGATGCCGATATAGGCGTAGCTGTAGGCGAGAGCGCGGCTGTCGGTCGGGTACGCGTTCGGATCGGCGAACCCGTCGGAGTAGGCCTTGACGACGTCCGGCGGCGCCGGGAATGTCCAGCGGCTGGTCTCGGAGAAAAACGGCGGCAGGCCGGCGTCGTATTTCGCCGCCAGCCAGGCACCCGCCTCCTTCGCCGCCGACGCAAGCACCGTCTTCATCGCCTCGGACGGAGCGAACGGCCTTCCCTTCTCGATGCCGATCGACTTGAGGCTATCGATCATCACCCGATCCCGGTCGATCCACGGCTCGTCCTGTACGATCCGGTTCAGATGCTCGAAGAAAGCCGCATCGTAGCGAATGGTGGAATCGAAATCGGTGTCCTTCACGTCGCTGAACACCGTCGCCGGCGGGCTGGCCGCCTGCGCCAGGGAATAGACCTTCATGCGCTTGCCGTAGGCGATCGCGGCCTGGACGTCGGCATCGCCGTGGCTCTTGAGGTTGGAGCGCAGAAGCATGTAGCCGCCGAACGTGTCGGACTGCAGCGCGATGTAGCCGTCGGGCTTCGGGCCGTTGTAACCCGGCGGCAGAATCAGGAACTTGCCGCCGGCACCCTTGTCGACGCCGAGCAGGCCCGCATCCTCGAGCGGCATCTGCCAGACCGTGACGATATTGCCGTTGAATGATCCGTTCGCATCGCCAGGCGGGAGATCGAGCACGATCGGACCATTCCGCGTGTCGAAGAACGTCATAAAGTACAGCGCGTCCGGATTCGGCGTCAGCGTCTGGTTGTGCCAATCAAGCGGACGCCCCCAATAGATCACCTGCCCCACCTTGCCCGGCGTCCTAGTCAGCATCTCCTGCCGCATCAGATCGGTGTTGACCGCGGGAATGCCCCAGATCACGGCCTCGACAGCACGGCGTTCGATCAGGCGGCGATTCAGATCATCGCTGGACGGCGTTTGGGCATACGCCGATGCAGTCGACATCATCAGCGCAAGTCCTGCGGCGATCAATGGCTTCATGACAATCTCCATCACTCAAAACGGATTCACATAATTGACGATCGCGAGCTGCCGCAGGATCACGCGGCGCACGACATGGGTCGGCTTCAGATGGTCGGTGTAGATCGCCGCCGTTCCGGTCGAGCCGGCCGGCAGGCGGTTGGCGAACGCGGCATCGTCGAGCCTGACCCGCACGACGAAGGGCACCGCCTCGATCGCCTTCGGCGCAACGGCCGTGCCCGAGGTCGTGACCTGGCCGGTCGCGATCGCCTGCAGCACGCTTTCGACCTTCCCTGAGTAGATCTGCCCGGGCGCGAACTTGAAGGTCACCTCGACCTCCTGCCCGGGCGCAACGTAGCGCGCGTCGATCTGGTTGATCTCGACACCGATGATGGTGTTCGAGGTATCGATGAACGCCATCACCGGCGACAGCGGCAGGTTCGACACCCGCGCGCCCTTGCGCAGCGCGAGGTTGGTGACATAGCCGTCGGCCGGCGCCCGCACCAGTGTCTTGTCGCTGTTCCACTGTGCGGCCTCGAGCTGGCCGCTGAGCTGGTCGACCTCGGACTGCCGCTGCTCGACGTCGAAGCCGCGCCCGGCGTCGCGTTCGTAAAGCGTCGTCATCTGCGCAAGCCGCGTCTTCGACAGCTTGAGCTGCGCCGTGATCGCCTTGACCTGCGCGTCATAGGGCGTCGGATCGATCTTGAACAGAACGTCGCCGGCCTTCAGCGGCACGTTGGCGACGACGGGCACCTCGGTCACCTCGCCCGCGACGTCCGGCACGATCGACACCGCGTTGCGCACGACCAGCGCCGAGCCCTGCGGCGCGCCCCAGCCCATCGGCACCAGCAGGCCGAACAGCAGCAGAACCAGCACGATGAAGGGAGACGCCTTCCAGAACAGGTTGAAGCGCACGATCTTGAAATGCACCAAGAGGAACAGCAGCACCAGATAGACGTTGAAGATCGCGACACCCATCACGCATCTCCCGCCCGGCGCGGCGCCGGCACATCGACATAGGCCCAGATGAACGCGATCGGCCACAGCGCAAAGCCGCAGATCAAGGTGATCCAGCCGGCGACCATCACGGCCTGCGCATAGGGGTGATTGCGCGATTTCGCGATGTGCCCGGGCAGCCAGCCGGCGATGCAGAACACGCCGATCGCGCTCGCGACTAGGATGACGAGCACGATCCAGGCGAAGATGTCGTAGCCGCTCATGGCTTCGCCTCCGTCGCGGCGCCGGCCGCGGTCAGGGGCGGAAAGACCTCCTTCCAGTCCTGCTTCATGTCGACCACGGTCCAGCCACCCGCGCTGGCGGCATCCAGCGCCTTGTCGAGCTTGCCGATCCTGGATTGCCGGTCGTAGGCATATTCACGAACCGCATCCGTGTGGTGCACGATGCCGGCGAAGCGCGCGCCCGACCCCGCCACGGTCCATTGCAGCATTTGCAGGTCGCCATCCGAGTTGCCGAACGCAAAGATCGGGCGGCGGCCGATGAACCGGTTGATGCCGACCGGCTTGCCCGGGCCGTCATCGATGAACTCGACCTTGGCTTCTTTCATCAGCACGGGCTTGCCGTCGGCGCCGATCTGGAATTTCACCACGCCGGACGAGCCGACCACCTGCTCCGGCGGGATGCCGTAGACCCGCTCCATCCACGGCCGCATGAATTCGACGCCGCCGCCGGATACGACAAAGGTCTTGAAGCCGTTGGCCCTGAGATAGGCCAGTAGCTCCAGCATCGGCTGGTAGACCAGGCTGTCATACGGCCGGTTGAAGCGCGGATGCCTGGCGGTCGCGAGCCAATCGCGCACCAGATTTGCGAACGCATCGGTGGTCATGCCGGCATGCGTCGCCATCACGATCTGCAAGAGGCCCTTCTCGCCGCTCGCGGCCAGCGCCTTGGTGTCCTTCTCGATAAGCGCCTTGAAGGGTTGCCGCGTCTTCCAGTCCGGATGCTCCGGCGCCATTGCCTTGACGCGGTCGAACGCGAAGGCGAGCTGGAAGTAGAACGGCTGCTCGGTCCACAGCGTGCCGTCATTGTCGAACGTCGCGATCCGCTCGGCCGGCGGAACGAAGTCGCGCCCGCCCTGTGTCGTGACGCGCGCGACGAAATCGACGATCGCCGATTTCGCCGCGCCGTCTTTCCAGGACGGTAAGGGATCGACCTGGCTCAGCGCGCACGCCGGCGCCAGCGCGCTGAGCGGCAGGGCGATCAACGCGATCAGCAGCAATCTCTTCGAGACGGCAAAGGCACCAACATCGCGGCTCATCTCGCAGGCCTCCTCTGCCGGTTGAGCGACAGCACACGATCGTCAACCGGATTGAGTTGTCCCGGCGCCCTGTGCCTTGCGGCGCGCGCCGTCTCGTGTCGTATGCTGCGCCGGGCACCGCCGATGTGGCGCAGCAGCCGGTGCGGTGACCAGCGCGCCGCGCCGGCAGACGGCGCGAACAGCTCGCGCTCGACCGCGCCGATCTCGTCATCGAGCGCGGCATCATGGGCGACGGCCTTGAACGCCTCGACCGTATGCTGCGGCGCGACCGGCTCGAACCGCTGCAGCCAGTCGAGCAGCGCGAAGTAGACCGCCTTGGCATCGCCACGGCGCGCGGCGCGCCGCAGCTCGCTGAAGGCGAACGCTTCCGAGCGGAGATAGGCCTCGCGACGCCGGCGAAGACGCGCCGCGATCGCCCGCACCATCCGCGGCATCAGCCAGCCGAGCCCGGCAAGCGCCAGGAGCACGAGCGCGATCGACAGCCAGTGGTCGGCGACGACATCGCGCAGCGCGCCCCATGACCGGCGCGGGCCGGAGGTGCCGACGGAGGACGCAGCGCCGGCTGCGGGGTTCGCCTCCACGTGCAGCGTTACCGGGTCGAGATGTGCCACATCGATGCTTTGCGCGCCGGTGTTCCACCAACGCAGGTCGATCGGCGGCAGCACATAGTCGCCGGCCTTCTCGAGCATGTAGACGCCGCTGTCGGTGCGCGCCGAGGACAGCACATCGGTGCGCCCGTCGGTCTTGTCCTGGAGCGACGGCTGCGCAGGATAGAGCTTGAGCCCGTCGAACGTGGTGAACTTCACCGGCGGCAGCAGCATCGCGGGAATGCCTTCGGCCTTGACGGTGACGGTCCGCGTCACGGCGTCCCCGGTCTTGAGCTGATCCGACGAACGGTTGACGGTCTGCTCGATCGACAGATTGCGCGCGGCCAGGAACGGCTGCAGGGCGGAGGCCGCGTCCGGGATGAAGGCCTCAAATGCGATCGGCGGCAGCGCGAGCGTGGCCTCGCGCGTCGCCGGCGGCTCGGCGGCGTATTTGATGGTGATCGCCTGGCCGGCGATCGCGTAGCTGCCCGGCTCCTGCGGATGGATGGCGAATTCGAACCGGACGCCGGCATAGGTGAGGTCGTCCCGCTGCTCGTTTTCATTGATGCTCCGCAACTGACGGGTCACGGCATTGCGGACCTGGAAGTCGGGCAGCTCGGGTGGCGCCGTCATGTAGTTCGGCGCCAGCACGTCGATCCGCAGCGTGGCCGCCTGCCCCACCACGACGCGCGGCGGATCGATCGTCACCCGCAAGATCGGCTCCGGCGCGGTTTGCTGGGCGAGCGCCGCGCAGGGTATGAGCAGTCCGATCATCAGGGCTACGGCGGCGAGCGGGTGCCTCATGGCTTCGTCCCCGCCGGCCGCGTCGCGTCCTGGATCGCAAATTTCAGCTTGAGGAAGTCAGCCGGCGTGGTCTGGACCTGACGCATCCAGGCTTCGGCGGCGCCGGCCGTGGTGAGATCCGTCGGCTTCACCTCGATCCGCTTGCCGCCCTTCTGGGTCGGGTCGACCCGCATCTCGTCGGCCTTCTCGTCCGGCGGCGCGCTGTCGTCCTGCTCCTGCTTCTTCCGCTTCTCCTCTTTCGCCTTCAGCGCCGCCACCACGATGGCACGGTTGGTCTTCGCGGCGACATGGCCGGGCGCGATCTTCAGAACCTCGTCATAGGCGGCGATCGCCTTCTCATAGGCGTGGTTCTGCGCCTGGGCGTTAGCCAGCGCAAAGCGTCCCTCGAGCGTCTCGACATGCGCGAATTCCTGCGCAGCCGTCAGGAAGTCGAACGCACGATAGGCGGCGATGCCGCGCCACATCGGATCGGAGAAGCGCTTGGCCGCGGTCGCATAGTCACCGCGATCGAACGCGATGCGTCCTTGCTGATCCGGCGTCAGCCACAGATCGGCAAAACGGCGCGGCTCCTCCGCCCTCGCGGATGACACGTGCGACAGACAGACGAAGGCGACAACCCAGGCCACCGTGGTGCCGCGCCGGAACCAGAGCAGGCTGAGCAGTGCAATCGGCAGCAGCAGCCAAAAGCCCTCATCGCGCCATTGCGTACCGAACGCGTCACCCTGCGCGGCCTGATAGCGGGTTTCGATCCGGCGCTCGAGCGCCGCGATGTCGGCGTCGTCGATGCTGACCTGGACGACGTCCGAACCGAGCGCGAACCTTTCGCCCTTGTTCGGCGTGACGCTCAGCTTGACCAGGCCGTTCCGTCCGGCGGCCTGGCGAACCGCTCCCTCCTCGTCGCCACCGTCGTCGGCGACAAGCAGGATCGTGCCGGGAACGGTTTCGGTCGCGAGCGCTTCTGCGGCGAGCGCCACCGCCGCGACGGCGTTCTTCCCGGGCGACGGCATTAGGCCCGGGGCAAGCGCGGCGAGAAAGGGTTCGATGACGGCGCGATCGTCGGTCAGCGGCATCACCAGATGCGCGGTGCCCGCATAGGCGATCAGCCCCGTGCGCGCGCCGGCGCGCGCCGCAAGCAGATCCCTGATCTTCTGCTTGGCGCGTTCGAGCCGCGTCGGCGCGACGTCGCTCTGCTCCATCGTTGCATCGAGCGACAGCGCGATCATCAGCGGCGCCTTGTCCTCGACGAAGGGCGGCAGCTCACGCCGCCAGGTCGGGCCGGACAACGCGACGATGCCGAGCGACAGCGCGGCGGCGACCAGATAAAGCGGGCTGACGCCGCGTCCCGTCCCCGGTTGCACGATGAGATGGTTGAGCAGATGCGGCGCGATCACCCCGCCCCATTGCGCTAGCGGGCTCTGCCGCCACCGCACCCATGCGAAGACGGCAGCGACGGGAATCAGCGCGAGCAGCCACAGCGGCCGCAGCAGATGGAAGGGAATCGCGGCCGCGTCATGCATGGCCGGGTGCTCCCCTTCGTCCCAGCCCGCTTTCCAGCGAAAGGCCGAGCCACAGCAGCAGCGACAGCACCACGGCGGCGCCGAGCGGCCACTGGAACAGCGGCTGCTTCGGCCGCCATGACAGCGTATCGAGCTTGGCCGGCGCGAGACGGTCGATGTCCGCGTAGATCGCCTGCAACTGCGCACCGTCCTCGGCACGGTAGAAATGGCCGCCGGTCGTGGCGGCGACCGACCGCAGGACGCCGAGATCGACGCGGTTCTCGCCGGTCGCGGCCGGATCGCCGACGCCGATCGTGTCGATCACGAGGCCGTTCTGGTGCGCGATGTCGGCGGCATGCTCCGGAGGGACGCGGCTCGCCGTATCGTTGCCATCGGTGAGCAGGACGAGAAGCTTTTGTCGCGCCTTGCTTGTCTCGAAGGTCTTGATCGCAAGCCCGATGGTGTCGCCGATCGCAGTCTGCTGTCCGGCCATGCCGACCTCGATCTGCGCCAACAGCGCGGTCGCGGTCTGCAGATCCTGCGTGAACGGTACTTGCACATAGGGCCTGGTGCCGAACAGCACCAGCGCGACGCGGTCGCCGTGCCGATGCGCGATGAAATCCGCGACCACGCGCTTGACGCCGTCGAGCCGCGTCAAGGTCGCGCCATCGCTGCCGCGGAAGTCGCGCTGGTCCATCGAGCCGGAGATATCGATCGCGAGCATCAGATCGCGCGCCGAAACCTCGCGCGTGACGGGATCACCGACCCATTGCGGCCGCGCCAGCGCCGCGACGACGAGCGCCCAGATCAATGCGGCCGTCACCATCTGGATGCGCCGCCGCTGCAGCACGACGGCGCCGCGCTGCGGGGTCTGTCCGGTTGCCGCCGCAAGGCGGTCGAAGAACGGCACCATCACGGACGCCTGCCGCGCGCGATACGGCGGCAGCAGCCACCACACCAGGATCGGCAGCGGCAGGAGCGCGAGCATCCAGGGCCATGCGAACTCAAACATGGTGCCCCCTGATCCAGCGCCGCACCAGATCCTGCAGCGCCATTAGATCGGCGGCATCCGCCGTCGTCCGCCTGTACGGCGCGGTCGCGAGCTGCCGTCCCGCGCCTTGCGAGAATTCGTTCCCGCCATAGCTACGGTCGAGGAACGCAAGCCAGCCCGCGCCGGCAAGTGGCGCGACGGTTTCGCGCGGAAAGGCATCGAGCGCGGTCTGCCGCACCAGCAGCGCAAGACTCGCGGCCATTCCCTCCGGGACGCCGCCTTGTGTCTGCAGCAGCCGGTCAAGCTCCGCGAGCGCCGCGCGCCGATAGCGGTTGGCGCGGAAACGCCGCAGCAGGCGCCACGTCGCAACAACAACGCCTGCGGCAACCAGCACGATCACGATCCGCGACGCCCATGTCGCCGGAAGCAGGCTCACCGACGGGGGCAGCGGGATATCGATCAGGCCCGCGACGGGATCCACAATGACGGGTTGGGGATCAGCCAAGAGCCGCCTCCGCTCGGGCGTGACCGCCACCGCGTCCGTGCCGGGCCGGCAGCCCGCCCAGGAGACGCCGGATTTGCGGCGCCGTTTCCTCGGCTGTGCTCAGCGGCAGCACCGGAATGCCAAGCTCGCGCGTCCACGCGAATACGCCGCGCAGCCGCTCCTGCGACGCCTGCGCGATACTCTTGCGGACGCTCTCGCGGCCGACTTCGAGCTGAATCTGCAGCTCGCCATCGGTGACGGTCATCCGGCTCGAGGCAGGCAAATCGCTTTGCAAGGGATCGTGGACCAGCACCGCGACCACGTTGTTATGCCGGGCGATCGCCCCGATCATCCGGCGCGTCGCGGAATCGGCGCCATCGAAATCGCTGATCAGGATCACCGTGGCGTCGTGCATCGTCCGCCGCTCGGCATGCTCGAGCGCCCGGTTGAGCATACCTGACGCCGGGACGATGCCGCGGCCGACGCCGAGCGCCTGATTCTGCGCGACGATGGTGGACAATATCTGCAACACCGTCGCCCGACTGCGCCGCGCCGCCAGTTCGACGACATCGCTGTCATTGAACACGATCGCGCCGATCCGGTCGCCGACGCCGAGCACACGCCAGGCGCCGATCGCGGCGGTCTCGGCCGCGGTGACCGACTTCATGGCGCGCCGGCTGCCGAAGAACATCGACAGCCGCTGATCGACCACGAGCAGGGCCTGACGGTCGCGCTCCTCGTTGAAGACGCGCACATGCGGCTTCTGCAGCCGCGCCGTGACCTTCCAGTCGATCTCGCGGACATCGTCACCCGGGCGATAGTCCCTGATCTCCTCGAAGTTCAGCCCGCGGCCGCGCATGCGCGAGGCGAACCGGCCCGACAGCAGACTATGCACCGGCTGGCGCGGCAGGAACGAAACCCTGCGATCCCTGAATTCGAGCGCAATCAGGTCGTCGAGACTGACGTAGACACCGGGCGTTCTGGCTGATGTCTCCGTCATCATGGCCCTCACGCTGCAGCGACAAGCTCGGTGATTTTGTCGATCACCTGGTCGGGGCTGATGCCCTGCGATACGGCCTCGTAGCTCAGGATCAGCCGGTGCCGCAGGCAGTCGTGGATGACGGCGCGGATGTGGTCGGGCGTGACGAAATCCTGCCCGTCGAGCCATGCGCGCGCCCGCGCGCAGCGGTCGATGGCAAGGCTGCCGCGCGGGCTGGCGCCGATCTGGATCCATTTACTCAGGGGTTCGCCGTAGCGGCCGGGAAACCGCGTCGCATAGATCAGGTCGACGATATATTTCTGTGCGAGGTCGGAGACGAAAATGCCATCGAGCTCGCCGCGCGCATCGAGGATCGCCTGCTGCGGCACCGGCGGCGGCTCGGCAGCTCCGGCTTCCGGTTTCCGCGCATTCTCGGCGCGATTGAGCTTGATGATCTCGCCTTCGGTCGCCTCGTCGGGATAGGTGATCACGACATGCATCAGGAAGCGGTCGAGCTGCGCCTCGGGAAGCGGATAGGTGCCCTCCTGCTCGATCGGATTCTCGGTGGCGAGCACCATGAACAGGTCTGGCATCTTGTAGGTCTTGCCGGCAACGGTGACCTGACGTTCTTCCATCGCTTCCAGCAGCGCCGACTGCACCTTGGCCGGCGCGCGGTTGATCTCGTCCGCGAGCACGAGGTTGGCGAAGATCGGCCCCTTCTGGAACTGGAACTGGCCGCCCTTCTCGGTCTGCAGGTAGATCTCCGCGCCGGTCACGTCCGACGGCAGCAGATCCGGCGTGAACTGCACGCGCGACAGGTCCGCGGCAAGATTCTTCGCCAGCGTCTTCACCGCCCGCGTCTTTGCTAGTCCCGGCAGGCTTTCGATCAGAAGGTTGCCGTTGGCCAGCAACCCGATCAGCATGCTCTCGACCAGATGATCCTGCCCGAGCACCGACTTGCCGATGCGCGCCTTGAGATCGAGCACGGCCTCGCGCGCCGCGGAGTCCTTGGCAGTTCGCCGCGCCGGGGCGGCCGCTAACTGTGTTGCGGCGTGATCTGACATTGCACTACGGCTCCTTGGACCCCGTAAACCACCTGTAATAGGGGTTCCGTCTCGCCGCTTGGCTGAGGCTCGCCATCTCGCGCGCGTAAGCCTGCCGGTTGCCCGCATAGGCGCTGAGGCCGGCACGATAGAACGCATCAAGGTCTCGCCTTTCGCTCAGCAGCGAGGCGGTGAATTGCTCGTCCGCTCCCTTGAGCGGCGGTTCGCTACGGTACTGCCAGATGTGCGAAATCGTCCGGCTGAACTCGTCCGGACGAACCCATGTCGCGTATTCGATCCGCGGCCTGTCGTCCGTCACCGCCGGCGCGTCCGCCGCGTAGCGCACGAGCCCGTCGCGGTCGGTGATCCAGGTTGCGATCAGCGCCGCGACCGAGTTGACGCCGACCGCGGAAAGCGCCGCAGACGTCTCGGGCTGATTGAATCTCGCGCTGATGCGCTCCGCATCCAACTGAATCGGACGACGCGACCCGACAAGCAACATTTCATGCAGCTCCGATGTCCACAGAGACGCGTACGGAAACACATCGATGAAGCTGCGAACCAGTGCGCGCGTGTCCTCGTCGTTCTGCGTTGGCAGCGGCAACCACTGCGCGACAATCCCGTCGTCGTTCAGTCGCGACGAAGCCAGACGATAAAAATCGCGAGAATAGAGATTGACGACGCCCACCGCCGATGGCGGCGGCGGCTCCAGCGTGATCAGGTCGTAGGTCTGGCTCTCGCGCTGCAGGAGGCGACGGCCGTCGCCCAAGCGCTTCTCCAATCCCGGGTCGGACGCGGCGTTGAAGGTGCCGTCGAATATCGGAGCCGCACGAAGGACCGCCGGGAGCAGCTCACCCACCACCCTCCTGTCGAGAGCAGGGAATTGCGAGAGAGCGCCGGCCGTGATGCCCGTGCCGTAGCCGATCACCAGGGCTGATTTCGGCTCGCCATTGTGAATGATGAGAGGCAGGAGCGCTTGCAGCCGCATGTAGCGCAGCGACGGCATGGCGTCGCCGGAATTGGATACGCCCTGGATATAGAGCCGGCGGAAGCGGCCGGTGTTGACCACCGCAACCGTCCCACCCGGGCTCTCTTCATAGAACATGATTTTTCCCGACCGCGCTGCCGGAAGCAATTGGGCAAATCGGTCGGACGGCGTGGCGACCGCAGCGACGATGCAGGCCGCGCCGACCGCGACTGCCAGTCCAACACCGGTGCGGCTCGAACGACCGCCCCAGCAGGCAATGACACCCAGCAGGCCGGCGCCGATTGCGAGCAATGCAAGGGTGTGGACAAGCCCGAGCCAGGGCAGAAGCACGAAGCCGGTGAGAAGCGCGCCGCCTACACCGCCCAGGGTATTGACCGCCACGACGGCGCCAACGTCCTGCCCGATGTGCGCATCCCGCACCACCAGACGCAGCGCCACCGGAAAGGCCGCCCCGAGCAGCAAGGTCGGCACGAATACGATGCAGAACGCTGCCACCGCGAAGCGGGCGCACATGCCGGCGAACTGGTTTTCGGTAAGGCGGAGCACGAACGCCTCGGTCGCCGTCTGCGCGACCACGAGCCAATGGCCCAGTGCCGCGATCTCGATCAAGGCCAGGAACCCGGCGGCCGCGATCAGAAGGCCAAAGACACTCCAGGGATCGCGGATCCGGTCGATCACGCGCGCAACGATCGCGGCACCCGCCGCAAGTCCCGCGAGGTACGTCGCAAGCACCACGGAAAACGCGAAACTGCGCGTACTCATGAACTGAACGATGGACTGGGACCAGATGACCTCATAGCCGAGGGCAATTGCGCCGGCGGCGGCGTAGAGGGCGACGGCCAATCCGACCCGACGCGGTTGATGCGCCGCCGCGCGGCCGGCAGGCTTGATCCTCGCCGACGCCAGGGGAATCCGGCCGAGCACCGTTGCCCCCGCCGCCGCGAGGACATTGAGGGTCGCCGCCGCGATCGAGGTCCCTTGCACCCCGAACAGCGGAATGAGGACAAACATCGGCAGCAGAGCGCCAAGAATCGCGCCGGCGGTGTTGGCGGCGTATAGCCGGCCACCGACGCGGCCGGCATCGCCGGAATTCTGCAGCACCGCGCGCACAAGGACCGGCAGCGTTCCACCCATCAGAAGCGGGGCGATGCCGACCAGAACGAACACCATGGCCCATGCGAGCAGGCCGCTCGCGCTCTCGATCGCCACGAAGACCGGCGCGATATTCGCCAGGATCAATGTGGTGGCGACGCCGGTTATGCCGATGCCGATCTCGATCGCGATGTAGAGTTTCGCCGGCTGGCTGGCGCGGTCAGCCCTTCCACCAAAGATCAGGCCGCCCAACGCCAGGCCGGTAAAGAAGGCGCTCACGGCGGTCGTGATGGCGTAGACATCAGCGCCGACCACGAGCGAGAGCTGCTTGATCCAGATCACCTGGTAGATCAGGCCGGCGGCACCCGAGACGAACGCCAGCGCCGCTGCGACGAGCCTCCGGCTCGCGCCGGCGTCCAGATTCTTTCGGTGTGCTCGGGTCGCGGTCGATGCAGACCCTATGCTCGATCGAGCATCCATCCGCTTGTCCCCTTGGATACAGTGCGAGACAGGCCGATACCACTGGCCTGTCTCGCAGGGCCTCGCGACTATTCGAGACCACGCTTCTTGAACGATTCATCGACCTTCTTGTCGACCGCACGACGAATCTGGTCGATGCTGAAGCTCGCAATCCGCTGGCTTGGCGGATATTCAACAAGGGTCTGCAGGAACGCTGCCGCCTTGATTTGTGCCTGAGCGATCATGTACGCGTTCTCTACCCGCCATTGATCGTACATGCTGCCCGATATCTCCGCGTGCTCGTACGGATCCATGCGCAGATTGAATATCTTTGGCACGCGCAAAGGCGTGAACGGGTGGGCCCAGACGTCGAACTGGCCGGGCTGATCCTGCCGTTCAAAGGTATGTTTCCAATCGCCGTTTCGCATCGCAACGAGATCACCGTCGTCGTTGAAGTAGTAGAACTCGTTGCGTGCGCTCTTGTCGGCCTTGCCCGTGATGTAGTCGAGCTGGTTGAACCCGTCGAGGTGATTGCGGAAGGTGGTCGAGCCGCCTTGCGGCTGCCAGCCGGTGAGCAGGCGATCCTTCACCCCGGGATCGCCGGCGGCGGCAAGGAGCGTCGGGAACCAGTCGAGACCTGACACGATTCCGTTGGCAACCTCGCCTGCCTTGACGTGGCCGGGCCAACGGATCATCGCCGGCACACGGAACGCGCCTTCCCAATTGGTGTCCTTCTCCGACCGGAAGGGCGTCGTCGCTGCATCCGGCCAGGTGAACGCGTTCGGGCCGTTGTCCGTGCTGAAGACGACGATCGTGTTGTCTGCGATCTTCAGGTCATCGAGCGTCTTGAGCAGCTTTCCGACGTTCATGTCCATCTCGACCATGCCGTCAGCGTATTCATTGCCCGGCATGCCGCTTTGCCCGCGCATCGAAGCACGAACGTGGGTAAAGATGTGCATGCGAGTGAAGTTCATCCAGGTAAAGAACGGCCTGTTGGCCTTTGCCTGTCGCGTGACGAAATCGATCGCAGCACCTGTAGTCTCGTCATCGACTGTCTCCATCCGCTTCCTGGTAAGCGGGCCGGTATCCTCGATCTTGCCGTCGGCGGAAGCTTTGAGGACGCCACGCGGCGAATAGGCTTTGACGAAAGCTGCGTCGTCCTTCGGCCAGTATGGCCGCTCGGGCTCTTCTTCGGCGTTAAGATGATAAAGATTGCCGAAAAACTCATCGAAGCCGTGATTAGTCGGCAGGTATTCATCACGATCGCCGAGATGGTTCTTGCCGAACTGACCTGTGGCGTAGCCGAGAGGCTTCAGGGCCTGCGCGATAGTTATGTCGCCCTTCTGCAAGCCGACCGGTGCTCCCGGAATACCGACCTTGCAGAGGCCGGTCCGCAGGCAGACCTGTCCGGTGATGAAGGTGGAGCGGCCGGCGGTGCAGCTATTCTCGGCATAATAGTCGGTGAAGATCATGCCTTCATTGGCAATGCGGTCAATGTTCGGTGTTTTGTAACCGACCAGCCCGCGGGTATAGGCGCTGATGTTGGACTGGCCGACATCGTCGCCGAAGATCACGAGAATATTCGGCTTGGCCGCGTTCGGCTGCTGCGCTGACGCGGGAGACCCGGCAAATGGCGCCAGGCTTGTCGCGACCAACGCCGCCGCGAACAAGCCACGAAGCAGCCCTCCGCGACTACCGGACTGCCTGGCAACGATATTGCTCTCATCGCTCATTCTTACGCTCCTTGCTTGTCGAAAGGTTTTTGCGACGGTTGAGAATCGGGTCGGCGCACCACGCAGCGAAAGCCGACATGGCTGGTCGACGTATCGACCGGTTCGGCATGCCGTGCGGCGGGGCGATAGCGGCGGCAATAGTTCGGGGCACAGAGATGCGAGCCGCCCTTCAGCACCTTCCGCGGAATCTTGATCGCGGGCTGGGCGGGGTCGTAGCTCGCCTCCTCGCGACCGCCGCGCGGATTCTGCGGGATGCAGCAGGGTTTCGCGGCGTCGGCCTCATGACGGGCGGACCACCAGTCGGCGGTCCACTCCCAGACATTGCCGATCATGTCGTGGACGCCGTAGCCATTGGGCGGAAACGCGGTCACCGGCGAGGTCCGGTCGAAGCCGTCCTCGCAGAGGTTCTGAATCGGGAAATTGCCCTGCCAGGTATTGGCCATGTGCTTGCCGCCGGGCGTCAAGGCGTTGCCCCAGGCGAACTCCTCGGCCTCGAGCCCGCCGCGCGCCGCGAACTCCCACTCGGCTTCGGTCGGAAGCTCCTTGCCGGCCCATTTGGCGTAGGCGAGCGCATCGGCATAGGCGACGTGGACCACCGGATGGCTGCCGAGCACGTTGATGTTGCTGCGCGGGCCGTAGGGGCGGCGCCAGTTCGCGCCCTTCATCAAGGTCCACCATTGGCTCCAGTCGCGCAGGGTGGTGACGCGGCGCGGCGGCTGAAACACCAGCGAGCCGGCGTAGAGCATATGCGGCAGCGCACCCGGATATTGCGCAGGATCCGGCGGTCGCTCGGCGACCGTGATGTGCCCGGTCTCCCGCACGAATTCGCGGAATTGAGCGTTGGTCACCGGGGTGCGGTCGATCCAGAAGCCGTCGACCGAGGCGCGATGCGCCGGCGCCTCCTCGGGATAGTGATGGTCGGAGCCCATGCGGAACGTGCCGCCGGGAATCCAGACCATGTCGTCGGTCTGGACGGGGTCGTCACGCTCTCGTTCAGTGGAGGCGATCTCTACCCGGGACATGGCGATGCACCTCTTTGGGCATTACCGCGAGCAGTAGTCCCAGAAGCCCTGTGTTCGAGACGGGTCGGTGTAGTACCAGCACATGCCCGCTGCCGGTGCCGGTCCCGCCCAGGCGGCTGCGCTCGCCGCGCTGACGAACCCGATCGCTGCGCCGGCCGCGACCGCGCCCCCGACCGGCCAGCCGTACCAGCCGGGCCGCGCCCAACCTACCGGCCGCGGTCCGACCCAGCGCGTGCGGCCGCCGTGCCAGCCGGGGCGAACGCCCGGCCCCACCACCGTCCGGCTCCGGTAAGCTACCGCACCGCCGCGCGGTCCGACGGCAACGCCGCCCCGGCGCGCGACAGCGCGCACCTGCACAACGTTGCCGCTGCCTTCCTGCTGTGTGATGATCGGCAGTGAAGCGGAAGAGCCGATGCTGACCGCCGACGCGGGGCCTGCTTGCGCGACGATCGCGGCTGCTCCGACGAGCGCCAAACGGAAAATCCTGTTGAAGATCGTAGCCTTACGATCTCGGTGACCGAACGTCGTGCATGATTGCGTCGTGCCTGAGTGCATTGTCGCGCCCTTCCATTTTTCTGTGCTGCACTTTTCGGCAGCGTTGATCCGTCAGGTCTTCTTCCCTTTCTCCTCCGTTGCCAATCCATGTGCACACTTGCATGCACAGTGCTCTTCATCGTGCCTCGTTCCACTGGACGTTGTCACGAGCGAATTCTGCTGTCAGTTCAAACGATAGCGAAACGCACTATACAAGTGATGTGCACTTTGTGCCAATCTCAACCCCGAGGCGTGCAGGCTTAACGAAAGATGCTCCAATTCGATCAATCCGATCCGGTCGGCCTTATTGCTTTCTCGGAAAAACAAGCGAAAATCCGCACGTTTGCAAATCCGCATCACGATCTCGCCATGCGAATCAAACCAATTTAGGCACATTGTCGCGGGGCACACTTTTTGTACCGACTTGCACCGACTTCAAGCATTTGGTTTTAGTAGATTAATCGCGCTGCAGTTGTGAACGTGGATATGGGCCAACACCTGACGGTTAGCACCGGCGAGCTTGACGGCTTCGAGGGTCTTTACGATGCCGTCAAAGGCTCGCATGTCGATGTCATGCAGCTTGAGCGCGGCAAGTTGCGCGGCACATTGTCTCACGTCGGGATCGGTGATTTTTCGCTCAGCATCGGCGCATTCAATGTCGGGGTCCGCACCCAGCGCATCTCGACCGATCCCAAGCTGATCATCGGGATGCTGCTGAACGCGACCGACCGTGTCACGCATTGGGCGTTCGACATGCAGCCGGCCGATGTGCTGGTGATTCCGCCGTCGGTCGAGCATGACGGGGTCTTTCACAGCGCTTCGTCCTACGCGGCCATCCGCTTCGACCTCGCCGATCTGCCCGACATATTCGGCGGCGAGCCGCGGCTCGCCGACGCCGAAACCTGGCAGGCGAAGAACCACTTTCGCGCCGACCCCACGATCGGCATGGGCGCGGCGGACAAACTGCCACGGATCGTCGCGCACCTTGCGCGCTATCCGGACGCCTTGACGGACGCGTCGGCCGCCTTCTGGAAGCGCGCGATCATCGACTGCGTGACCGCGACCGTCGTGACCTCGCTGCCGCCCGACGGAACGAGCTATCTGCCGTCGGCGATGCGCCTGGTGCGCCATGTCGAGGACTATCTGCACGCCGCGGGCACGCGCCCGGTCCATGTCTCGGAAATCTGCACCGAGCTTCGGCTGTCGCGACGCAGCCTGCACCGCGCCTTCCACGAGGTGTTCGGGGTCGGCCCGGTAACATTCCTGCGCTACAAGCGGCTCTGCATGATCCGTTCGATCTTGCGCGAAAGCACCCCGGACCAGACCACCGTCTCCAAGGTTGCGATCGAACAGGGCTTCATCGAGCTCGGGCGCTTCTCGCAATATTACCGCACGATGTTCGGGGAATATCCGTCGCAGACGCTTGGCTACGCCGGGTAGAGCGTTTTCGAGCGAAGTGGATACCGGTTCGCGTGAAGAAAACGCGTCAAAATGAGAATCTAGAGCCCCGTTCCGATTCAATCGGAACGGAAAGGGCTCTAGCGCGATCCAGCCGCTGCGCGCGCAAGCTCATTTCGATCGCCCCGGATCGCCATTGCCCGACAGCACCTGCGCGGCGCCGCCGATGCCGCGGCGGAAGGCTTCATCGAAGGTGACGCCGCGAAACTGCCATTTGTAATCCTTGTCGTGCCAGGCCATCCGCCATTGCGTGGCCCAGCCGAGATCCTTGTCGTCCCAGACTAGCCGACCGAGCAGGGTGGCCTCGCCGCCTTGCGGCGCGACGATCGAACTCAGCTTCGCCGGCGGCGTCTTCAACAGTTCGGCAGCGGTGAGGTTGGCGCTCGTCAATGCCGCTGTATCGGGCAGCACGAAGCGCATGCCGCGTTTTCCGGCCGCAGCCGCAAGCGCGTCGCGTTGCAGGTCGGACTGCGTCCCGTCGGATGTGACGACGTAGTCCTTCGGGCCGTGCTGCATCTCGGCGAAGACGCCGAGCACCGGTCGCTGCGACCGCCACGGCTTGAGACCGAGCCTGGCGAGAATGCCGTCGATCTTCTTCTCGTCGAAATTCACCGTCAGGTCGTAGGGCCGGTCGCGGGTGCCCTGCTCGTCATGATGCGGCTTGCCGGCATATTGATCGTGATAGTCGAAACTGCTGACGACCGCCTTGGCCTTCGATTTGTACGCGGCAAGCCGGTGGTCGCCTGCCAGCATTGGCTGACCGGAAACCTTGATCAGGACGTCCTCCAGACACGCCCCGAAGCCTACGATGCGGTTCGGCTCGCCCTGGCCGGTGACGACGGTTTGCGCGCGGTAGAGGCTGTCGTCTGCTGCGGCCATCGCACCACCGCAAGCGATCCATGCAGCGGCAAGCAGCACGCGAACCGCGCCGCGTGCGAGCATGCCGATCAGATCTCGCTTCGTCTCAAGCAAGGCAGCCATGGTCACCCTCCGCTCGGTCACTTCATTGACGGCTCAGATTGGCGGTATTTCCCGGTCGCGCGCCAGCGCGTTCGGGCATGAGCGCCATTCCATCAACCCCACTGCGCGCTATGGCCACGCGCGGCAGGCATGACATATGCTCGGAGCATGCGCGGCAGCGCCGCGAGCGCTGCCCAACACAAGAGCACCGAGCAGGAGACGTTCCGTGAGATGCTATGAGTTGCAAGGCCCCGGCGGCGTCGACGCGCTGGCGCTGGTCGACAAGCCGGTTCCGCAAGCCGGACCCGGCGAAGTCCTGGTGCGGCTGAAGGCGGCGACGCTGAACTATCGCGACCTGCTCACGGTCAAGGGCGGTTACGGCTCGCGCCAGAAATTTCCGCTGGTGCCGGTCTCCGACGGCGCCGGCGTGGTCGAGGCGGTCGGCGCCGGCGTCAAGAGCTTCGCACCCGGCGATCGCGTGATCGGCAGCTTCTTCGAAAGCTGGCTCGCCGGCGAGCCAAGCGAGGCGCGGATGCGCGCGGCGCTCGGCGGCAGCGTCGACGGCGTGCTGACCGAGTACCGGGTCTTCCCCGCGCATGCGCTGGTGCGCACGCCGGATCATCTGAACGACATCGAGGCCGCGGCACTGCCATGCGCCGGCCTCACGGCGTGGAGCGCGGTGGTCAAGCTCGGCGACCTCAAGCCGGGGCAGACGGTGCTGACCCAGGGCACCGGCGGCGTCTCGCTGTTCGCGCTGCAATTCGCCAAGATGTGCGGCGCCCGCGTCATCGCGACATCCTCCAGCGACGCCAAAATCGCGCGGCTGAAGCAGCTCGGCGCCGATGTCACGCTCAACTACAAGTCCACGCCCGATTGGGGCAAGAAGGCGCGCGAGCTCACCGGACGCGGTGTCGATCTCGTCGTCGAGGTCGGCGGCGTCGGCACGCTGAACGAGTCGATCCGCGCCACCAGGATCGGCGGCACCATTGCCTTCATCGGCGTGCTCGCGGGTCCCGCCTCCTCCGACACGCGGCTGCCGCTGATGGTGATGCAGCAGCAGCGGTTGCAAGGCGTCACCGTCGGCTCGATCGAGGATCTGCAGGCGCTGTGCGACGGCATCAGCCTGCACGGCGTCAAGCCTGTCATTGACAAGGTGTTCGCGTTCGACCAGGCCAAGGCAGCGTTCGCCCACATGGCGAGCGGCGCGCATTTCGGCAAGATCGCGATTGCGATCGGCTAGCACGCGCACGATCAAGGCCTGGAGCATCCTGAGATTGCGCCGAACAGCGACGGCGCTGCGCTCCCTCGCCCCGTTCTTACGGGGAGAGGGTTGGGGTGAGGGGCTGCCTCCGCATATGTCTGGTGATAGCTGTATTCGCGGAGACTCCCCCTCACCCGGAACGCATCGAACGATGCGTTCCGACCTCTCCCCGCACGCGCAGCACGCGGGGCGAGGTGAAGCGGAGCCGCCGCTCGATTTAGGTAAGCTCATCCCGCTCTAGTCTTACTGTGTCATAAGTGGATCGGCGGGTCGCGCCCTTTGATGAGCCGGATGCAGCAAGGACACCTTTGCATGCGGCCGAGGAGCGCGACGCTCAAGCGGCGTCGCATTG
>NZ_JBUYWT010000009.1:0-211816 GCF_055264925.1 Bradyrhizobium sp. KZN70725
CTCGCTGGTTCCTCTCCCTCGGCGATCCATCTCGGCCTCCTCGACCACGTTGAATCTCCCTTAATATGCGATTCTCAACCCTCCAGATCGCGGCTTTCTGACTCAGTAAGACTAAGGCTCTCTTAACCACAAGCGAAGGCCGCACGCGGGGTCATGGGCCGATTGCGCGCCGATCCGCGTTATCCAGCACCATGCGTGTGACAAGCCGTCCGATCGCCTCTGCTCTGTGTGGTGCGGCGGTTCTCGCTGCGCCGCTCGCAGCCGCCAATGCGCAGCAGGTGCAGGCCGGAACGCTTGAGTGTCGTGGCGGACCCGATACCGGGTTCGTGGTGGGTCCGGTGACCAACCTCAATTGCGTGCTGCACGTCGATAGCACGCCGGACAGTCGTTATGTCGCGGCCATCCGCAACCTCGGCGTTTTGATCGGAGATCAAGAAGTCGCCATGACCTGGAAGGTGATGGCGCCCGTGCCGTGGCTTGGAAGCGACGATCTCGCCGGCGGCTACGCCCATGCCGACGGCGCCGGCGTCAACGTTCTCGCCGGCGGCACGAATACGCCGATCACGCTGCATCCGTTGAACGAGCGGAACGTCCCCTCAACGCCGCCCCTGAAAATCGAGAACCTCGAGATTCGGCCGGTGGACCGCTGACCCTGAGCGCAGCCAGGCGATGGCCGGCGCGGCCGCCGGAATGCACAACGCCGTCCGCTTGAAATAGATGCGGACGGCGCTGGCCCTAGCCCCAGGAAGGTGATGCAAAATCCTGACAGCTCCAAGTCTGCACACTTTGTGCCAGCGGCGCATGTCCCAAATTGGCTATCACGCGGCATGGCCCAAATGGGCCATTTGGAAACACAGAAACAAAGATAGGTTAGGCATCGAGGCGCCGGCGACGGTGCCTCACGACCAAAGTGTTTACTTGGCCTCAGCGTGGCCCACGCGCTGAGGCCTTTCTTTTTTGATGTTCGCCGTGTGCCGTGAAATCACTCGCCGTTTTTATCATTCAGCGCACGAAACGATTCCGTAGTTCTCCGTGCGTGAACAAAGTTCCGGCGGCGATTGAGGGACTGATCGCTTTCCGTTCGTGCGATTGCAGGTTCCACTTGCCGTGAGCGCCGGCAGCGCGCTTCGCAATTTCTTAATCCAAGAATGTTTTGCTAGAGGATTGTGAGTGCGCGCATCGGTCGTCGATATTTTTCAGGACCGCGATGGACGATTCCCAGATCGTCCTTTTTGTTCGATGAGGATTCGCACGACCAAAACATCACGCGAGCGATGCGAACGCACCGCGCGCAGCGGTCACGCCGCGAGAGTCTCACTTTGGTTTGCTCGGCCGATGCGCCATTCCCATATACACCCCACCGGCCTTCAATTCCGCCAGCATCTGGTCGATCCGCTTGCGCTGTGTTGCAGTTCGCACGCTGCGGCCGATCCAGTGCAGATAGTCGTTGCGCTGATACGGCGGGCGCGTCTTGAACGCCTGCATCAGTCCGGCAGCATCGAGCTTGCGGCGGATGCTCGCCGGCATCGCCGCGCGCGGTCGCTTCAACGTCACGCCGCTCTCAAGTCGCCGGATCAGGACCGCCGCTTGGCTTCGACGTAACGCTTGAAGTTATCCAGGATCGCCTGCCAACCGCCGCGCTGCTGCTCGACCGAATGGGTATCCTCGCTGTCGAAGCTGACCTGCACCTTGACGCCGCCGCTCTCCGGCGTGAATGCGACCTGCGCGCTGCGATCGCCGAACGAATATTCGAGCAGACGGGGCTCCTCGACCCTGGTGTAGGTGCCGGCGAAATCGAACCCCATGCTGCCGTCCTTGGCTTCCATTCGCGACGAGAAGGCGCCGCCGGTGCGCAGGTCGACGGTCGCGGCGGTCGTGTGCCAATCGTCGGAAGCCGCGTTCCACTGCTTGATGTCGTCAGGCGTCGTATAGGCGCGCCAGACATCCGCGATCGGCGCGGCAACGGTCGTTTCGACGGCAATCCTCATATCAATTCCCTCGTTGCGATGGGGTGAAGCTGACGCGCCTCCCGGGCGGCGCCGGACCGCAGCCATTCTATTAGGGCCATTGATGCCTTCGTCAAATGGCAATGCCCGGGCCACCGGGAGCATGAGAATATCCGAGATGCCATTCGACCAACCAAATGGTGCGCGGTCGTCACAAGAATTTCGTCAGGAATGACCGTGTATGGAAGACGGTCCAATGCCCGGAGAGCGCATCATGCGGAACCTGAACACCGTCCTGAGCAAGCTGAACGACCGCCTGCTGCGGCTGGAGGGCGAATTGTTCGTGCTGCGATCGATCGCGCGCGCCGCCCTCACCGCCGGCGACGAGTCCGCCGTCCGCACCCGCAAGCTGCTCGAAGGCGCAAGGCTCGCGCTGTCAGACGAAGCCGAACGGCCGCTGGACGCCGCGACCGGGAAATACGTCGCGGCCGCGATCGCCATGGTCGAAGAGCTGCTTGAGAATCCCCGCGAGGCGGCCCCGCTGTTCAGGGTGATCGACGGCGGCAGGCGGGACGATTAGCGCGCTTGCGCCGAGCCTAGCCGGTACCCTGCACGGCCTTGTCATAGGCCTCGATCGTCAGCCTTGCCCTGACCGCAATATCCGCGGCCGTCATGCCCGGCTTGTAAAGGCTGCTGCCGAGACCGAAGGCGCGAATGCCTGCCTTCACATACTCGGCGAAATTCTGGTCCGAGACGCCGCCGACCGCGGCGATCATCACGTCCGGCGGCAGCACGGCGCGGATCGCGGTGATGCCGGCGGCGCCGAGCACGCTGGCCGGAAAGAATTTCAGGCTAGATGCCCCCGCGCGCGCGGCGAGCAGCGCTTCCGTCGGCGAGAACACGCCGGGCATCGTGATCATCGCGTGGTCCCTTGCACGCGCCAGCACCTCGACATCGACATTCGGCGACACCATGAGGCGGCCGCCGACGTCGTGCAGGCGATCGACGTCGGCTGCAGTCAGCACCGTGCCCGCGCCGATCAGAACATCGGCCGGAGCGCGCTTCGCCGCGATCTCGATCGAGCGGAACGGCTCTGGCGAGTTCAGCGGAATCTCGATCGCGGTCATGCCGGCGTCGAGCAACGCGCCGACGATGCCCAGCACCTCGTCCGGCTTGACGCCGCGCAGGATCGCGACCAGCGGCCGATTCATCGGCGGAAACGGAATACTCATGCGTTGATCCCTCAGTTCTTCCAGATCGCCGCCGCCGCGCCGGCGAGGCCACGGCGAACCGCCTCCTCCGCATCCATAACATTGAGCGGAATCGAAAGGCATTCGAGCGCCATCTGATAGAGCCGCTGCAACCGGCCCGAGGCAAGCAGCGTAACCGGCGCTCCCTGCTCCCGCTCCGCAAGGCCCGCCGCGAGTTCGACGCCGATCAACGTGCCCGAGATCGTCTCGCGCGCGGCCTGTGCGTTGCCGCCGAACAGCAGCTGCCGCGATCGCACGCGAAACAGCAGATTGGCCGCTAGCGCCGGCGCCGCGAATGCCGCCGCGACCGCCGCGCGGAACGCATCGCCGTCAACCGCTTCCTCGGCGCCGGCGACGGCGTGCGACAGGATGGTGTCGCGCGCGACCGCGCTGAACTGCTCTCCGGTCATGAAGGTCGCAAAGCGTTCGACCGTTCCGCCGCGGACCCTCACCCATTTGGAATGCGTTCCCGGCATGCAGACGAGCGCCTCGCCCGGCGCGTTCAAGCCGAGCGCCCCCAGCAGCTGGGTCTCCTCGCCGCGCATGACGTCCGGCGCGGCGGCATCACGCTGCGCGATCCCGGGCAGGATACGGATATCGCGCGCCTGCCCGCTGACCACGACAGCGCCCTTGAGGATGTCCGACAGATGCGCCGGCGTATCGATATAGCCGGCCTCGACCCAGCCCTGCCGCGCGCCCGCCATGCCGCAGATCACGACCGGCAGGTCGGCCGGCACACCCAACGCATCGAGATGCGATTGCAGCACGGCCGCAAAGCCGGTCCTGGCTGCCGCGGTCATGCCTTCATCGCTGCGGCGCTCACCGAGCACCTTGCCACCGGCGCCCGTCAGCCAGAGCCGGAAGCTGCTGGTGCCCCAATCGACCGCGACATAGGAAAGCCCGCTCATCGCGCCCTGTTCCACGCTCTCAGTGTCCCGCGCGCCGACGGCGCCGCTGCCAGACGCGATAAAGGCGATCATCGCGCCACGCAAGGCGGCTCGGTGGCATGACGCCACGAGGCCTCGCTGGCATCGGACGCGCGGATCGATTACCGCGCGCCCTTCAGCGTGCAGGAGGTCGTGCAGGTCGTCACGTTGCCGCGGTCACATTTGATGCAGGCGTTGACGCACTGATCCATGACCTTGGGATTGTACTGACTGTAAAGATTGGCCGCACAGCTGTTGGTCGATCCCGTAACCTCCGGGTCGGACCAGCAACCGGACAGTAAAAATGCTGCGGCACTCAAAATGGCGACCTTGCGCATAAGGCCTCCTGCCACGCCGTATCCGAGTAACGTTGCAAGTAACCTTGATGGGTTAGGTTAAATTCCGGTTTCAATTGCGGCCTTATTCGGAAGCAGTATTGCTTATCCACCGGACATTTCCCCAAGGTCCGGGCCCACACCGGCAAGGCCGTCAGGCGACCCCGCCTGGCGGCTTTGTTGCCCAGCAATGCACAAGGAAACCAACAAGATGGCCCGAAAGCCGCGGTGGTCGTTCAAGGAGGACCGACGACTGATGGAACTGGCACGCTCCTCGAAGTCGCTGGAGGAGGTCGTCAAGGCGACCGGCCGCTCGCCGGAGCGGATCAAGAAGATGGCGATGCGCCTCGGCCTGTCGATCAAGCCGCGCAGTACCACCAAGAAATGACTTGAAATACGGCCGCTAGAGTTCTGGCGGACAATCGTCCTTCGCCCGCACCGGGATCGCCTTGACCTCGCCTTCCGGCTTGGCCTCAGCCTCGCGTTCCGCCTCGGTCCCCCTGGTGCAGGTGGTCAGCACGAAAGCAACCCGGCTGCATTGCCATTCCGGCCCGAGCGCCGCATTGGACACCGGCTCTGGCGACGCCAGTGTCAGGGATAGATACGCCACCAAAACGGCACCCGCCGCGCCTGCGGCAGCCAGCGCCGCGCCCTTTCCGGACCACAGCTTGGACATCATGGCCTTGGTTCCCGCCGATCTCCAGGAGTCGAGGCAGCCCGCCTGTCCGCGTGCGATCGGAATCACAACCGGGATCAAACAGTTCAGCCCGAGTCTTTGGGGTTGATGTGGGATCGATATTGCACTGCCGCAAGACGGGGTCAGCGCGCCGGCTCGATCACATTACAGTTGGTCCGGCCCGACATCAGGCAGTCCTGCATCTTGCTCGCCGCCGTCAGGTCATGCGCGAGCCAGAGGCCGACCGCGAGCATGACCGCCGCGACCAGCAGTCCGATCAGCGCGCCCCTTCTGCTGCCTCCGTCGTCGGATTCGCTCATGCCCGCTTCGGTTCCCGGTTGCCATGGTCCGCATCATGACCCTTTGCATGGTTGCGTGGGATCAATTCTGCAACAGTCGCACAACGAAATGCACGGCCGCGGCCGTCGGCACCGCAATTCCGTTGCGCGCCAGGGGCGACTCGCGAAAGACTACTCGCTGAAGTGGAGCGCGTGTGCGGGGCGTGCCGATGAGCGAACAAGAAGCGACGACGTATGACTATCAGCGTTACAGGCAGTTGCTCTCGGAGGCTGTCGATGAGAGCAGCAGGCAGCGGCTGATCAGCCTACTGATCGTCGAAAGGGCGCGCGACAGGCTGGAAGCCCAGCGCGCCTCGGACCGGAGCGCGATGACCGCCGAGACGGTCGCCAAAGTCCTGGGTAACGGACGACGCGAGCACCTCCAGCGCGGCTGAACTTTTCAACAGCCCTTGTTCAACAGCCCTTGGTGACCAGCCACTCACCACGCGTCCGCGGGGCGAACGATGGCTGCTTGACGCTGGCTCATATCTCCCTTGCTCCACAGCCCTCCGTTCACCACTGGCAATTTCGTCGCCATTCACTTATTGAAACGCCGAACCAACCCCATCCATCACCCGAACAGAAAGCAGCAAGGCTTCCTCTATGAGTGGCTTCAAGGAACCGGGTTTTGCCGACCGCCAGAAAGCGGCCCTGCAGGCGCGGCAAAACCTCCTCAACAAGTTTCGCGCCCAGCCGGGAGCTGACGATCCCGCTGTGAAGGCACGTGCCGAGGAGCGCGCGGCGATCGCCGAACGCCGCACCAAGGCCAAGGAAGCCCGCGAGGCCGAAAAGGCCGAGCAGAAGCGCCGCGAGGAAGAGGCCGCCGCCGCCGAGGCCGCCCGCATTGCCCGCGAGAAGGAAGAGGAAGCCGCCCGCGAGGAGGCGCTGCTCGCCGAGCAGAAGGCCAAGCGCGATGCCCGCTACGCGGCACGCAAGGAGCGCGGCAAGAAGAAGCGCTAAGGCGCAACCAGGCCCGCCAGAGCGGCGGGCCTGCGGATAGCGGGCGATGACGGCAGTCAGTTCTTCTTCATGCCGTCGTCTTTCTTCATCATCGCGCCGCCGTCCTTCTTCATGGCGTCGTCCTTCTTCATCATGCCACCGTCCTTCTTCATGGCATCCTTGGACATCGAGTCTTCCTTTTTCATCGCGTCATCCTTGCCCATCTTGTCCTGAGCGAAGGCGGCGGGCGCCAGCGCCAGGCTGAACGAGAGCAGCGCGGCGGAAAGGCCGAGGCGGGTCTTGGTGGTCATGGTGATGATCCCTTGTGTGGTCGAATGTGAGCGCGACGACTTGCCGCTCTCTACTCGACGCACTTGCGCCGGCCGTCGTTACCTCCAATAACGAATTCTTGAAGCAGCACGGCTGCGGTCGCCCGGCGGCTGGTCGCGCGACGGTTGCGTGACGACGCGGCGTCACCGCGCATCAGTGTGCATCGCAACAACGGCAAGGCTTGAACGTCAGGACTTGAACGTCAGGACTTGCAGCCGCGTATCGGCTCGCACTATCAGGGCGCCTCGAACTATCAGACTAGAGAATATTCACGCGAAGACCGGCTAAACTAAAGCTCCGCGCCGGCCTAACAGCCACTCAAGAAGCTCTCAGGGGAGAACAATGCTTACACGCCGCCACGTCCTCGCTTCCGCCCTCGCCGCACCCGCCGTCCTGCGGATGGGCATCGGGACCGCGCATGCCGCGACCACGCTGAAGATCTCGCACCAGTTCCCCGGCGGCACCATCGACAAGGGCGACTTCCGCGACCGGCTGTGCAGGATGTTCGCGGCCGAGGTCGCCAAGCGCTCGGGCGGCGATTTGACCGCCGAGGTCTATCCGAACTCGTCGCTGATCAAGACCAACGCGCAGTTCTCGGCGATGCGCAAGGGCGCGCTCGACCTCAGCCTGTATCCGATGCCCTATGCCGGCGGCGAATTGCCGGAGACCAATATCGGCCTGATGCCGGGCCTCGTCACCACCTACGACCAGGGCCTGCGCTGGAAGAAGGAGCCGGTCGGCAAGGCCTTGAGCGACTTCCTCGCCGACAAGGGCATTCTGCTGATCTCCTGGGTCTGGCAGGCCGGCGGCGTCGCCAGCCGCTCCAGGGCGATCGTGGCGCCTGAAGATGCCAAGGGCCTCAAGGTGCGCGGCGGCTCGCGCGAGATGGACATGGTGCTGCAGACCGCCGGCGCCGCCGTGCTCTCGGTGCCGTCCAACGAGCTCTACGCCGCGATGCAGACCGGCGCCTGCGACGCCGGCATCACCTCCTCCACCAGCCTGATCTCGTTCCGCCTCGAGGAGGTCGCGAAGTCGCTGACCTCGGGCGCCGGCGCCTCCTACTGGTTCATGCTGGAGCCGTTGATGATGTCGAAGGCGATCTTCGACAAGCTGCCGAAAAACCAGCAGGACATCATCCTTGCCGTCGGCACCGAGCTCGAGGCGTTTGGCCGCAAGGGGGCGCAGGACGACGATACCGAAGTCGCCAAGGTCTATGAGAAGGCCGGCGCCAAGGTCAGCGCGCTCGATGCAACCATTGTCGGCAAGTGGCGCGACATCGCGCGCGACACCGCGTGGAAGGACTATGGCGCCAAGACCGCCACCGCCGCCAACCTGCTGAAGCTCGCTAGCGACGTCGCCGCATGATCCATGGTCCGGTCGCGGATCAGGCCGAAACCGCAAGCATCGCCGCGGGCAACACGCCCGTGGCCGTGCTTGGGCGCGCGCTGTCCATCTGCAACAACATCATCGTGGTGTTCGCCGCGCTCGCTCTGGTCGCGGCCTGCGTGATCCTGAGCTACAGCGTGCTCGGCCGCGCCCTGTTCCACAGCCCGAACTACTGGCAGGACGAGGCGGCCGTCTTCCTCCTGGTCGGCGCCACCTTCATGACCTCGGCCTATGTGCAGAGCCAGCGCGGCCATGTCAGCATCGAGGCGTTCGTCGGGCTGCTCTCGGCGCGCGCCAACGCCATCCGGCTGTGGCTGGTCGACGTCGCGAGCTTCGCGTTCTGCGCCTTCTTCGCCTGGAAATCCTGGACCCTGGCGCATGAAGCCTATGTCGACGGCCAGGTGTCCAACTCGATGTGGTCGCCGCCGCTCGCCATCCCCTACGTGCTGATGGCGCTGGGCATGACGCTGCTCTGCGTGCAAATCCTCCTGCAAATCATCATTCCGCTGACGGGTGGCGCGCGCCGATGACCGTGTTTGGTATTGGTATCTCCTACGGACTTGCCACCCTGTTTGCGATGTTCTCCGGTATGCCGATCGCGTTCGCGCTCGGTGCCGTCGCGGTCGTGTTCATGGCGATCTTCATGCCGGCGGCCTCGCTCGATACGGTGACGCAGAACGTCTACGAGGAGATGGCCTCGATCACGCTGCTGTCGATCCCGCTGTTCATCCTGAAGGGCGCGGCGATCGGCAAATCGCGAGCCGGCCAGGACCTCTATTCGGCGCTGCACGCCTGGCTGCACCGCGTGCCCGGCGGCCTCGGCGTCGCCAACGTGTTCGCCTGCGCCCTGTTCGCGGCGATGGCCGGCTCCTCGCCGGCGACCTGCTCGGCGATCGGTTCGGCCGGCATCCCGGAGATGCGCAAGCGCGGCTATTCAGGCGGCTTTGCCGCGGGGATCATCGCCGCCGGCGGCACGCTCGGCATCCTGCTGCCGCCCTCGATCACGATGATCCTGTTCGCCGTCGCAGCCGAGAAATCGCTGGGACGGCTGTTTCTCGCCGGCATCGGCCCCGGCCTGCTGCTGGTGACGCTGTTCGGTTTCTACGCCGTGTTCCGCTTCCGCAAGGAATACGCCATGGCCCGCGCCGTCTATGACGCGACCGGCAAGGACGCGGCGATCCTGCAGCATGACGAATTCACCATGGCCGAGCGCTTCAGCGCGCTGCCGCGCGTGATCCCGTTCGTGCTGCTGCTGACCGGCGTGATGATTGCGCTCTATGGCGGCTACGCCACGCCATCGGAAACCGCCGGCCTCGGCGGCCTCCTGGCGCTCGGGCTGATCGCCGTGATCTACAGCGTGTGGACACCCAACGACCTGTCGCCGATCCTGAAATCGACCATCCGCGAGTCCACCATGCTGATGCTGATCATCGGCATGTCACTGCTCTATTCCTATGTGATGAGCTACCTGCACATCTCGCAGTCGGCGGCGGAAGCGATCGTCGCCATGCACCTGCCGCGCTGGGAGCTCTTGTTTGCGATCCTCGTGATGGTGATCGTGCTCGGCTTCTTCCTGCCGCCGGTCTCGATCATCCTGATGACCGCGCCGATCATCCTGCCGCCACTGCGGGCGGCCGAGTTCGATATCATCTGGTTCGGCGTCGTCATGACGATCGTGATGGAGATGGGCCTGATCCATCCGCCGGTCGGCCTCAACATCTTCGTCATCCGCAACGTCGCGCCCGACATCCCCTTGAGCGAGGTGATCTGGGGCACGCTGCCATTCGTGCTGCTGATGATGTTCGCAGTGCTGTTGCTCTGCTTCTTTCCGGAGATATCGACCTGGCTGCCGAATCTGATCATGGGGCCGGACGGCGGGCGCTAGACCGCTTGCGCGCAGCGAGGACGCGGCAGACCGTAGTTTCAGGCAGCCTCCTGCTCGCGTTCCGCGAGCGCCCTCTCGATCCGGCGGACCAGCACCGCCGTCGGACGCCCCTCGCGCTGCAGCCGGCGGAGCTCGTTCCACAGCCTGATGATTTCGCGGTCTCGCTCGGCGTCCATGGCAGCACTCCCCCGGAGCGCGTCAATATGAACGAAACAAGAACGAAACTCAAGGCCGCGAGATGGCTTCAAGCCACCGTCGCCGGTGCAGGAACCAGAGCGACGCGACGCGATTGGTTCCTTCATGAAAATGGCCAAGGCAATTCGCAGGCAGGCGCAGACCGCGGAGCGAGTTGCATTGACGACGGCCGACGCACTTGTCGCCAACCAGATGCGCTCCCTCGCCCGCGCCTTCAGGAGAGTCAGGCCGATATCCTGAAGAGGAAAGAGAAGAAAAAGAAGAACTGAGACGCGCCTGCGGTCGGGTCAGGGATAGCCGTCACCCGGCGTGTCGACCTCGATCACATCGATCCGCGACGCGGACCTGCCCTTGCGTAGCTCCTCGTAGGACGTCTCCGCGCTCAGGCAGAACAGCGTCCTGCGGTCCGCGCCTCCGAGCGCGCAGGCAAGCGCGCGGCGGCCGGACACCGTGATGCGCTTACGCTCCACACCGGTGCGATCGATCCGGACAAAAGCATCTTCCGTGAAGGACGCGACCCAGGTCGCCCCGTCGGCATCGAGGCAGATGCCGTCGGGATCGTTGATGCTGCCGAACCGCCCGCGCAGGCTCAGGCCGCCGTCCGGCGCGATGTCGTATTCGGCGAGACCGGCGCCATCCATTTCGGCAACGACGAGTCGGCGACGGTCGGAGGAGACGGCAATGCCGTTGGGAAACCGCAAGCCTTCAGCAACGACGCGCGCACTGCCGTCGGGCCTCACGAGGATGATCCGGCCGACCGCACCGCGGCGCTCCGGCGGCGGCAGGTTGAAGCCGAGATCGCCGACATAGGCGCGTCCCTGCCCGTCGATGATCATGTCGTCGATCGTGCCGGTCGCGACCTCGGAGAGATCGGCATAGATTGACAGCGCTCCATCGGAAAATCGCAGCAGCCGCTTCCTGAACATCGTCAGCACGACGATGTCCCCATCAGGCAGCACGCCGAGACCACACGGCGTGTCGTCGGTCAGCGCAGCATGCTCCTGCAACTCGCCCGACGAGCTGATGCTCAGAAGCGCCCGCGCCATGCAATCGACGAACCAGAGCCGCCCGCGATGCCATCGCGGGCCTTCGAAATAGCGGCCGCCGTCGAGGATCGTTCTGAGGCGAGCCGTCATGACGCACCGGCTCGAGAAAAGTGATGTGGCAGTGACATCGGCAGCCCCCACGTGCGCTCGCGACGACGATACAACTCACGCGGAACCGGTCAAAGCACGGTGCTGCCCGCCATTTTCGTCCGTGAAAACCCCGGTTCCCGCGGGTTCCACACGCCATATTCCATATTTTGCCGCGTTTTCCCTGTTGAGTTGCAGCTGCATTAAGACTCGAGAATCGAGGGTAGTGATAATCTGCGGCGGTTGTGCCGCCGTATGACGCGTTCTGTAGTGCCTCATGGTTTCTCAGGGGGGACCAGGGAATGAACCGTTGCCTACGTCCGCTGGCGTGCTTCGCCACCGCCGCCGCGCTCGCGCTGCTTCCGGTCCAGGCGACCGCCAAGCCGCATCACCAGCACCAGGCCAAGAGCGGCCACGGGGACAAGAAGGCGCATGGCGGCAAGGCCGCGCGCGAGAGTGCCTCCGGCAAGCGGCGGCACGCCAGACACGGCGCCGACAAACGTAAATCCGCGAAGGCCAAATCCGATCCTTCCAAATCCGCTGAGAAGGCGCCCGAGCCGGAGAAACCCGCCGAGCCGCAATTGTTGGGCGATCTCGCCACGATCAGGGACGCGATCCTCGCCGCGCGCAGAGGCAAGACCAGCGACGCGACCGATATCCAGGCCAGGATCACCGACCCGGTCGGGCGAAAACTCGTCGAGTGGTATCTGCTGCGCCACTCGGAATCGAGCGCGCCGTTCAGCCGTTATGCGGCATTCGTGACGGCCAATCCGGATTGGCCTAGCGTCACGCTGTTGCGCAAGCGCGCCGAAGCGCGGATCTGGCAGGAGCGCAGCGATCCGGCCACGGTGCACGGCTTCACCCTCGATCAGCCGATCAGCGCCAAGGGCAAGTTCGCGCTCGCCCGCACGCTGCTGGCCGAAGGCGACCGCGACGGCGCCACCCGGCTGGTGCGCGACGCCTGGCGCTCGGAGGAGCTGTCCGATCGCTCCGAGAGCGACGCCTATGATGCGTTCAAGGACCTGCTGACGCGCGACGACCATCGCGCGCGCATGGACAAGCTGATCGGCGCCAAGGATCTCGCCGGCGCGAGGCGCGCGGCGCAGCGGCTCGGCAGCGACGATCTGGCGATCGTGAAAGCCTGCAGCGCGGTCCGCGGACAATCCAGCAAGGCAGAGGACACGCTCAACGATGTGCCGGCCGATGCCCGCCGCGATCTCGGTTACACGCTGTGCCGAATTCAGTGGCTGCTTGCGAAGAACAAGGTCGACGAAGCCGCGCGCGTGACGATCGCGGCTGAGCCCGAGACGATGGCGCAGCAGGACACCGACCAGTGGTGGCGCGAGCGCCGCATCCTCTCCCGCAAGCTGCTCGACCAGGGCGAGTACCAGGCGGCCTATGACGTGATCCGGCCCGCGGCGGCGCCGGACAATCCTTATTACCGCTCCGACATGCACTTCATGCGCGGCTGGATCGCGCTGCGTTATCTCAACGACGCCAAGACCGCCGCGGCGCACTTCGCGCATATCGACGAGGGCCAGACCAACCCGACCGTGCTGGCGCGCGCCGCCTATTGGCGCGGCCGCGCCGCCGAGGCACTCGGAAATTCCGCGGCGATGCGGGCCGACTACCAGGCCGCCGCGCGCTACCCGACGGCCTATTACGGTCAGCTCGCGCTGGCCAAGCTCGGCCGTGATGGTGGCGTCGAGCTGCGCGCGCCCTCGCCGGCTGCCAGCGCCGGCAGCATGGCGACCGACGAGCGGGTCCGCGCCGCCGATATGCTCTATGCGATCGGCGAGCCCGACGTCGTGCTCTATTTCGCCGCCGACCTCGCCGAGGAAAGCACCGATGTCGGGATGCTCGAAGCGCTCGGCGAGCTGACCGGCCGCCGCAACGATGCCCGCGCCATGCTGCAGATCGGCAAGATCGCGCTCGCGCGCGGCTTTGCCTTCGACCATTACGCCTTCCCGGTGATCGGCATTCCCAAGCACACGCCGATCGCGCCCGATATCGGGCGCAGCATGACCTACTCGATCGCGCGTACCGAAAGCGCGTTCGACCAGCGCGACAAGTCGGCAGCCAACGCCGTCGGCTTGATGCAGGTGACGCCGGAAGCCGGCCGTGACACCGCCAAGCGCTTCGGCGTCAGCTATGACTGGAGCCGGATGGTGTCCGATCCCGTCTACAACACCCAGATGGGCGCAGCCGAGCTCAGCGCGTTGCTGTCGGAATATCGCAACTGCCACATCATGACCTTTGCCGGCTACAACGCCGGTCGCGGCCGCGTCCGCGACTGGGTCAAGGCCTATGGCGACCCGCGCGATCCCAAGGTCGATCCGGTCGACTGGGTGGAGCGGATCCCGATCTCCGAGACGCGCAACTACGTGCAGCGCGTGATGGAGAATTTCGCGGTCTACCAGGCGCGGTTCGAGGATGCCGGCACGGCGGTGGCCAAGAACGGCGAGCGCGTCGTGACACAGGAGAGCAACGCGGCGCCGGCTGAGGCAATGCCGTCGCAATAACGTCGTCCCGGCCTAGCGCGCAATTGCGCGCGGCCGGGATGACAAGTTTCAATCCACCTTCACGTTGGCGGCCTTGATCATCGGCCACCATTTGGCGATTTCCGCCTTCTGCCAGGCACCGAGCGCATCCGGCGTGAGCTGATCCTTCGGCGGCATCTGCAAGCCCAAATTCTCGAGCTGCTTCTGCACGGCCGGATCGGCCATCGCCTGGACCGCAGCGGCGTTGAGCTTGGCCACGATCTCCTTCGGGGTACCCTTCGGCACCCAGAGGCCGGACCACAGCGTCATGTGGAAGCCCGGCAGGCCGGCCTCGTCGACCGTCGGAACGTCAGGCGCATTCGCGACCCGCTTGGAATCGGTGACCGCATAGGCGCGGATATTGCCGGCACGGACCTGGTTGATCGAGTTCGAGGTCTGGTCGACGATGATGTCGATCTGGCCGGCGACGAGGTCGTTCAGCGCTGGGCCGGTGCCGCGATACGGTACATATTGCAGCTTGATGCCGGAGACGTTCTCGAAATAGAGCCCGGCGATATGGCTGCCGCTGCCGGCGCCGGCGGTGCCCGCGGTCGGCGGCGCCGGCCGCGACTTCAGCCACTCCAGCAACTCCTTCAGCGATTTCGCCGGCACGGCGTTCTTGCTGACGATGATCATCGGGTTGCTCGGCAGCAGCACCACCGGCTCGAGATCGGTGACGAGGTCGTAGCCGAGCTTGTAGATCGCGCCGTTGGCGACATGGGTGCCGAGATGACCGAACGAGATGGTATAGCCGTCGGGCGCCGAGCGCACCGCGCGGCCAACGCCGATCGAGCCGCCCGCTCCAGTCACGTTCTCGATCAGCAGCACCTCACCGAGCGACTGCTTCATTCGTTCGCCGAGGATGCGCGCCATCGCATCCGAGGGGCCGCCGGCAGCAAACGGCACCACGATGGTGATCGGGTGCGCGGGATAGGTTTCCGCGGAAACGGTCCCCGTCAACGCGAACATCGCCAATACGGCCAGAACCAGCTTCCGCATCACGCTCTCCCTCAATTTTCTTGTTTCCAATTATTTTTGAAGGGCCACCTTTCGACAAGATGGCCCTTCGGATGAGGCGTCAGAACTGCGAGAAGTCGATCGGCTTGTGCCGGTCGAGCGTGCGGGTGATCGGCGGCAGGGGGTATTTCAGGCCGCTGGCGCAGTTGAACAGCATCACGCGGTCGGTCTTGCTGACACGGCCGTCGGCGAGGCTCTCCTTGTAGGCGGCATAGGTCGCGGCGCCCTCGGGGCACAGCAGCAGCCCCTCCTCGCGCGCGACCTCATTGAGGGCGGCGCTGATCTTGTCGTCATCGACGGCGATCGCAAAGCCCTTGCTCTCGCGCACCGCGCGCAGGATGAGGAAGTCGCCGATCGCCTGCGGCACGCGGATGCCCGAGGCGATGGTGTGGGCGTCCTCCCAGCGCGCGGCGTGCTCGGTGCCGGCCGCATAGGCCCGCACCATCGGCGCGCAGCCGGAGGCCTGCACCGCGACCATGCGCGGGCGCTTGCTTCCGATGAAGCCGATCTTCTCGAGCTCGTCGAACGCCTTCCACATGCCGATCAGGCCGGTGCCGCCGCCGGTCGGGTAGAAGATCACGTCGGGCACGTCCCAGCCGAGCTGCTCGGCAAGTTCAAGCCCCATCGTCTTCTTGCCCTCGATCCGGTACGGCTCCTTCAGGGTCGAGGTATCGAACCAGCCGACCTTCGCCTTGCCCTCGCCGACGATCTTGCCGCAGTCATCGATATAGCCGTTGACGCGATAGACGGTGGCGCCCTGCAGCTCGATCTCGCTGACATTCACCTCCGGCGTATCGGCCGGGCAGAAGATCGTGGTCTTGATGCCGCAGGAGGTCGCATAGGCCGCCAGCGCCGCGCCGGCATTGCCGTTGGTCGGCATCGCCATGTGCTTGATGCCGAGCGCCTTGCCCATCGACACCGCCATCACCAGGCCGCGTGCCTTGAACGAGCCGGTCGGCAGCCGGCCTTCATCTTTCACAATGATCTCGCCGCCGCCAAGCTTGGCGCCGAGCCGCGGCAGCCGGATCAGCGGTGTCGTGACCTCGCCGAGGCTGACGATATCTTTGCATTTGCGCACCGGCAGCAGCTCGCGGTAGCGCCACAAATCGGCGGGACGCTGCGCCAGGGCGTCCTTCGTCAGCGCCTTCTTCACCCCGGCAAGGTCATAGCGCACCAGCAGCGGCTTGCCGGCCTTGGAGAGGTTGTGCACCTGGTCGGCGGGATAATGATCGCCCTCCATCGCGCATTCGAGATGGATGACGAAAGTCGGGCGTTCGATGGTGAGGTTGTCGTTGTCTTTCACGAGATGCGCTCTTTCTTTTTTCTTTGCGAATTCGTTTTGTCGGACCCGTCACCCTGAGGAGGCCGCGCAGCGGCCGTCTCGAAGGGCGACGAGCCCCGCTGCTCGCTCCGGGCCGTGCATCCTTCGGGATGCGCTCCGCGCTCCTCAGGATGACGGGACCGTGGCCGCCGTCCGCGGCCTCAGATATTCAGCACGCGCCCATAGGCGTCGAGCACCGCTTCCTTCATCATCTCCGACAAGGTCGGATGCGGGAACACGGTGTGCATCAGTTCCTCTTCCGTGGTCTCCAGATTCATCGCCACGACGTAGCCCTGGATCAGCTCGGTGACCTCGGCGCCGATCATGTGGGCGCCGAGCAGCTGGCCGGTCTTCTTATCGAAGATCACCTTGACGAGGCCCTGGTCCTCGCCGAGCGCGATCGCCTTGCCGTTGCCGACGAACGGGAAGCGGCCGACCCGGATCTCGCGGCCGTCTTCCTTGGCCTTGGCCTCGGTGAGGCCGACGGAGGCGACCTGCGGGTTGCAGTAGGTGCAGCCCGGGATCATCAGCTTGTCCATCGGATGCGGATGCAGGCCCTTGATCGCCTCGATGCAGATCACGCCCTCATGCTCGGCCTTGTGCGCGAGCATCGGCGGTCCCGCGACGTCGCCGATCGCATAGATGCCGGGAACGTTGGTCTTGCCGAGGCCGTCGATCACGATGCAGCCGCGATCGGTTTTGACGCCAAGCTTCTCCAGCCCGAGATTCTCGATATTGCCGACCACGCCGACCGCCGAAATCACGCGCTCGAACTCCACCGCTTGCGGCTTCTCCTTGCCGTCGTCGATGGTCGCAACCACGCTGTCGGCCTTCTTCTCGAGCTTTGTCACCTTGGTCGAGGTGAGTATCTTGATCCCCATCTTCTCAAACCGCTTGCGGGCGAGCCCTGCGATTTCCGCATCCTCGACCGGGAGAATCTGCGGCAGCACCTCGACCACGGTGACGTCGGCGCCCATGGTGTGGAAGAACGAGGCGAACTCGATGCCGATCGCGCCGGAGCCGACCACCAGCAGCGATTTGGGCATCCGCTCCGGCACCATCGCCTCGAAATAGGTCCAGATCAGCTTCTTGTCGGGCTCGAGCCCGGGCAGCACGCGCGGCCGCGCGCCGGTCGCCACGATGATGTGCTTGGCCTGATAGGTGCCCTCCCCGCTGGCGCCCTTCGGCGCCTCGACCGCCGACTTCTTCACCGTGATCTTGCCGGGCGCGTCGATCGTGGCGTCGCCCCAGATCACCGTGACCTTGTTCTTCTTCATCAGGAAGCCGACGCCGTCATTGAGGCGCTTCGAGACGCCGCGCGAGCGCTGCACCACCGCCTTCGGATCGAACGAGACGTTGTCGGCCGACAGCCCGTAATCCTTGGCGTGCTGCATGTAGTGATAGATCTCGGCGGAGCGCAGCAGCGCCTTGGTCGGGATGCAGCCCCAGTTCAGGCAGATGCCGCCGAGATAGGATTTCTCGACAATCGCGGTCTTGAGGCCGAGCTGCGCGGCGCGGATCGCGGTCACGTAGCCGCCGGGGCCGGAGCCGATGATGATGACGTCAAAGGATGTGTCGGCCATGGCGGCTCCCGTTCAACTCAACGTGTGACGCCGCGGGCGCGGCTTCTTGCAATCAATGACCTGACCAGCCATTCGAGTCCGATCACCAGGGCCATGATGGCCAGGGCCGTCAGCACGATCGGCTGGGCGATGTTCCGCGCCAGCTGCTCGCCGGCGAAGAACGCGGAGTGTAGAAAATCCAATCCGACCGGATTGAGCACCAGTGCGGCCGACAGCAACAGCGAGATCCAGGGCCAGCGCGTGCGAGCCATGCTGGCCATTCATCCGTACTCCCGCCATACCGCACCGAGGAACGCGGACCACGCCAGCGCCAGCACCGCGGCGCCGATCATCATGATCCTGAACTGGATCGTCGATATCAGGTCGCGGTTGACCGCGACGAGCAACGCGACGGCGATAGCGGCGAGCAGGACGTACGGACCGACGATCGCGTACATGGCGGATGCCCGTCACACCATCATCATCACAGGGTTTTCGATCAGCTGCTTGAAGGCACCGATCAGCTCGGCGCCGAGCGCGCCGTCGATCGCACGGTGATCGCACGACAGCGTCACGCTCATCATGTGCGCGATCTCGATCTTGCCGCCGCGCACCACCGGACGTTCCTCCGAGGTGCCAACCGCGAGGATCGAGGCATGCGGCGGGTTGATCACGGCGGTGAAGTGGTTGATGCCGTACATGCCGAGGTTGGAGACCGCGGTGGTGCCGCCCTGATATTCCTCCGGCTTCAGCTTGCGGGCGCGGGCGCGGGCGGCGAAATCCTTCATCTCGTTGGAGATGGTCGAGAGTGTCTTGGTCTCGGCCTTGCGGATGATCGGCGTGATCAGGCCGCCCGGCATCGCCACCGCGACGCCGACGTCGGAATGCTCGTGCTTGAGCATGCCGCCTTCGGTCCAGCTGACGTTGCAGTTCGGAATCTTCTGCAGCGCGACCGCCATCGCCTTGATGACGAAGTCGTTGACCGAGATCTTGTAGAGCGGCTTCTTCTCCTTGTCCTTCGGCGCTGCGGCGTTGATCTCCTCGCGCGCGGCGAGCAGCTTGCCGATGTCGCAGTCGATGGTGAGGTAGAAGTGCGGGACGTTCTGCACCGAGGCGGTGAGACGCTGCGCGATGGTGCGGCGCATGCCGTCATGCGGCACCACCTCGTAGGAGCCCGGCTCGAACAGCGCGAGGATCTGCTTGTCCGACATTGACGGCGCGATGCTCGGTCCCGCGGCGGGCGCTGCCGCCGGCGCCTTCAGGCCCTTGCCGGACTTGGCCTCGTCGACGTCGCGCGCGATGACCCGGCCATGCGGGCCGGTGCCGGTGATGCGGGTAAGATCGATGCCGGCTTCCTTTGCCAGCCGGCGCGCCAGGGGCGATGAGAACACCCGGGCGTGGCCGTTAGCCTGCGCGGCCGGTGCAGCAGCCTGAGGCGCCGCTGCCGGCGCTGGCGCTGCGGCCGGCTTCGGCGCAGGCGCCGCCGCCGGTGCGGGAGCCGCCGCCGGCGCGGCCTGGGCGGCGGGCTTCGGCGCCTCGGCGGGTTTCGCGACAGGTGCGGCGCCCGCTCCGGCGCTGGCCGCCGCCTTCACATCCTCGCCGTCGCCGGCCATGACCGCGATGACGTCGTTGACCGGCACGTCCTGGGTGCCCTCGGGCACCAGGATCCTGGCGATCGTGCCTTCGTCGACCGCCTCGACTTCCATCGTCGCCTTGTCGGTCTCGATCTCCGCGATCACGTCGCCGGACTTGACCTTGTCGCCCTCTTTCTTGAGCCACTTGGCGAGGTTGCCCTTTTCCATCGTCGGCGACAGCGCGGGCATGAGAATATTGATCGGCATTGTCAGTGACCTTGTTGCGACCGCGGTTTGGTTTGGCCCATGTCGGTCGGCCGGGCGATTTCGGCTTCGAACATCTCGACGATGCGCGCGAGCGCCTCGTCCTCGGTGTATTCACTCTCGCGCGCATAGGCGCGCGCCGCGTGGCGGGCGATGTCGACCAGCATGAGCCCCCACATGTCCGGCTCCTCGAAAGCGCGCTGGAACGCGATCGACAGGCCGCCATCGACGACGAAGGCGCGCAGCACCTCGATGGCGTCGTCGCGGCCCATCACGTCAGGCGGCAGCGGCTGCTCCTTGGGACCGGCCATCGGCGTTACCGGTAGGATACGGCCTTGGCGGCGGCGACCACCTCGGCGACGGAGGGCAGAGCGAGCTTTTCGAGGTTGGCGGCATAGGGCATCGGCACGTCCTTGCCGGAGACGCGCGCCACCGGCGCGTCGAGATAGTCGAAGGCATGCTCCATGATGCGCGCGGCGACCTCAGAGCCGACGCCGCTCTGCTGCCAGCCCTCCTCGACCGTCACCGCGCGGCCGGTCTTCTTCACCGAGTTGATGATGGTCTCGGTATCCATCGGACGGATGGTGCGGAGATCGACGACCTCGGCCTCGATACCTTCCTTGGCGAGTTCGTCGGCAGCCTTCAGCGCGTAGGACATGCCCATCGCCCAGGAGACGATGGTGACGTCCTTGCCGGCGCGGGCAATCCGCGCCTTGCCGATCGGCACCACGAAATCAGCCAGCTTCGGCACCTCGCCGGTGTGGCCGTACAGCACCTCGTTCTCGAGGAAGATCACCGGATTGGGATCGCGGATCGCGGCCTTGAGCAGGCCCTTGTAATCGGCGGCCGAATACGGCGCGATCACCTTGAGGCCCGGGATCTGCGAGTACCACGCCGCGTAGTCCTGGCTGTGCTGCGCGGCGACACGCGCGGCGGCGCCGTTCGGGCCGCGGAACACGATCGAGCATCCCATCTGGCCGCCGGACATATAGAGCGTCTTGGCGGCGGAGTTGATGATCTGGTCGATCGCCTGCATGGCGAAGTTGAAGGTCATGAACTCGACGATCGGCTTCAGGCCCGCCATCGCCGCGCCGACGCCGACGCCGGCAAAGCCGTGCTCGGTGATCGGCGTGTCGATCACGCGGCGGGCGCCGAATTCCTGCAACAGGCCCTGCGTCACCTTGTAGGCGCCCTGATATTCCGCGACCTCCTCGCCCATGATGAAGACATCGCCGTCGCGGCGCATCTCCTCGGCCATCGCATCGCGCAGCGCCTCGCGAATGGTCTGCGTGACCATCTCGGTCCCCGCAGGGATTTCCGGATCAGGCAGTGACTCGGTCGCGGGCGCGGCTGGTGCCTTCGCCGCGGGCTGCGGCGTTTCCGCCTTGGCTTCGGCAGGCGCGGCTTCGGCGGCCTTCGGCTGCGGCGCTGGAGCCGCCGGCGCCTTGGCGAGGTCGGCGGCGCTTTCGCCGTCGACGAGAATGGTGGCGATCGGCGTGTTCACCGCAACGTCCGCGGTGCCTTCCGGAATCAGGATCTTGCCGAGCGTGCCCTCGTCGGTTGCCTCGACCTCCATCGTCGCCTTGTCGGTCTCGATCTCGGCGATGACGTCACCGGACTTGATGGTCTCGCCTTCCTTTTTCAGCCATTTGGCGAGGTTGCCCTTCTCCATGGTGGGCGACAGCGCAGGCATCAGCACTTGAATGGGCATATCGGCTCCCGAAATCGGTCTTGAAATTCGTCTGCGCGGGTGGGGTCAGCGGTAGATGTCGGTGTAGAGCTCGGCCGGATCCGGCTCCGGATCGTGCTGCGCGAAGTCGGCGGCCTCGTTGACGATCTCGCGCACCTGGGCGTCGATCGCCTTCAGGTCCTGCTCGCTGGCGCCCGAGGCCAGCAAGCGGTTGCGCACCTGCTCGATCGGGTCCTGGTCGTGACGCACCTTCTCGACCTCCTCGCGCGTGCGGTACTTGGCCGGATCGGACATCGAGTGGCCGCGGTAGCGGTAGGTCTGCATCTCGAGAATCATCGGACCGTTGCCGCCGCGGCACCAGGCCACGGCCTCATCGGCGGCGGCCTTGACGGCGCGCACGTCCATGCCGTCGACCTGCTTGCCCGGAATGTTGAAGGAGGCGCCGCGCTTGGAGAAATCCTGCTGGGCCGATGCGCGCGACACCGAGGTGCCCATCGCATAGCGATTGTTTTCGATCACGTAGATCACCGGCAGCTTCCACAGCTCCGCCATGTTGAAGCTCTCATAGACCTGGCCCTGGTTGGCCGCGCCGTCGCCGAAATAGGTCACGCTGACGTTATCGTTGCCGCGATAGCGGTTGGCGAACGCAAGGCCGGTGCCGAGCGAGACCTGCGCGCCCACGATCCCGTGACCGCCGTAGAAATGCTTCTCCTTGCTGAACATGTGCATGGAGCCGCCCTTGCCGCGGGAATAGCCGCCGCGGCGTCCGGTCAATTCGGCCATCACGCCTCTGGCTTCCATGTCGCAGGCCAGCATGTGGCCGTGGTCCCGGTAGCCGGTTATGACCTCGTCGCCCGGCTTCAGCGCCATCTGCATGCCGACCACGACCGCTTCCTGGCCGATATAGAGATGGCAGAAGCCGCCGATCGCACCCATGCCGTAGAGCTGACCGGCCTTCTCCTCGAAGCGCCGGATCAGGAGCATGTCCCGCAGTGCCTTGAGCTCCTGCTCCTTGGTGAATTCGGGGGGAGAGCCGGCCTTCTCCTGCCCTGATTCTTTTGCGACGCTTTTCTTGGGTGCGGCCATGGCAATTCCGGGTGAGAGAAGTCGGAGAACCCTCTCTAACCCAACTCAAATCGCCTTGGAAGGATTGCGTTCGCCCGATGGAATTTTGCTATGCCGCACTGCAGCGCAGCGCGACATTTTTGTGATAGCGCGCGAGTGATTTTGAAATTTGAGAACGCGTCGTCAGTTACTTGTTGATCCGAACGAGGTCACGCGGGTTGGCGTAGTCGAGCTGGAAGCGCGCACGCTCGTCCAGCATGTCGGGATCGACCCGGTCCGACCGCAGCAGCGACACCCGCTGCTCGCCCTCGGCCCGCTCCTTCTTCAGCCGCGCCAGCTCGGAGGTCAGCGCGATGATCTCCTGATCGAGCTCCTGCCGCGCGTTCAAGCCGTATTTGCCGGTGTAGGCGTTGACGCCGAAATAGCCGACCATCAGCGCCGCCAGCGTATAGAGGGCGAGCCCGGTCAGAATCGATTTGAGGCGTGTGCGGGAAACCATGGCCGCGAGCATGCGGCCATGGGGTTAACGAACGCTGAACCAGAGCGTTTTCGAGCGAAGTGGATGCCGGTTCGCGTGAAGACAACGCGTCAAAGCAAGTTCAGAGCCCGTTCCGATTCGATCGGAACGGGACTCTTGCTCAGCGGTTCTGCCTTTCGATAAAGGCCGCGAAGGCGTCGAGATACTGCTGCAGCACACCCTTGAGCGACTCCTTGGTCAGTTCGCCGTTGTCGTCGAAGGCATCGCCGACGCCGTTGAGATAGGCTTCCGGCTGACCGAGGATCGGGCCGGAAATGCCGGGCAGGATGTTCTGCAGGTGCTTCACCGCGCTGACGCCGCCGAGCGGTCCGGGCGAATTGCCGATGATGCCGACCGGCTTGCCGATGAACGAGCTTTTGCCGTAGGGCCGCGAGGCGACGTCGATGGCGTTCTTCAGCACGCCCGGGATCGAGCGGTTGTATTCGGGGGTCACGAACAGCACGCCGTTCGACTTCTGCAGCTTCTCGCGGAAGGCAAGCCAGTCCGCCGGCGGCGCGGCCTCGAGGTCCTGGTTGAAGAAGGAAATTTCCTGAAGCGTCGTCACATCGAGCTTCAGCGACGCCGGTGCAAGCTTGGCCAGCGCATTGGCGATCTTGAGCGAGAAGCTCTGTTTGCGGATGCTGCCGACGATGGTGACGATGTTATAGGCCATAGCAAATTCCCCTCGGATTGCGCGTGAAACTGGTGCCCCTCACCTACCGGCGCACCAAGAAAGATGCAAGTGCATGGATCGTCCAATTCCGGAAACGCAGCGTTTCGCGGAATTGGTCTATGCAAAGCAAAAGGCCGCCCCATCGGGACGGCCCCTGCGTTTCGATCCTCAGCCCTTGTTCGGGTTGATCAGGAATTTCTCGCCGGTCGCGCGCTTGTTGTAGACGGCGATGTTGTCGAGTTGCAGGGTCTCCTGCAACGAGACCACCTTGGTGTAGTGACTGGCGAAAGTCGTCTTCAGTTCGGCCACCACGCGCTGGCGCAGCTTGTTGCCGGCCTCCGGACCGATCTTCATCAGGAATGGGAACAGCAGCCAGCCGCCGACGCCCCAGGCCATGCCGAAGCCGCGCGGCAATTCGATCGAGCGGGTGTCGAGGCTGCCATAGACATAGACCTGCTTGTGCACATTCGAGCCGTAGCGGCTGTAGGCCTTGGCGGTCTTGTTGATCGCGGTCTCCATCGCGACCAGGATCTGGCCCGCGAGCTTGCCGCCGCCGATCGCATCGAAGGCGATGGTGGCGCCGGTTTCGACCAGCGCGCCGGTGAGCTTGTCCATGAAATCGGGCGCGGAGGAATCGACGACATGTTTGGCGCCGATCTTGTGCAGGATGTCGGCCTGCTCCTTGTTGCGCACGATGTTGACGAGGCCGATGCCGTCCTTGAGACAGATCTTGTTGAGCATCTGGCCGAGATTGGACGCTGCCGCGGTGTGCACCAGCGCCTTGTGCCCCTCGCGCCGCATCGTCTCGGTCATGCCGAGCGCGGTCAGCGGATTGACGAAGCAGGACGCGCCTTCCGCCGGCGTGGTGCCGTCGGGCAGCGGCAGGCATTCGTTGACGCGCAACGTCCGGTATTGCGCATACATCGCGCCACCGATCATCGCGACCGTCCGGCCCATCAGCGCTTTCGCCGCATCCGATGAACCGGTCCTGATCACGACGCCGGCGCCTTCATTGCCGACCGGCATGGACTCGTCGAGTCGTGCCGCGAGGCCCAGCAACGCAGCTTCCGGCACGCGCGCGGTCACCACTGGCAATTCCTTGCTGCCGGAGACCTTGGCGGCCGACATGTCGGCCGGGCCGATCAACAGACCGAGATCGGACGGATTGATCGGGGTCGCCTCGACCCGGACCACGACCTCGTCGGGGCCGGGCTCGGGGGTCGGGACATTGACCAGCGATATCTCGAGCTCGCCATTCTTCTTGAGCAGCGAACGCAGCTGCAGACCGCTCTTGCCGTCGTTCATCCCGACCTCCCTTTTGAGTTTTGTTGGATCCCGTTCAAGCTGGGGCGCTACGCCAAGGCCTTCAAGGCCGCCCTGCCCGCGTATTTCGCCTGGGTGCCGAGCTGCTGCTCGATGCGGAGCAGCTGATTGTATTTGGCGGTGCGGTCGGAGCGCGCCAGCGAGCCGGTCTTGATCTGCCCGCAATTGGTGGCGACCGCGAGATCGGCGATCGTGGAGTCCTCGGTCTCGCCGGAGCGGTGCGACATCACGGCGGTGTAGCCGGCCTTGTAGGCCATCTCGATCGCCGCAAGCGTCTCGGTCAGCGTGCCGATCTGGTTGACCTTGACCAGGATCGAATTGGCGCGGCCGTTCTTGATGCCGTCGGCAAGCCGGGTGACGTTGGTGACGAACAGATCGTCGCCGACCAGCTGGCACTTCTTGCCGATCGCATCCGTCAGTTCCTTCCAGCCGTCCATGTCGTCCTCCGACATACCGTCCTCGATGGTGACGATCGGATAGCGGCTGACGAGATCGGCGAGATACTTCACCTGCTCGGAGCGCGAGCGGGTCTTGTTCTCGCCGCCATAGACGTAGGAGCCTTCCTTGAAGAATTCGGTCGAGGCGCAGTCGAGGCCGAGCACGACGTCGTCGCCCGCCTTGTAGCCGGCCTTGCCGATCGCATTCATCACGAACTCGAGCGCGGCGTCGGCCGACGGCAGGTTCGGCGCGAAGCCGCCCTCGTCGCCGACATTGGTGTTGTGGCCGGCCTTCTTCAGTTCGCCGCGCAGCGTGTGGAAAATTTCCGAACCGCAACGTAGCGCCTCGGCGAACGACGTGGCGCCGACCGGCAGGATCATGAATTCCTGGAAGTCGATCGGGTTGTCGGCATGCACGCCGCCATTGATGATGTTCATCATCGGCACCGGGAGCGTCCGCGCCGAGGTGCCGCCGACATAACGATACAGCGGCATGTCGAAGGATTCGGCGGCGGCCTTGGCGCAGGCCAGCGAGACGCCGAGGATGGCGTTGGCCCCGAGCCGGCTCTTGTTCGGCGTCCCGTCGAGCTCGATCATGATCTGGTCGATCGCGACCTGCTCCTCGACCGCCTGGTCGCTGAGCGCCTCGAAGATCTCACCGTTGATGGCGGCGACCGCCTTCTCGACGCCCTTGCCGAGATAGCGCGCCTTGTTGCCGTCGCGCAGTTCCACCGCCTCATGCGCGCCGGTGGAGGCGCCCGACGGCACCGCCGCGCGACCGATTGACCCATCCTCCAGCACCACATCGACCTCGACCGTGGGGTTGCCGCGGCTATCAAGGATTTCGCGGCCGATGATGTCGACGATGTCAGTCATGACGTGCTCTTTCTCGATATGGGGTTGGCTGATGCGCCGCGTCATACACGGCGCGCAAGCAAATGTGAACGGCCCGCCCGCCCGGCCCGTCTGACGGTGCAATGTGGTGGGTTTATGCTGTCGGGGATTACCTTCGCGTGCTGGCCCATTGTTTCACGAAGCCGGGATAACGCAATGAACCGTCGCCAGTTTCTCGCCTCCACCACTGCCGCGATTTTGACCACGAGAGCGCAGGCGCAGGATGCCCAGACGCCGTCCCGGGTGAAATATTTCAACGTCGACGCCGGGACCGGCCTGCACGATGTCACGCCGGCGCCCGATGGCACCGTCTGGTTCACGGGCCAGCGCAGCGGTGCGCTGGGCCGGCTCAATCCGCGCGACAGTGCGTTCAAGCTGGTCAGCCTCGGCAAGGGTGCGGCCCCGCACGGCGTCACGATCGGCCCCGACGGCGCGCCATGGGTAACCGAGGGCGGGCAGAATGCGATCGCCCGCGTCGACCCCGGCGACCACAAGGTGACGCTGTTCCGCCTGCCTGAGAAAGCCGCTGACGCCAATCTCAATACCGGCGTGTTCGACAAGCGCGGCGTCTACTGGTTCACCGGCCAGTCCGGCTTCTACGGCCGGCTCGATCCGAAATCCGGTGAGATGAAGGTGTTCGAGGCACCGCGCGGCGTCGGCCCCTACGGCATCACCGTGACCCCAAACGGCGACATCTGGTACGCCTCGCTTGCCGGCAGCTATATCGCACGGATTGACCCTGCGACCGGCAACGCCAGCGTGGTCCAACCGCCGACGCCGAAACAGGGCGCGCGACGGGTGTGGTCGGATTCGCGGGGGCGGATCTGGGTCAGCGAATGGAACAGCGGCAACGTGTCGGTGCACGATCCCGCCGACGGGACGTGGAGGGCCTGGAAGCTGCCCGGCAGCAATCCACGGACCTATGCCGTCTATGTCGACGACAAGGACAAGGTCTGGCTCACCGATTTCTCGGCCAACGCGATCATGCGCTTCGATCCGGTGGGCGCGACCTTCAACGCCTTTCCGAGCGACCGCGCCGGCGCGAATGTCCGGCAACTCGATGGCCGGCCCGGCGAGGTCTGGGGCTGTGAATCCGGCCAAGACCGCTTGGTCCTGATCCAGACTGCCGCGCCCGCGTAGCACCCTGCCCCCGCACGCGGACGGTTGACGAACCGCCCGCTTCCGTTCATTTCGGCCGCTCCCACAAGGATGAGGCCCATGGCGAAGAAAACCCTGCAACTCGGCCGTGCCGTCGCGTGGCCGGATAGCCCGGACAAGGCGGTGCTCGACCGCGTCCCCAATCCGCAGGCCGGCACGGATTATCTGGTGCGCTTCGCTATCCCGGAATTCACCTCGGTCTGCCCGATCACCGGCCAGCCGGACTTCGCCCATCTGGTGCTCGACTTTGTGCCGGGCCGGTGGCTCCTGGAATCTAAGTCGCTGAAACTCTATGCGGCAAGCTTCCGCAATCACGGCGCCTTCCACGAGGATTGCACCGTCATGATCGGGAAGCGTATCGTCGGGGAAATCAAGCCGAAATGGCTGCGGATCGGCGGTTACTGGTATCCGCGCGGCGGCATCCCGATCGACGTTTTCTTCCAGACCGGCCGGCTGCCGAAGGGCGTCTGGGTTCCCGATCAGGGCGTCGCGCCCTATCGCGGGCGCGGGTGATCCGGCGTCTCAATAGGCGCTCAGCAGATCGACCTTGGCATTGGCGAGGATCAGGCGGCGCGCCAGCAGTGCGGAAAGATTGCGCATGATCTTCATCGAAATCTGCGGGTGGAGCTGACGATAGTCGGCAAAGCTGTCGATCGGTAGCTCGAGGCATTTGACCGGGGTGTCCGCCCAGACGTCGGCGCTGCGGTGGCTCTCGATGATCGCCATCTCGCCGAACTCCATGCCCGGCCCGAGCGAGGCAAGCCGCACGCCGCTCGGCAGCTTCACGCTCACCATCCCGCTTTGCAGGAAGAACAACGAATTGGCCGGCTCGCCGGCCACGACGATGCGCTGGCCGGCGTCGTAGCGGCGCGGCGTCGAGAGTTCGGCGAGCGCAGCGATCTCCTCGGGCGCGAGATCGGCCAACAGCGCCTGCTCGCCGAGATGGGCGGTCTCCTTGGTCTCGGTGAAGCCGCCATAGCGGTAGATCAGTTGATCCTCGGCCCATTCAACGGCGTCGTCGAGCAGCGGAAAATGCCGCAACCGCTTCGGCTCTTCGATCTGCGCGCGGATCGTGGCCCAGACCGGCGACGTCGTCTCGACACCGGAGATGATCGTGGTGACACCGGAATTTCCGAGCGTGGCGATTTTCTCAGCCAGCAGCTGGGCGCCGGCTGCCGTGATGTCGGGCACGCGGTGGAAATCTAGGATCAGCAGCGGCGCGCCGGGCGGCTCGCTGGACAGCCGGCGAGTGACGTAGTCGATCGACGCGAAGTTGAGCGCCCCCACCAGCTCGATGACGCGGGTGTCGCTGTGGCGGTCATCGAGGATCTGCTGTTCGTGCGGCTGGCGGCTGCGGCGGGAGGTGATGCCGAAGATGTCGTAGTCGGCGATGATGCAGGTGCGGACGTCGCCGCTGCGGTTGAGCATATGCAGATCAAATCGCGCCGACAGCGCCTCACAAACCTTCAGGCCTCGCACGCTGTTGAAGTGCCCATCGAGCAGCGGCGAAAAGGTGCCGAGCCCCAATTGCGACGGGAGCGCTGCGACGATGCCGCCGCCGACCCCACTCTTGGCGGGCATTCCGACGCGATAGATCCACTCGCCGGCATAGTCGTACATGCCCGAGCTCGTCATCACCGACAGCGTGCGCGCGACGACATGCGGCGTCACCACCTGGACGCCGACCGGATTGACGCCGCGATTGGCGAGCGTTGCGGCCATCACCGCGAGGTCGCGCGCGGTGACGAGAATTGCGCATTGCCGGAAATAGATATCGAGCACGGCATCGACGCCGTCCTGTAGCACGAGGTAGTTGCGCAGCAGCCAGGCGATCGCGCGATTGCGGTTGCCGGTCGCCGTCTCCGACGCATGGACCGCGTCGTCGACGTCGAGTTCGCGGCCGGCAAACTGGCCGAGCTTGTCCCGGATGCGCTCGAATGCGGCGCGGCCATCGACCTCGTGGATCAGCCCGGAGCAGGCAATCGCGCCGGCGTTGACCATCGGATTGAACGGCTTGTTGTCGTTGGTCAGCCGGATCGAGTTGAATGCCTCACCGCTCGGCTCGACGCCGATCGCCGACGCGACGCGCGCTTCGCCGACGAGATCGAGGGCCAGCGCAAACACGAACGCCTTCGAAACGGACTGGATGGTGAAAGGAGCGGCGCTGTCGCCGACTTCGTAGACATGGCCATCGATGGTGACGAGGCTGATGCCGAAATGCGCCGGGTTGGCCCGTTTCAGCTCCGGAATGTAGTCGGCGAGCGCGCCGGAATTGTCCGATTTGAATTCTTGGTGGCAGGAGGCCAGAAAACGCTGAAGTGGAGGCTCGGTGCCATATCCCGTTGTCCTGACGTCCGCATTCCCTCGAATAGGCCAGCCAGTCTGGACGTCCACGCTCTCACCTCAAATGGCGAGAAATAAGCAATCCTCATGCCATGCCCGGTCGTCCGAACGCTGCCGCGAATGCGTCATCCTGACGCTGCACCCCGCTTCCCTGCATGTTGTGTCTGCCACCGCCGGTGGGCCCGTGGACGCCTAGGTTGTCTGCGCATCGGCGGGCCTGGTCTGCCGCAGAAACCGCGCGCAGATAAAGCCGAGCACGACCATCACGGCGGCGGCTGACACCAACGTCGCGGTCTTGCCGACGTGTTGCAGGCCGAAGCCATAGGCGATCGGGCCGACGGTCTGGCCCATGAAAAAGAAGAACGAGTGCAGCGACAGCGCGGTGGCGCGCGCCTCGACCGACAGCTCGCTGGCGAACACCTGCAGGCAGCCGTGGATCATGTAGAAGCCGAGGCCCATCACCAGGAGGCCCGCCATCTGCAGCTTCCAGTGCGGCCCGAAGGCGACCCCGACCAGTTGAATCGCAACCAGTGTCGCGCCAACGATCATCATCCCCCTCACCCCGATCCACGGCAGCAGGCGCGATACCGTCAGCGTGTAGAGCAATCCGCCGATCGCAAATCCCGCGATCACGATGCCGGCGATCGACAGCGAGGTCTCGCCGAGCTCGAACAGGAACGAGGCGATGAAGGGAAACAGCCCGAGCACGCAGCAGCCTTCGATGAAGACTGCCGAATAGCAGATGCGGGCGTTCGGATTGGTGAAGATGGTGCGATAGCCGTGGCGCAGCGCCTTCAGGCTGGTGCGCGGCGGACGGTTCAGCGCAGCGCCGCGGAAGCCGGCTGCAACCGCCAGCGCGACGATAATCACGAGGCCCCCGAGCACCGCGAGCACGCCGCGCCAGCCGAGGAAGTCGCCGATCAGGCCGGATGCCGTCGCACCGAGCAGATTGCCGGTCATCGAGCCCGCCAGGGTTCGCCCGATCGCGAGCTGCCGCTTGTCCGGGCCAACCAGATCGCTGGTCAGCGACAGCGCCACCGGAAACACGCCGCCCGAGCCGATGCCGGCGAGGATGCGGGTCACGAACAGCATCGGAAACGAGGTCGAGAGCGCGCCGAGGATGTTGGCAACGCCGAGCAGTCCGAGGCAGATCGTCATCAGCCGCGCCTTGCCGAACAAATCGGCAGCGGCGCCGATCGCCGGCTGCACCGCGGCAAAGGTGAAGGCGAACACCGCGGCGAAGCTCGCGGCGGTCGCTATGCTGACGCCGAAGTCATCAGCGACATGCGGCAGCACCGGATCAAGCGCACGCACCGACAGGCTCGCCGCGAAGGTCGCCAGCGTGATCACGTTGAGGGCCGGCGGCATGCCGCTGGTTGCGGTCATGTCGTTGTCCGCCGGTCAGGCCGCCGTCTTCGCGAGCGCGTCGAACTGCATCAGCCGCTTGACGAGGGCCTCGAAGTCGCGGAGCGGCACCATGTTGGGGCCGTCCGACGGCGCATGATCCGGATCGGGATGAGTCTCGATGAACACGCCGGCGACGCCGACCGCGACCGCGGCCCGCGCCAGCACCGGCACGAATTCACGCTCGCCGCCCGACGAGGTGCCCTTGCCGCCCGGCTGCTGCACCGAATGGGTGGCGTCGAAGATCACAGGCGCGCCGGTGGTGCGCGACAAGATCGGCAGCGCGCGCATGTCCGAGACCAGCGTGTTGTAGCCGAACGATGCACCGCGCTCGGTGACCAGCACGTTGGCGTTGCCGGCGCCGGTGATCTTGCTGACCACATTGGCCATGTCCCACGGTGCCAGGAACTGGCCCTTCTTGACATTGACGACCTTGCCGGTCGCGGCCGCAGCCAGCAACAGATCGGTCTGCCGGCACAGGAAGGCCGGAATCTGCAGCACGTCGACCGCCTGCGCCACGTCGGCGCACTGGGTCGCCTCATGCACGTCGGTCAGCACCGGCAGCCCGAGCGAAGACCGGATCTCGGCGAAGATCGGCAGCGCCTGCGCCAATCCGATGCCGCGCGCCGCGGTCGCGCTGGTGCGGTTCGCCTTGTCGAACGAGGTCTTGTACACCAGACCGACCTTGAGCCGGACCGCGATCTCCTTCAGCGCGGACGCCACCTCAAGCGCATGCGCGCGGCTCTCGAGCTGGCACGGACCGGCGATGATCGAAATCGGCAAGGCATTGCCGAATTTGGCCGATCCGACGGCAACGATCGGCGCGGCGGCTTGCGCGGAAACCTGATTGGTCAAAATGCTGCATCCTTTTGCCGGCGACCATGCAGTCCCGCGCGGGACGGATCAAGCCATCCCGCACGATGAGGGGGTTGCGCTGACGCCGTGGGTGCGCCGTGCTAACACAATCCCGCCCAAACAGCGCCTATAAACTGGCGCGGAACAGATTCCCATGAGGAAGCCATGCGCATCCCGCTGATGATCGGAGCCGTCGCCGCCCTGTCGGCGATGTCGGGCCTCGCCTATGGCCAGACCAGCACCCAGCCCGGGGTCGTCACCAGCGGAGCCACCGGCGTCACCGTCAATGGCAAGCCGGCGGCGCGCAGCGGCGATACCACCAGCAATGGCGGCCCGCTCGTCGAGGGCGTGCCCAACGTCCTGATCAACGGCAAGCCGGCGGTGGTCATGGGCGATCGCACGCATTGCGGCGGCAAGACGACCTCCGGCAGCCACGGCGTCTTCATCAACGGCAAGCCGATGGTGACCCAGGGCGATCAGACCTCGGGCTGCCCGCAATAGCGTCGCTGCAACTTTCCCTCCCCAAGGGACCGAGAAAAGATGCCTCCCCGTCATTGCGAGGAGCTCGCGACAAAATTGCGAAGCAATTTTGCGCTGAAGCGACGCAGCAATCGATCGCTCCGCATATGTGGTGCCAATGGATTGCTTCGCTTGCAATGACGGGAACATGGCCGCAGCGGGCGTCACTTGACCGACGAAAACGCCGTCGGCACCAGAAGCTGGTTGACGATGTTGAGGACGATCTGGCCGTCCTCCTCGGTCTTGGCGCGCGCGGTGATCCACTCCGGATCGGTCTGGAACGCGGTCCACTTCTTCTCGCGCTCGGCGAGCGATTCCCAGGCCAGCAGATAGGTCAGCTCCTGGTTGGATTCCCCGACCAGCGTCGTGAAGAAGCCGGCCTGCCTGATGCCATGCTTGTCCCAGAGCTTCAGCGTGATGGTCTCGAAGCGCTTGAGCAGCGCCGGCAGCCGTCCCGGCAGGCAGCGATAGACGCGGGTCTCGTAGATCATTGGCAGTCCTCCCAGATTGGTGTGCGGGCGGTTATAGCCAGCGCCTTCCGGACTGTCTTGAGGGGGTGACAACATGGCACCCCTGCTCGCGACGGGCGGCCATTTCCGCAATGTTGTTGCAATGTTACTTGCCCTAAAACCTGCCTTCAGGAGTTGGACCACAAGGACATGCGGATACTGCTGGTTGAGGACGAGGCCGAAATGGCGGCGGCGCTGTCGCAGGCGCTGAAGGGCTACGACATGGTGGTCGACCACGTGCCGAACCTTGCCGAGGCCGAGGAAGCGATCTGTGCCGACGTGCATGGCGCGGTCCTGCTCGACCGCCAGCTTCCGGACGGCGACGGCCTCACGCTGATCCCGAAGCTGCGCGCCAAGGCCGACGGCGTGCCGATCATCGTGCTGACCGCGCGCGGCGATCTCACCGACCGCATCACGGGCCTCGACAGCGGCGCCGACGACTATCTGGCCAAGCCGTTCGCGGTCGAGGAGCTGATGGCGCGGCTGCGCGCCGTGCTGCGCCGCCCCGCCGGCCTGCAGCTCGAGATCATCAGGGCCGGCCGCGTGGCGTTCGATTGCGGCCATCGCGAGGCCAGTGTCGACGGCTGCCCACTTGAGCTGCCGCGGCGCGAGCTGCTGGTGCTGGAGACGCTGCTGCGCCGCATGGGCCGCACCGTGCTGCGCGCGACGCTGGAGGAAGCCGTCTACAATTTCGAGGACGAGATCCAGTCCAACGCGCTCGATGCGCACGTCTCGCGTCTCAGGCGCAAGCTTGCCGACGCCAACGCCGGCGTCGAGATCCACAGCATCCGCGGCGTCGGCTATCTCTTGAAGCAAACGTCATGAGCGAACAGGCCGAGCACTATTGCCTGCGCTCGCAACTGAGCTGGCGGCTGGTGACGCTCCAGGCGCTGCTGCTTGCCATGCTGATCGTTTGCCTGATCAGCGCGTTGTGTGCCACCGGCTTCCTGATCGTTCCACGCGATGAGGATCATGTGATTTCCATCGTGCAGGGCGCGGTCGCACGCGACGGCAAGGGCGAGTTGATTTTGCGCCCGACGGCCGAACTGCAAAAGCTTCGTGACGACACGCCCGACCTCTGGTTCCTGGTGCGCGACCGGCATGGCCGTTCGCTGACGGAAGGCGCGGTGCCGCCGGAATTTGCCAGGATCGGTGACGCACTCGACCAGATCAGCCAGGCGCGGCTCGGCTGGCAGATGTTCGAGGATGATCCGCGCAAGCCGCCGGCGCGGCTGAAGCGCGTCAATTCCGACGCCGGCCCCGTGCAGGTGCTCACAGCGACGCAAGGGCCAATGTCGAGCGTCAAGACCGCGCTCGCCACGACGCTGGCATTCCTCGCCATTGCCCTGCCCGGCCTTTTCCTGATGGCATGCGCCACCTTCATCGCGACGCCGATGGTGGTGAAGCGCGCCTTCGCCGGTCTCGATACCACCGCCGACGAAGCGCGCCGGATCGATTTCCGCCAGCGCGGCAGCCGACTGTCGGCGGACCATCTGCCGCTCGAGGTAGCGCCGCTGGTGACCGCCATCAACGATGCGCTGAAACGGCTCGACGACGGCTATTCCCGGCACCAGCGATTCGTCGCCGACGCGGCGCATGAATTGCGCACGCCGATCGCGATCCTCAACACGCGGCTGGAGTCGCTGCCGCCAGGTCCGGAGAAAACCCGCCTGCTCGAGGATTCGGCGCGGCTTGCGACATTGGCCGAGCAACTGCTCGACATCCAGCGCTTCGACCAGTGCCGCAATCCGTTCGTCCGCGTTGATCTCGTCGCGGTCGCCCGCAATGTCGCGGCCGACCTCGCGCCGCTCGCGATCGCGGCCGGCTACGAGCTGTCGCTCGATACCGCAACCGATCGCGTCGAGATCTTGGGCGATCGCGCCGCGCTGGAGCGCGCGCTCACCAATCTGGTGCAGAACGCCATCCAGCATGGCGGCCGCCGCGGCACCATCACCATCCATGTCGGCAGCGCCGCGACCATCGACGTATCGGATGAAGGCGACGGCATTCCCCAGGACCAGCGCACCCGGATATTCGATCCGTTCTATCGGCTCGCGCCGCTCGACCGCGGCGCCGGCCTCGGCCTCAACATGGTGCGCGAGATCGCAAGGCTGCACGGCGGTCACGTCTCCGTGCTCGACGGCCCGAAGGGCGGCGCGTGCTTCCGCCTCACATTACCGCCGGCGCCGTTCGCGTCGTGACTGCCAAAGCGATTTCGAGCGAAGCCTGTCCCGCACTCGATGCGGGATGGGCACCGGTTCGCGTGAAGGAAACGCGTCAAAACTAGGGTCGAGAGCCCCGTTCCGATTCAATCGGAACGGCGCTCTCGCGCAATGTTCTCGCAATGCAGCTCCCGCAAACAAGGCGTCACGCTTCGCATCTGAGTCGAAGCGCCGCGACACTTTGCTGGGAATCCCAATGTCACATGATCTGCTGTCTTTCTTCACGGCGTGGATGGCGGCCCCCGGCCGCGTCGGCGCCATCGCGCCGTCGGGCGCCGCGCTCGCCGAACTGATCACGCGCGACATCAGCGCCGACACCGGCCCGGTGCTCGAGCTCGGTCCGGGCACGGGCGCGTTCACCTATCAGCTGTTGAAGCGCGGCGTGCGCCAGCAGGATCTTACGCTGATCGAATACGGCTCGGATTTCATGCGGCTGTTGCAGCTGCGCTTTCCCGGCGCGCGCGTGCTGTGGATGGACGCAGCGCGCCTCGCCTCGGAGCGGCTCTACGATGGCGCGCCGGTCGGCGCCGTCGTCAGCGGACTGCCGCTGCTCAACATGTCGCCGCGCAAGGTCATCTCGATCGTCGGCGGCGCGTTCAGCTATCTACGTCCCGGCGGCGCGTTCTATCAATTCACCTACGGCATGCGCTGTCCGGTGCCGCGGCCGATCCTCGACCGGCTCGGCCTGCGCGCCACGCTGGTCGATCGCGCCATCCTCAACGTGCCGCCGGCCGCGGTCTACCGGCTGACGCGACGCCCGCAATACAAGCTGATGACGCGCGACGGCACGCCGGCGGCTGGTGCAAACGTTTCACCGATCAAGAAGGAACGCCGGACCAGCGAGGACTGCGCCGTGTAGCGGCGCAGCTGACGGCCGCTCAGTTAAACCAGCCGGCTCTGCTTGGCTGCCGCCTCGATGAACGACGCGAAGAGGGGATGCGGTTCAAAGGGCCGCGATTTCAGCTCGGGATGGAACTGGACGCCGATGAACCAGGGATGGTCCTCGTACTCCACGATCTCCGGCAGCACGCCATCGGGCGACATGCCGGAGAAGCGCAGGCCGTGCTGCTCGAGGCGGTCCTTGTAGGCGGTGTTGACCTCGTAGCGATGGCGGTGCCGCTCGGAGATCTCGGTCGCGCCGCCATAGACCTGCGAGACGCGGCTGCCGCGGTTGAGCGCCGCGGGATAGGCCCCGAGCCGCATCGTGCCGCCGAGATCGCCGCTCTGCGAGCGCTTCTCGAGCTCGTTGCCGCGCAGCCATTCCGTCATCAGGCCGACCAGCGGCTCCTTGGTCGGGCCGAACTCGGTCGAGTTGGCGTCCTCGATGCCGACCAGATTGCGCGCCGCCTCGATCACCGCCATCTGCATGCCGAAGCAGATGCCGAAATACGGCACGTCACGCTCGCGCGCGAACTGCGCCGCGCGGATCTTGCCCTCGGCGCCGCGCTGGCCGAAGCCGCCGGGCACCAGGATGCCGTTGACGTGCTCGAGGAACGGCGCCGGGTCCTCGTTCTCGAACACCTCGCTCTCGATCCAATCGAGATTGACCTTCACCTTGTTGGCGATGCCACCGTGCGACAGCGCCTCGATCAGCGATTTGTAGGCGTCCTTCATGCCGGTGTATTTGCCGACGATGGCGATCGTCACCGCACCTTCCGGATTGCGGACGCGCTCGTTGATGACGTGCCAGCTCTGCAGCGCCGGCGGAATCTTCGCGGTGATGCCGAACGCGGCCAGCACCTCATCGTCGAGGCCGGCGGCGTGATAGGCCTCCGGCACGGCGTAAATGTTGTCGACGTCGCGCGCCTCGATCACGGCGCTCTCGCGCACGTTGCAGAACAGGCCGAGCTTGCGCCGCTCCTCCTTGGGAATTTCGCGATCGGTGCGGCACAGCAGGATGTCCGGCTGGATGCCGATCGAGCGCAGCTCCTTCACCGAGTGCTGCGTCGGCTTTGTCTTGAGTTCGCCGGCACTTGGAATGTACGGCAGAAGCGTCAGGTGAATGTAGACCGCGTGATCGCGCGGCAGCTCGTTCTTGAGCTGGCGGATCGCCTCGAAGAACGGCAGGCCCTCGATGTCGCCGACGGTACCGCCGATCTCGACCAGCACGAAATCGAACTCGTCGTTACCCGACAGCACGAATTCCTTGATCGCATTGGTGACGTGCGGAACCACCTGGATGGTGGCGCCGAGATAATCGCCGCGGCGCTCCTTGGTGATGATGTCCTGGTAGATTCGCCCGGTCGTGATGTTGTCGGCCTTGGTGGCCGGACGACCGGTGAAGCGCTCGTAATGGCCGAGATCGAGATCGGTCTCGGCGCCGTCGTCGGTCACGAACACTTCGCCGTGCTGATACGGCGACATCGTTCCGGGATCGAGGTTGAGATAGGGATCGAGCTTGCGAAGGCGGACTTTGTAGCCCCTGGCCTGCAGCAGAGCGCCGAGCGCCGCTGAAGCCAGACCCTTGCCGAGCGAGGAGACCACGCCGCCGGTGATGAATATGTACCGCGCCATGGGACTTTACCTTTAATCCGACTCCGGCGATTCGCAAAACGAATCGGCTGTTCCCGGCAAACAATTCGCGGGCTGTGGGTTGCATCAAACTGGAAGCGATTTCAGAGCATTGATGGGGGTTTCTGATGCAGGATGCCAGCGGGGCATCCTGCATGGCCACCCCGCTTTATTGCGACCGTGGCGCCTGCGGGCCGCTCGGGGCCTGCTGCCCCTGCTGCTCGTCGGCCTTCTTCAGCGAATCGAGGATGCCGCCCGAGGTCGGCGCGTTCATCGGCGTGCCGCCGGCCGGCTGCGTCTGCGCCGGCGCGCCGGTGCCGACGATCGAGCTCGGCTTGCGGTCGTAGCCTGCGTACCAGGACAGGAACAGGCTGGTGATGAAGAAGCCCACCGCGAGGATCGCCGTAGTCCGCGTCAGCAAATTGGCGGTGCCGCGGCTCGACATGAAGCCGGCGCCGCCACCCATGCCAAGGCCACCGCCTTCGGATTTCTGCAACAGCACGGCGCCGATCATGACGGCGACAATCATGAGGTGGACAATGATAACGACAGTCTGCATCGCAAGCCTTCGTCACAAGCCGCCAAGCGGCCAGACAAACGGCGCTATCGGCTCTACGGTTTTCGTGAAGTCGCGCCCTGTTACACGATTGCACCGGGCATTGTCACCCCCGAGATAGTCGCACTGTCGACGATCACAAGCGGCGCCGATGGCGGCCCGGCCGGGCCTTGCCGGGAACCGGCAATTTCTACTATAGTAGACAAATGGATACTTTAGTAGAAGATCTGAGCCAGCGCCTGGCGCAGCGGATCAGGCTCGAGCGCGATGGCCGGGGCTGGTCGCTGGCCGACCTCGCCGAACGCGCTGGCGTCTCGAAGGCGACGATCAGCAAGATCGAGCGCGCCGAGGTCAGCCCGACCGCGGTCGTGCTGGTGCGCCTCGCCTCGGCTTTCGATCTCACCCTGGCCGGCCTGATGTTGCGCGCCGAAGGCCAGGGCGAACGGCTGTCGCGCGCCGCCGCGCAACCGGTCTGGCGCGATCCGGAAACCGGCTATCTACGCCGCCAGGTGTTCAGCCGTCCCGACCATCCGGTCGAACTGGTGCGGGTCGAGCTGCCGCCGAAGCAGACCGTGACCCTGCCCGCCTCCTCCTACGCGCATATCCGCCAACTGGTCTGGGTGCTCAGCGGCAGCCTCGTCATCACCGAAGGCGGCGCACGCCATTTGCTCGGCGCCGGTGATTGCCTCGGATTCGGCCCGCCGGCAGAGACGACCTTCGCCAACGAGACCAACGCCTCCTGCACCTATGTGGTCGCCCTGGCCCGGAGCTGATGCATGCCGCAGTTTTCGATCAAGCCACTCGCCGATGAGCCCGGGATTCGCAGCGCGCTCAGCGAATTGTTGATCGAGACCGTCGCCAGCGGCGGCTCGGTGAGCTTCATGCATCCGCTGTCGCCGGACGACGCCGATGCATTCTGGCAGGACTCGCTCGGCGCCGCCGCGCGCGGCGAGCGCATCGTGCTCGGCGCATTCACCGACAATGATCTGATCGGCACCGTGACGCTTCTGCTCAAGCTGCCGCCCAACCAGCCGCATCGGGCGGAAATTGCAAAGATGATGACACGCGTCGCCCATCGCCATCGCGGCGTCGCGACGGAATTGATGCGCACGGCCGAGCAGCTTGCGATCGCGCACGGCCGCACGCTGCTGGTGCTCGACACCGCCGCAGAGGATGGCGCTGCGCCACTCTATGAAAGACTGGGATTTCAGCTCACCGGCCTCATCCCGGACTACGCGCTGAAGCCGAATGGCGGCCTCACCGGCACGATGATCTACTGGAAGCGGATCGGCGCGGCGGCGGCCTGAATCCGTAGCCAAGCAGAGATGCCGATGGCAACTGTCTGCGCAACACTGCCCATCCCGTCACCCTGAGGAGCGCCAACGGGTCCGCGCAAAGCGCGGCCCGATGACAGGCTCCGCGCGTCTCGAAGGGTCGACAGCCACCAGCTGGGCCGTCGATCCTTCGAGACGGCCGCGTTGCGGCCTACTTCATGATGACGGTGTGAGAGCTCGGTGCGAAAGGGGCAGCCCTAACACCCCGCAGCGATCGCCAAAAAGTCCGACGCCTTGAGGCTGGCGCCGCCGACCAGGGCGCCGTTGACATTGGCGACGGCCATCAGCTCGACCGCATTCGACGGCTTGACCGAGCCGCCGTAGAGGATCCTGATCCTGTTTCCCTCGCCCTTGAAGCGATCGGTGAGCTGACCTCGGATAAACCTGTGAACTTCCTCGACATCCTTGGCCGTCGGGGTCAGGCCGGTGCCGATCGCCCAGACCGGCTCATAGGCCACCACCAGGTTGGCCGCGGTCGAGCCGTCGGGCAGCGAGCCCGCAAGCTGGGTGCCGCAGACATCGAGCGTCTTGCCGGCGTCGCGCTGCTCGCGTGTCTCGCCGATGCAGACGATCGCGGTCAGCCCGGCGCGCCAGGCGGCCTCCGCCTTCTGCCGAATCAAGGCGTCGGTCTCGCCGTGGTCGGCGCGCCGCTCGGAATGGCCGACGATGATCGCGACCGCGCCGAGGTCTTTGAACATCTCCGCCGAGAGATCGCCGGTGTGGGCGCCCGATGCCTTGGGATGGCAATCCTGGGCGCCGACCGCGACCTTCGAGCCGCGCGCCTTGTCAGCGAACGCCCCGACCAATGTCGCGGGCGGACAGACCAGGAGATCAGCCTTCCCGGCGACATCTCCGGCGCCCGCCAGCATCGCGTCGAACTCGGCAAAAGAGGATTTCAGGCCGTTCATTTTCCAGTTGCCGGCGATCAGCGGCCGGATGGCGTCGGTCATGTCGGATTTCCCATCGTTCGAGCGTGTCCCTGCGCTACCAGAGCCGGGCGGCGACTTCCAGAGCGCGGCTTCGCGCACACCGTGCGACGCTTCCGCCCGCGCGGCCAAGGTTGCGGGGGCGCTTCGGCCACTTTATGATGGGTTTTCAACCCGGTGACGCCCTGCTGCGGGACAAAAGCCTCGACTTTCGGCTCCCCATTGGGCACGACCCGGTTCCCCTCCTGTAAAACAAGTTGGACCCATGCTTCGAGGAATGCGGAAAGCCTCATCAAACTGGCTCGGCAAGACGATTATGGCCGTGGTGATGGGCGTTTTGATCGTCAGTTTCGGAATTTGGGGCATTGCCGACATTTTCAAGGGGTTTGGCCAGTCGACCTTCGCCAAGGTGGGCGGGACCGAGATTTCGGCCGAGCAGTTCCGCCAGATCTATACCGACCGCCTGCAGCAGCTAGGCCGCCAGTTCGGCCGCCCGCTGACGCCGGACCAGGCGCGCGCCTTCGGCATTGACCGCCAGGTGCTGCAGCAGACGCTTGCGGAAGCCGCGATGGACGAGGAAGCACGCCGCATGGGCCTCAATTTGTCCGACGCCGAGGTGCTGCGCGCGATCTACAACGATCCGAACTTCAAGGGCCTCAACAACCAGTTCGACCCGCAGCGTTTCCAGGCCGTGATCCGCAACTATGGCTATACCGAAGGTCGCTACATCGCCGAGCAGCGCCGCGTTGGCCTCAGGCGCCAGATCGCCGGCACTATCTCGTCCGGGATCGAGCCGCCGAAATCTCTGGTCGAGGCGCTGACCCGGTTCCAGAACGAGCAGCGTTCGATCGACTACATCACGCTCGGCGCCGCGCAGGCCGGAACCATCGATCCGCCCTCGCCCGAGGCGCTCGCCGCCTATTTCGAGGACCACAAGGCCCAGTTCCGCGCGCCCGAATACCGCAAGATCTCCTTCGTCGCCATCACGCCGGAGGAAATCGGCAAGTGGGAAACGGTGTCGGACGAGGACGCCAGGAAGATCTTCGAGGAGCGCAAGGACCGGCTCAGCACGCCGGAGAAGCGCGAGGTCTCGCAGATCGTGTTTCCGGACGCCGGCGAGGCGCAGGCCGCGCGCGGGCGGATCGCGTCGGGCGCGTCGTTCGACGACATCGCCAAGGAGCGCAACCTCAATCTGGCCGACGTCAATCTCGGCCTGGTCGCGAAGTCGGCGATCCTCGACCCTGCCGTCGCCGATGCCGCCTTCTCCCTGCCCGCAGGCGAAGTCAGCCAGCCGGTGCAGGGCCGCTTCGGTGTCGCGCTGGTCAAGGTCGGCAAGGTCGAGCCCGGCGCGACCCCGAGCTATGAGAGCCTCGCCCAGCAGGTGAAGAACGAGATCGCCTCCGAGCGCGCCCGCACCAAGGTCGCCGACCTGCGCGACAAGATGGAAGACGAGCGCGGCGGCGGCGCCAGCGTCGTCGAAGCCGCACAGAAACTGAAGCTGACGCCCGTCACCATCGACGCGGTCGATCGCTCCGGACGGCTGCCGAACGGCCAGGTCGCGACCAACATCCCGCGCGGCCTCGACGTGGTGTCGCAGGCCTTCAACAGCGACGTTGGCGTCGACAACGACCCGATCCAGTTCAACGGCGGCTATGTCTGGTACGACGTGCTCGGCATCACGCCGTCGCGCGAGCGCAGCCTCGACGAGGTTCGCGATCAGGTCGAGGCCAAGTGGCGCGAAGACCAGATCTCCACCAAGCTGCGTGCCAAGGCGACCGAGATCGTCCAGAAGCTCGACAGCGGCGCCAAGCTCGCCGACGAAGCCGCCGCTGCCGGCGTCAAGGTCGAAACCGCGGCGAATTTCAACCGCGAGGCCTCGCTGCCTGCCGTGCCGGCCGGCGTGATTGCGGCGGCATTCCGGACCGCCAAGGACGGCGATGGACAGACCTCCGTCGCCGGCGGCAGCCAGTGGGTGGTCTTCCGCGTCACCAACGTGACGGTGCCGCCGGTCGACTTCGCGTCGGACGCGGCCAAGCAGCTCACCGAGGCGCTGCGGCGGTCGCTGAGCGACGAGCAGGTCGCGCAATATGTCACGAAGATCGAGTCCGATATCGGTGTGACCATCAACCAGGCAGCCTTCGCACAGGTGACAGGCGCAAATAATTGAGCATGATCGGGACAGCGCGACGACGCGCTGCGCGGCGATCAAGCTCCAACAACAGACCCTGAGCCAGCGAATGGACGACCTGAAATCGATCATCGGAAAAGTCGCCACCGGCGCCACGCTGACGCGTGAAGAGGCGGCGTCCGCCTTCGACAGCATGATGTCGGGCGAAGCCACGCCCTCGCAGATGGGCGGGCTATTGATGGCACTGCGGGTGCGCGGCGAGACCGTCGAGGAGATCACCGGCGCCGTCACCGCGATGCGCGGCAAGATGCTGCCGGTCACGGCGCCGGCGGAGGCCGTCGACATCGTCGGCACCGGCGGCGACGGCTCCGGCTCGGTCAACGTCTCGACCTGCGCGGCCTTCATCGTGGCCGGCGCTGGCGTGCCCGTGGCGAAGCACGGCAACCGCGCATTGTCGTCGCGCTCGGGCGCCGCCGACGTGCTGGCCTCGCTCGGCGTCAAGCTCGATTTGACGCCCGCACAAGTCGGGCGCTGCGTCAAGGAAGCCGGCATCGGCTTCATGTTCGCGCCCGCGCATCATCCGGCGATGAAGAATGTCGGTCCGACCCGGGTCGAGCTCGCTACCCGCACCATTTTCAACCTGCTCGGGCCGCTATCGAACCCGGCCGGCGTCAAGCGGCAGATGGTCGGCGTGTTCTCGCGGCAATGGGTGCAGCCGCTGGCGCAGGTGCTGAAGAACCTCGGTTCGGACAAGGTATGGGTCGTGCATGGCTCCGATGGCCTCGACGAGATCACCCTCACCGGCCCGACCTTCGTTGCGACGCTCGAGAACGGCGAGATCAGGACATCAGAGGTCACGCCCGAGGATGCCGGCCTTGGCCGCGTCGGCGGCGAGGCGCTGAAGGGCGGTGACGCCGATGCAAATGCGATCGCGCTCTCCAGCGTGCTGCAGGGCAAGCCGAGCGCCTATCGCGACGTCGCCCTGCTCAACGCCGCCGCCGCGCTGATCGTGGCCGGCCGCGCCAAGGACCTCAAGGAAGGCGTCGCGATCGGTGCCCAGTCGCTCGACAGCGGCGCTGCCGCCGCGCGGCTGAAGCATCTGGTCGCGGTTTCGAACGGTTAAGCAAGGCGCTAAGCGATGTCGGACATCCTGACCAAGATCGAGGCCTACAAGCGCGAGGAGATCGCCGCCGCGAAGCGCGCCCATCCGCTCGCCGAGATCGAGGCGGAGGCCAGATCGGCCTCGGCTCCTCGCGGCTTCGTCCGCGCCCTCAAGGACAAGCATACGCGCGGCGACTACGCGCTAATCGCGGAAGTGAAGAAGGCCTCGCCCTCGAAAGGATTGATCCGGGCCGACTTCGATCCGCCCGTGCTCGCAAAGGCCTACGAGGCCGGCGGCGCGGCGTGCCTGTCGGTGCTGACCGACGCGCCCTCGTTCCAGGGCCATCTCGACTTCATGGTTGCGGCCCGCGCGGCGACCAGCCTGCCGGTGCTGCGCAAGGATTTCATGTTCGACACCTACCAGGTGGCGGAGGCGCGCGCCCATGGCGCCGACTGCATCCTGATCATCATGGCCGCGCTCGACGACGCGGCGGCCAGGGAGATCGAGGACGCCGCGCTCGGCTACGGCATGGACGTACTGGTCGAGATTCACGACCGCGCCGAGCTTGACCGTGCCTTGAAACTTCGCTCGCCGATGATCGGCGTCAACAACCGCAATCTGCGCACCTTCGAGACCACGCTCGCGACCAGCGAGGCGCTGGCACCGCTGATCCCGCCCGACCGCCTGATGGTCGGCGAGAGCGGCATCTTCACGCCTGGCGATCTCGCCCGGCTCGAACGGGTCGGGATGTCGACTTTCCTGGTCGGTGAAAGCCTGATGCGCCAGCAGGACGTCACCGCGGCGACCCGCGCCTTGCTGACGCGGCAGGCCGCCCCGCGCGCCACCGCAACGCGCTGACGCAATGGCGCGGAACAGCAAGGGCAAGACCAAGGCCGAGCCTTCCGGCTCCGGCACCGCCCTCACCCATATCGACGCCAAGGGCGAGGCTCGGATGGTCGACGTCTCGGCCAAGCCCGCGACCGAGCGGACCGCGGTCGCCGAAGGCCGCGTCGTGATGAGCAAGGCGACGCTGGCGCTGATCGAAACCGGCCAGGCCAAGAAGGGCGACGTGCTGGCGACGGCGCGGATCGCCGGCATCATGGCGGCGAAGCGGACCTCGGAATTGATCCCGCTCTGCCATCCGCTGGCGCTGACCAAGGTCACGATCGACATCACACCCGACCGCAAGCTGCCCGGCTGCATCGTCCGCGCCAGCGTCAAGGTGACGGGGCCGACCGGCGTCGAGATGGAGGCGCTGACCGCAGTCTCGGTCGCATGCCTGACGATCTACGACATGGTCAAGGCGGTCGACCGCGGCATCCGCATCGAGGGCATCCACCTCGTCGAGAAGATCGGCGGCAAATCGGGGCACTATCGCGCCGGCGCGTGATCGCCGGTACGCACTGTCGCCAATGCCCGCAAGGTTTCATTAACCAATCTCGCTAACCCGCGCTCCATTTCGATTGGATACGACTTTCGCGGGCCGGGGGTGCACGAGACCTACTTCCGGGTGAAACACCTGGAAGCGATTGCGGCAAATGACTCCAAACGGCAGCGCCACGTTCAACATCAAATCGGTGATCGGCAGCGGTCCGATCCGCTGGCTGATCCTCGGCGGCGCCGTGCTGATGGCCGCGATCGCGATCGGCGCTACGCTGATGGCGGAGAATTTCCGCGATCGCGCCCTGCACAACAGCGAGCGTGAGCTCGAGAACACCGTACTGCTGCTGGCGCGGCATTTCGACCAGCAGCTCGACGATCTCGAAGTCGTCCAGCGCGACCTGATCACGTTCATGCGCGACAATGCAATCGCGACGCCGGAGAACTACAGGCGCCGGATGTCGGCCGCCGACATCCATGCGATGCTCAAATCCAAGATGGACGCGCTGTCCAATGTCGGCAGCCTCAACGTGTTCGACGCCGACGGCGTTCTGATCAACAGCTCGGGCGCCTGGCCGCTGCCGCAGGCAAGCATTGCCGACCGCCCCTACTTCCAGATCTTCAAGTCGAGCCCCTATTCGCCCGACATGCAGGTCGCGCCGGTGGTGAGCCGCATCACCGGAAACTGGACCACCGTTATCGTCCGCAAGGTCACCGGTCCGCACGGGGAATTCCTCGGCGTGGTCGGCCGCGGCATCGAGCCGGCGGCCTTCGAGAAGTTCTTCTCCACCGTGGCGCTCGGCGACGGCGCCGCGATCTCGATGCATCATCGCGACGGCACGCTGCTGGCACGCTATCCCCATGTCGAAGAGCTGATCGGGAGGAATTTCCGCAACGGTCCAGTCAATCAGCAGCAGGTTTTCGAGCTGCCGCAGAGCACGACGCGGCTCGCCAGCCCGGTCGACGGCAAGGACCGCCTGGTGTCGTCGCGGGCACTGACCAAATTCCCGATCGTCGTCGTCGCGACGAGCACCACCGAGGCGGCGCTCGCCAACTGGCGCGAGCAGATCGGCATCCTGATCGCGGTGACCAGCATCTCGGTGCTGGCGATCGCGATCCTGCTGACGCTGGTGGTGCGCAAGCTGGTGCAGCAGCATCGCGCCCAGCAGCAGCGCCTGACGCTGGAGAAGCTGCGGCTCGACACCGCCGTCAACAACATGACGCAGGGCCTGTTGCTGTTCGACGCCGCGCAGTGCCTGGTGATCTGCAACAGGCGCTATATCGAGATGTACGGGTTGTCGGCCGACATCATCAAGCCCGGCTGCAGCTTCCGCGACGTCATCGTGCATCGTCACCGGACCGGCTCGTTCCAGGGCGACGTCGAGCGCTACGTCAATCTCGTGCTGCGCGACGTCGACATCCGCAACACCATGGTGATCACGACGCCCGACGGGCGCTCGATCCAGGTCGTCAACGAGCCGCTGGCCGACGGCGGCTGGCTTGCGACCCATGAGGACGTCACCGAGCGCCGCCGCGCCGAAGAGCGCATCACGCATCTCGCCCACTACGATGCGCTCACCGACCTGCCGAACCGCGCGCTGTTCCACGAGGAGATCAGGCGCGAGCTGCCGCATGTCACGCCCGACAGCCAGCTTGCGGTGCTCTATATCGACATCGACGAATTCAAGGGCGTCAACGACTCGCTCGGCCATATGGTCGGCGACGAGCTTCTCAAGTCCGTGGCGCGGACGCTGAGCGGCGTGATCGGCGACGGCGATTTCGTCGCTCGCCTCGGCGGCGACGAGTTCGCGATCGTGCAGACCGGGGTGAAGAGCGAGGCCGAGGTCGCCGACCTCGTCGCGCGCATCTACGAGGTGATCCGCGCGCCCTATCAATGCCTCGGCCACCAGGTCACGACCGACGCCAGCATCGGCATCGCACTGGCGCCGAAGGACGGCACCGATCTCGACCAGATCATGAAGAACGCCGATCTTGCGATGTATGCGGCGAAGTCGGCCGGCCGGCGCGTCTTCCGCTTCTTCGAGCCGGCGATGGATGCCGACGCCCGCGCCCGCCGCGAGCTCGAGATGGAGTTGCGGCAGACGATCGCCGCCGGCAGCGGGCTCGAAGTGCATTACCAGCCCTGCGTCGACCTGCGCAGCAACGAGATCACCGGCTGCGAGGCGCTGGTGCGCTGGCGTCATCCACAGCGCGGCATGATCTCGCCGGCCGAATTCGTGCCGATTGCGGAAGAGACCGGCCTGATCAACCAGCTCGGCGAGTGGGTACTGATGACGGCCTGCAAGGAAGCCGTGAACTGGCCCGACCACGTCAGGCTCGCCGTCAACGTCTCGCCGGTGCAGTTCCGCAGCGGCACGCTGGCGCTCAAGGTGATCGCGGCGCTTGCATCGTCGGGGCTGTCAGCGAGCCGGCTCGAGCTCGAGATCACCGAGGCGGTGCTGATCCGCGACGACGAGAGCGCGTTGGCCGCGCTGCACCAGCTGCGCGCCATCGGGATCAGGATCGCGCTCGACGATTTCGGCACCGGCTATTCGTCGCTGAGCTACCTGAAGCGATTCCCGTTCGACAAGATCAAGATCGACCGCTGCTTCGTCACCGACATCGCCGATCCGCAAGGCTCGGCCGGCATCGTCGAGGCCGTCGTCAACATCGCCGCCGAGCGCAGCATGACGACGACGGCGGAAGGCGTCGAGACTGCGCAGCAACAGCAATTGCTGCGCGAGCTCGGCTGCTCGGAGATGCAGGGCTATCTGTTCAGCCCGCCAAAGCCCGCTGCCCAGATCCGCGAGCTGCTGGCCGGGCATCGCCGCGGCCCCGCTGCGGGCGCGAGCACGGCGCGGCGACGCAAGCCGGTCGCCGGCGCGGCGTAAGGCTGCTCGGAAGTCGGAGCCCGAGGGACGCGCCCGCACGATTTCGGAATTTTGGAAATTTACCCTGTAATTGCCCGACGTGTCAAATTGCCTGGTCGAGCGCCAGCCCCCACCGGCTCCTTTGCATGGGGTTGTTTTCGATATTTTGGCAGCTGCGTAGCCCGGATGGAGCTATCCGGGCTACAGGTTCTAGTTCGGCACCGGCCGCTTCTGCGCGGCCTTGGTGTCGGCGTTCTTGGCATCGGCGTTGACGGTGACGCCGCGCAGCTGGTTGAACGCCGCGGCCAGCGCCTTGTCGTTCTTCTCGTCCGGCGGGACGTAGGATTGCGAGCCGGTCTGCTCGGCGCCCTCGGCGGAGAGATGGCCGCGCATCGAGGCCTCGCCCTTGATCTCCGAGCGGGTCTTGAATTCGTCCGGCACGTCCTGCAGCACCTCGATGTCGGGCTTGATGCCGAGTGCCTGGATCGAATGGCCCGACGGCGTGAAATAGCGCGCCGTGGTCAGCGCCAGCGCGCCATTGCCGGTGCCGAGCGGAATGATGGTCTGCACCGAGCCCTTGCCGAACGAGCGGGTGCCGATCAGGGTCGCGCGCTTGTGGTCATGCAGCGCGCCGGCGACGATCTCGGAGGCCGAGGCCGAACCGCCGTTGATCAAGACGACGAGCGGCTTGCCCTTGGTCATGTCGCCGCCATGCGCGGTGAAGCGCTGGGTTTCCTCGGGATTGCGGCCGCGGGTCGAGACCACCTCGCCGCGCTGCATCAAGGTCGAGGTCACCGAGACCGCCTGGTCGAGCAGGCCGCCGGGATTGTTGCGGAGGTCGACGACGTAGCCTGTGAGCTTGTCCTGCGGGATCTGCTTCTGGATATCGCCGATCGCCTTGCGCAGACCCTCGGTGGTCTGCTCGTTGAACGAGGTGATCCTGATATAGCCGATGTCGCCGCCCTCGACGTGATACTTCACCGGGCGGACGCGGATGATCTCGCGCATAATCGAGACCTCGATCGGCTTGTCGGCGTCCTTGCGGATGATCTTCAGCCGGATCGAGCTGTTGGGGGCGCCCTTCATCTTGTTGACGGCCTGGTCGAGCGTCATGCCCTGGATCTGGTCGTCGTCGATCGACGTGATCACGTCGCCCGACATGATGCCGGCGCGCGAGGCCGGCGTGTCGTCGATCGGCGCCACCACCTTGACGAAGCCGTCCTCCATGGTGACCTCGATGCCGAGCCCGCCGAACTCGCCATGCGTGGTCTCCTGCATCTCCGCCCAGCCCTTCTCGTTCATGTAGCGGGAGTGCGGATCGAGCGAGGAGATCATGCCGTTGATCGCGCCCTCGACGAGCTTGGCGTCCTCGGGCTTCTCGACGTAGTCGGTCTTGACCTTCTCGAACACCTCGCCGAACAGATTGAGCTGCGAATAGGTGTTGCTGTTGTCGGAATGCGCGGCGGCGTTGGCGACGGCGAACAGATGCGCGCCCTGCGGCGAGGCCACGAGCAAGGTGAGACACGCGCCCGCCACCGTCCCGAGCAAGAAGCCAACATGTTTGCGCATTATCCGTGATCCCTTCGCTAACGGCCGGCAACGTTTCGCAACATTCGGCCCCACCCCGACGCGGGGCACCACACAACGGCTTTTTGGTCGGATCAAGGCCGCCTTGTCACCGGACCATTACGGTCCTGTCACGGTGCCCGGATCGGCCTCTTGTCAGCCCCCTGCCAGCCTTTCGTCGGCCTTTGGCCCAGTCTCCCGCAACCCGTTCTGCCAGGTCGACGGCTGGGTGCCGAATCCGCGCTTGGCCCGCGTGCCCAGCCAGTAGCCGAACTGCGGAGGAACATTGCGGAACGGCCCCTCGACGCCGAGCTTGAGCGCGGCGTCCATCGGCCAGTTCGGGTTATTGAGGATTTCCCGGCCGACCGCGATCAAATCTGCTTGTTTATCACGCAGGATTTGTTCGGCCTGGTCTCCATGGATGATCAGGCCGACCGCCATGGTCATGATATCGGCATGGGCGCGGACATATTCCGCGAGCGGCACCTGATAGTTGTATTTGATCTCCTTGCCCAGGATCGGCGCCATCTCGCTGATTCCGCCCGATGAGCAATCGATCACGTCGACCCCCTTCGCTTTCAGGATCCTGGCGAGCCGCGCGCTCTGCTCCGGGCCCCAGCCGGCGTTGTCCTCGACCGACAGCCGCACGAACAGCGGCTTGTGATCCGGCCAGTGCGCCCGCACCGCCTCGGTGACCTCGATCAGGAAGCGCATCCGGTTGGCTTCCGAGCCGCCATATTCGTCGCTGCGCTGGTTGGAGCGCCCGGAGAGGAATTCGTGCACGAGATAGCCATGGGCGCCGTGCAGTTCCAGCACCTCGAACCCTGCCGCATGGGCGCGTCGTGCCGCCTGCCCCCAGGCTGCGACGAGGTCCTTCACCTCGCGCGTATCCAGCGCGCGCGGCACCGGCCAGCGCTCGCTATGGGCGATCGCGCTCGGCGCCACCGGCGTCCAGGCATCCCAGTCCTCGATCTCGGCGGTGCGTTCGAGCGGACGATCCCCCTCCCAGGGCCGGCTTGCGCGCGCCTTGCGGCCGGAATGACCGAGCTGGATGCCGGCGACCGCGTTCTGCTGCTTGATGAAGCCGACGAGGCGACTGAGCGGCGCGATGAACTTGTCGTCCCAGATGCCGAGATCGCCGATCGTGCCGCAGCCGCGCCGCTCGACCTTGGTCGATTCGACGATCACGAGACCGGCGCCGCCGGCGGCGAACTTGCCGGCATTCATCAGATGCCAGTCGGTCGGAAAGCCCTTCTCGGCGGAATATTGGTGCATCGGCGGCACCACGATGCGGTTCTTCAGCGTGACGCCGCGGATGGTCATTGGCGAAAACAGCAGCATGTCGGACATCGCTTCCTCATTATGCGTCGTTACCCGGCGTGCCGGGACCGATCTTGTGTTTGGCGCGGACGATATACGCGCCGCGCGATGGCCGATAGAGGCGCGGTGCGACCACTCAAACGGATCGCTGTAGCCGGCCGCGGCACGTTCGCGATGCTTGTTCCCTCGCGGCGATTTTTCGCGCGCATAGGAAATGATGATCGCGATACGTGTTGTCCCCGGCAACCCAGAGGAGGGACACTCATGAGAACCCGCACAATCGCACTGCTCATCGCCGGTGCCATGGCAACCAGCCCGATACTGGCGCAACACGCGGTTGCCCAGAACCTGCAAAACGAGGCCGACAAGGGTGCCAAGACCCGCAACTCCGGTGAATCCGGCTATGTCGGCGATCAGGACAGGCCCGGCGCGGCCGCAACGCCTCCGGGGCGCCCCGACACGGCCGCCGGTTCCCCAAACGCCACGACGTCCCCGAGCGCTCAAAGTTCCGGAACCGGAATCGCCGGCGCGCCGGGCAACAAGAGCGGGCCGCCCGCCAAGCAAGGCACGGTCGGCTCGAACTCGCAGAACCTGCATGTCCAGGAACAGGATTCGTCGAACATCAAGGGACAACCAGGCAACAAGAGCGGCCCACCCGCAAAGCGCTAGGCTACGCGCCATGCTGACCAGGCGGCCGTGAACCGGGATCGAGTCGCTCAGATACTATTGGGCGGCCTTCCGGCTCGCAGAGAGGTCGGTTGGGCAATTTGCGCCGCATTCAATCGACTTCTTCTGGTCGGCAACGCGCCATACCAGCAACGCGACCAGGACAATGATGGTGACGGTGAGCTTGGCCAATGCATCGTGGTTCAATGTCGGCTCCGCAGAACAATCGGCATAACGGAAAAAATTAGCTGCAAACGGAATGTGACCCCGGCACCCTTTGGGGCCGAAGGCCGACGCTGGAGACGTCCACCAGGCCCGCATTCGATTCGGGCCGGCCGACGTCATGATGGTACGGTCCTGGCGCGGTCTGCAAGCTTCTCAGTCTGCATGGCAGCATGGCACGGCCGGCCGCAGCCTGTTGGAACATTGTCATCGATGTGCGGTTCAGTGGTTGTCCTCTGATTCATTGCCCCAGAGGCACACACCACCTCCTGCGGCCCCAGCCGTCACGCTGGGGCCATAAATCATTGGAGGTGCACCCGGACTGCCGCTCGGCGCGGGGGTGAGCGCAGCGGCTTCCGAGAACCACAATCGATTTGCGCTGGCACACCCGCAAGTGACGCTACTTGCCGACCTCGTACACGTCGGGATCGAAGCTCGAACTCGGATGGGCGAACGCGTGGCGCAGCGCCGGCGACATCGGGACGTTGTAATTGATACCTTTCGGCGGGGTCGGCGCTTCCAGCCACTTCCTGTACATGACCTCGATCTCGGGGCTCTTGTAGAGTTCCGCCGTGGCGCGGTCGGCGAGCACCTTGAACGGGGTGTCCTCCCTGCGCAGCATGATGCCGAACGGCTCTGCCTTCGAGAACGCCTCCTCGCTGATCATGTAGAGCGAAGGCTGCTTCGACCGCGCGATCGCAACCGCAAGCTGGACATCGTCGAGCGCGTAGGCCTGGGCGCGATCGGTCTCCAGCATCAAAAACGCCTCGGCCTGGTCCTTGGCCGGGAGAACGTTGATGCCGAGCTTGCGTTCGGTGTTGACCTTGATGAGCTGCGTGAGGTTCACCGAGCCCGCAACGGCGGTGACGGACTTGCCCTTGAGGTCGTCGATCGTGTTGATGCCAGCGGATTTCTTGGCGGCAAACCGTGTCGCGCTGAGAAAGTGCGTGTTGGTGAAGGTCACCTGCTTCTGGCGGTCCGCGCTGTTGGTGGTCGCCGAGCAATGCAGATCGATCGTGCCGTTGACCATCAGCGGAATGCGGTTCGACGAGGTCACCGGGAGGTAGTCGACGGCGATGTCAGATACGCCGAGCTCCTTCTTCACGGCATCGACGATCTTCAGGCAGATGTCGAGCGCAAAGCCGATCGGCCGCTGATTGTCGTCGAGATAGCTGAAGGGAACGGAAGCCTCCTGAAAGCCGAGCGTGACCTTCTTCGTCTCCTTGATCTTCTGCAGCGTGCCCGACAGCTCCTCGGCCGCCGCGGGGCTTGCGGCGAGCGTGAGGGCGAAGAAGATGGCGGGCAAACGCATCGGCGGCTCCTGTGCGGTGATCAGGCGGCGGTGATAGCGCACGCATGAGCCCGGAGCCAGATGACGGTGTGTCTAGCAGCTATCGCACTTTGCTATGGTCCGCCTGCCAGAGTTGCAGCCGCAGCCGCGAAGCATCCCTAGCGCTGCGCCCCACCTTCGAGCAGGCGATCGCCGACCAGGCGGACCGCGCCACGGGTCCAGGAATAATCGGCGCCCATCCGCAGGCCGCTGTCGCCGCGTGAGACGACCGCGCCGCTGCGGGCGTCGCGCAGCTGGAAGCCGATCGTGTATTCGGTCCGGCTGACCCGCCTGATCACGCCGATCAGCGATTGATCTGCGCCGAGCTGTTGCGCGATCGCGGCCTCGCAGCCGTCGCAGTCGCGCAGCGCACGCGCCTTGACGGGCTCGGCGGTCGCGCCGCCGGTATCGACCAGGCGGTAGCGGCCCGACTGCGCAAGCCGGTCACGCACGCCCTTGGTCACATCGGCGAGGTAGGCCGCATCGGCGTCGGCAAGGCCGGATGCCGGCGCCGCGGAGGTGTCCTCAAGCTCGAACTCGAACACCGCAAGCCCGATCGGCGCAGCCGTGGCGGTCTGTGCCGGCGGCAACACGGCCGCGAGCACGCCGAGCACCTCGCGCGACACGAACATCCGCGCATGGTCCCATGCCTCGTCATTGTCGCCGCGAAACGTGTAGAGCTTTTCGTACAGCACGCGGCTCCCTTCGACATCGACGACCGCCACCTTGGCCCACTGCACCAGCGTGCTCATCTTCTGCACGCCGCCGACCACCTTGATCCGGGCCTCGCCTGCGGACGCCGCTGCTGGCACCAGGCGATAGCGCGGCTCCGCGGCGACGTCGGCGCGCAGCGCGCGCATGAACGCGTCGAGCCGCTTCTGGTGCACGGCGGTCTGGTCGATCACCTCGCCCGAGGTGTCGACGTAGCTGAAATCATCGATGCTGACGCCAAGGTGAGATGCCGGCACCGTGCCGGTCTCGGCGCGCGGCGGACAAGGTCTGGCCAGAAGGCCGGTCAACGCGAGGGCGAGCAAGACGAGGCGCGACTGGTGCATGATTGGGCCTTTCAGCTGCTGGCGCGGGCGGGTCGGTCGCATCCTGGGCCAACTGGCCTCCGCGCCGCAGCGGAGTGCCTCCCGCCCGGTGCCGGGAAAATTTCACGACGATGGTCCGCGCCCGAAGAACGGCTATGGCAGCGCTTCTCGGCGCCTCCGTTCTGCCGTTTAATGTGCGTGACGACCCTGCCCGCGATCGCGCGCCGAAGCCCGCCTTCGATCTTGAGGATACGCCAATGTGGAATTGGTCCGGAAGCGATCTGAAACTGCGGTTGACGTTGCGCGTGGCGATCGTCTCGACGCTCTGCTTTGCCGTCATCTCCGGCTATTTCCTGATCGAGGCCGACCGCTCGGTGCGCGGGCGGATCGCGGCCGTTGCCGATGTCGCCGCCAAGACGCTGGAGCTGCAGCAGAGCAAGATCCAGTGGCTGAACAATGCGCGCTCCGAATTTCCCGATCTCGACAGCGTTGCCGCCTCGGTCATGACGCCGGGACTGTGCCTCGCCTTTCGCAGCAATAGCGGCGAGATCAGCCAGCGCTTCTGCGGCGGCTCGCAGACTGACACGGCCGCGCCGCCGCTGGCCTTCGCGGCGCTCTATCGCCGCCTGTTCGATCCCTGCCGCGAGGTGGTGCGGCAGGTGGTTTCGCGCGGCAATGCCATCGGCGAGGCCGTGGCCTGGATCGATCCGGCGGTGCCGACCGCCGAGGCCTGGCACGATGCCGGCCGGCTGATGGCGGTGTTCATGATCGCGCTGCCGCTGCTCTGCGCCCTGGTCTATGCGGCGCTGGCGCGCGCGCTGCGTCCGACGCGGCAGATCCGCGACGGGCTCGAGCGGATCGCCGCAGGCGACCTCGCCGCGCGCCTGCCGCCGTTCGATCTCGCCGAACTGTCGGCGATCGGCGATGTCTTCAACCAGCTCGCCGAGCGCCTCGCCGCCGCGCTCTCCGACCGCAACGCGCTGACGCAGAAACTGATCCTGGTGCAGGACGAGGAGCGCCGGCACCTCGCGCGTGAGCTGCATGACGAGTTCGGGCAGTCGCTGGCCGCAATCCGTGCGCTCGCCGCCTCGGCGCGCCAAACCGCGGCCGCGGATTGCCCGCCTTTGCTCGCCGAATGCGACGGCATCGCGCGGACCGCGACCGCCATGATGGAGACGTTGCGCGGCGCCCTCTTCCGGCTCCGCCCGCCCGATGTCGACGAACTCGGACTTGCGGCCAGCCTCGAGGGCCTGGTCGCCGGCTGGAACGGCCGCAGCCGCGGACAGCCACGGTTCGAGATCACCATATCGGGATCGTTCGAGCGCCTTGTCGCCTCCGTCAGCGCCAATCTCTACCGCATCGTGCAGGAGGCGCTCACCAACGCCGCCAAGCATGCCGGCGCCACGCGCGTCATGCTGCGGCTTGAGATGCGCGAGGCGCCGCCTGGCGGCGGCGACAGCGCGATCGTGCTCGCGATCGACGATGACGGCCAGCCCGGCGATCCGCAAGGCGATCCCCAGCTCAGGTCCGGCCTCGGCCTGCTCGGCATGCGCGAACGGGTCGCCGCGCTGGGCGGGCGGCTCAGCTTCGAGACCGGACAGCCCAGCGGCTCCTCGCTCCGCGTCATCGTTCCCGTCGCGGCCAGCCGAGAGGCCGCACCGGTGGAGCGCGCGGCATGAGCCACGCGGCGCGCACCATCATGCTGGTCGACGACCACGCCGTCGTCCGGGAGGGCTACCGGGCGATGCTGCAGAAGCAGCCGGGCCTCTGCGTCGTCGCCGAAGCCTCCGACGGTGTCGAGGCCTACCGCCTCTACAAGGAGACCGGGCCCGACCTCGTCATCATGGACCTGTCGATGCCCGGCATCGGCGGCATCGAGGCCATTCGCCGCCTCCGGCAGTGGGACAGGCGCGCAAAAATCCTGGTGTTCACCATGCACCAGAACGCGGCCTTTGCCGTGCAGGCGATCCGCGCCGGCGCGAGCGGCTATGTCACCAAGACCAGCCCGCCGGAGACGCTGGTGCACGCCGTGATGGATGCGCTGTCGGGCAAGATCGCGATCAGCCCGGATATCGACCACGAGCTCGCGCTCAGCCACCTTGCCGGCGAGACCAAGGCGGCCGACCTCCTGACCGCGCGGGAATTCGAGGTGCTGCGGATGCTGCTCGCGGAAAACACCACCGAGGAGATCGCCGAGGCACTGCACCTCAGCCCCAAGACGGTCGCGAACCTGCATTCCCTAATCAAGGACAAGCTCGGCGTCGGCACCGATATCGAGTTGGTCCGCCTCGCGCTGCGGCAAGGCATCCTCACGCAGATCGATCTCGGCGAACGCTGAGCCCACGGTGGCACCAGCCAGGCCGCGTACTGGCAAATCGAGCCGCATCTGCCTCCGGGCAAACCGAACATCGAGCCGGCATCGTCGAATGGCCGAGTCTCGAGAAAATCGCGTAACAGACCTCCAGGACAGCCTCGATGCTGGCTCGTCTGGGACATAGTTCAGAACCTGGACTACCTTGGTGGCCCTCGTGATGCTAAAGTTCTCGTCATGAAAGGCTATGGATCATTTTGCCCCGTAGCCAAAGCTGCGGAAATTCTCACGGAGCGGTGGACCCCGCTCCTGCTCCGCGAACTGTTGCTGGGGTCCCACCACTTCAACCAGCTTCGCCGCGGCATCCCGCAGATGTCGCCGACCCTCCTCTCCAAGCGCCTGCAAACGCTAGAAGAAGCCGGGCTAATCTCACGCAGATCAGGCGATAACGGGCATTGGGAGTACCATCCAACCCAGGCAGCCAGGGAAGCCAGGCCAATTATCGATGCAATGGGCTATTGGGGCCACAAATGGGCTCGCAGCCAGCTCACACCCAACGAACTTCACGCGGGCCGGCTCATGTGGAATATGCGCCGTTCGTTCGATCTAAGGCACATTCCATGCGACTTCGTTCTGTACATCGAGATTGCGGACGCTCGGCCAAAGCGCTGGTGGTTTGTTGTGAAGAAGGAGGAAGCCGATCTTTGCTGGGATGACCCCGGCTTCAAGGTCGATATCAGCCTCTATGCGAGTCTGCTGACGCTCGTGCAGATTTTCGTAGACGAGATGCCGCTGCTACGGGCGTGTGAGCTCGGCAAAATCGAGATCGACGGTCCCAGGCATCTTGTGAACAGCATGCGGACTTGGTTCCCACGCAGCAAATATGCCGATGAGGCGCCGGCGGCCGCAGATCGAGTCTCAGCCAGTTGAGGATATCCAGTCCACTTTCTGGACTAGTGGTTCTGCTTGCCTCGGCTATAGCGTTTGCGAATGCGCTCCCGCGCTAAGCATCTCAGCTAAAGGAGGCAAAGATGAGCCGCCCTTCTCTTCTTTCATGCACCCTGTTGTTGATCTTTACTTGTACTTGCGTCAGTCCCGCAGGGGCAGCCCCACCTGCCGACGAACTTTCCTCGGCGGCTGCCAAATGGGATGCCGCCATCAACAACGCAGACTTCGATGCCCTGTTACCGTTGTATGCCGCTGACGCCAGATTGATGCCGCCTGGTGCGCAGCCAGTCACCGGCCCTTTGGCAATCCGTAATTTCTTTGCCGGGCGGGGAAGAAGCGTCAGAGATCACAAGGTTGAGCTGCTCGATGTGTTGCCCATGGGAAAATACGCCTACACCACCTCGCATTTCACGGCCACGCTAGTAATAAATGAGAAGGCGGCGCCAATTTCTGGCAGCACCGTGAGACTGCTTGAACGCCAACCCGACGGGCAGTGGAAGATAAAGTCTCATATCTTCGTCAAGGAATAGATTCGCGGGTGCCACAGCCACACGGTCAGCCACCCCGCAAGCCTGACGGCCCGCAAGTGACGGATGGTCATGCACCTTATTGGCCCTCAGCCGAAGACGGCATTGATCATCGGGACATCGGTTCATTGGGTAAGCCGGACGTCCCTCGGTTTGGTCGCCATTGCCGTGGCTGTCGCCAGATGTTCGATCTCGCCCAACGCTGGGCCCGCGGCGGCGCCAGCAACCAACCCTTGCGAGCCCGCCGGGGATTGGATAGCCTTCTGCTCGCGATGAGCCTCGCAGGCTCATTCGTCCCTCGCGCGACTGGCGAGCTTACGTGGAATTGACCACGGTGAAGCGCGAAGGGTTTCAACGCCGTTCGCCTGGGCAACCCGTTCAGCTGATGATCCAGCGTCTTAGGGAGCCCGGACCATGCCGTCATTCCGCAATGAACTCCATCTCAACGATTCGGAAGTTGCCCTTGCGCTCGAGGGCGAAGAGCGCCGCCAGCAAGACGGCGTCGAGCTGATTCCGTCGGAGAACTACACCTATCCCGAGGTGCTCGAGCTGCTCGGATCGGTGTTCACCAACAAGTATTCCGAGGGCTATCCGGGACGTCGCTATTACGGCGGCCAGGAATTCACCGACCAGATAGAGAACCTTGCCCGCCAGCGCGCTTGCGCGCTGTTCCGCGCCGAACATGCCAACGTTCAGCCTCTGTCCGGGTCGCCAATGAACCAGGCCGTGTATCTCGGCCTGCTGCAGCCCGGCGATACGATCTTGGCGATGGACCTTTCACACGGCGGCCATCTCACTCATGGCGCGCCGGTGTCGCACATGGGGCGGCTCTTCAACTTCGCCCGCTACAAGACGCAGCCGTCAAACGGCGGCGCCATCGATTTCGATGAGCTCCGCGCCATGGCCCGGCACGTCCGCCCGAAGCTGGTGCTGTGCGGCTACAGCTCTTATCCGCGCGATCTGGATTATGCGTCCTTCAAGAGCATCGCCGATGAAGTGGGTGCACTGACCATGGCCGACGTCAGCCATTACGGCGGCCTGATCGCCGGCAACGCCTTGCGCAATCCGCTCGATGCGGGTTTCGACGTGATGACGACGACATCGCACAAGACGCTTCGCGGGCCGCGTGGCGGCATCGTTCTTTGTCGCCGGGAGTTCGCCGGCAAGATAGACGCGTCGGTGTTCCCGGGATTGCAGGGAGGTCCGCACATGAACGTTGTGGCCGGAACCGCGGTCACGCTGAAGAAGGCTTCGACGTCCGATTTTCATGCCTATGCAAGGCTGGTCATGCGCAACGCGAAGGTCCTAGCCGAAGCGTTGATGGAACGCGGCATGACGTTGATCACCGGCGGAACCGACAATCACATGATGGTCGTGGATACCGTGGCCAGCGTCGGCGTGGACGGCAGCGCGGCCGAGAACATCCTCGACGCCGTTGGGATCACCGCAAACAAGCAGATCATTCCCGACGATCCGCATCCACCGCTCAAGCCGAGCGGCATTCGCCTCGGGACGCCGGCGGCGACCACGCGCGGCATGGGCGAGCCCGAAATGCGCCTGATCGCCGAACTCATTGCGGAGTCCCTCCGGTCGAAGGGAGATGCAGCGGTCGTCAAGCGACTGAGGTCGATCAGCGTCGAGATGTGCCGCGCTTTCCCCGTTCCGGGGATCGCGCCGCCCTCGTAGGCGGCCGACCTGCGTTCCTGTTCCGCGCCCGTCGCGTCACTCGGCAGGTCGTGAAGGTTCCCGGGGGAAGGACCGGAACGGAAATCGTTGCTGTTCGTTGGACCGCATGATCTCGAAGACGGAGCGTCCAACGCCGTGACCCGGAAAACCTTGCAAGCACGCTCGGAACAGGCGCTCGTCGTCATCATTCTCAGCACCGGTGCGCTGATCGGTTACCTCGGCTTGGCGCTGTCCAGGCTGTGAGAGCGACGCCGGCGGGCACCAAGCCGCCGGCAGGTATCAAGTCGCTTGGTACCCTGAAAGCGCGCGCGCGTGCCACTGAGTTGCCCGACGCGGCAAGCCAAGCCCCGTAGCAAAAATATAGGGTGAAACGAAGAGCAAGGCTCGGACAGACATGTCGCGAGAATGCGGATGTTTGACGCACAAGCGACGACACCCGCCGTCGTCCCGGCGAAGGCCGGGACCCCTTACCCCAATCTCAATTGTTGCGCGACGCTGGGGCCACGATCCCGTTCCTGATCAAATGCGGTGGTTATGGGTCCCGGCCTTCGCCGGGACGACGGTGGTGTGCGCGGGAACAGTCTCGCGATGGATGCAACGCCACGTACAATCCACACACCGGTCACTGAAATCGAGGACATTGCCGCCTGCCCGCAATTCTCGTACACGGTTTCATGCAATGACCTCGCAATTCACTCCCAACTCCGTCGACGTGCTGCTGTTCGATATCGGCCGCGTCGTGCTCGACATCAACTTTGACAAGGTGATGGCGCACTGGGCGCAGCATGCCGGGTGTGCGCCCGCCGAGCTCGCCACGCGCTTTGTCGTCGACGACAGTTTCAAGCATCATGAGATCGGCCGGATCGACGACGCGGCATTCTTCGAGAATCTGCGCCGGACGCTCGGCATCAACATCACGGACGCCCAGTTCCTCGAAGGCTGGAATGCGATCTTCACCGGCGAGATGCCGGGCATCGCCCCGCTGCTCGCGGCGGCCGCCAAGCGGATGCCGCTCTACGCCTTCTCCAACACCAATCCGGCCCATGTCGCGCATTTCTCGGTCACCCATGCCGAGCTGCTCAGCCATTTCCGCAACGTCTTCCTGTCCTCGAGCATCGGCTTCCGCAAACCCGACGCCGAGGCCTATGATCATGTGGTAAAAGCCATCGGCGTGCCGGCGTCGCGGATCCTGTTTTTCGACGACCTGGCCGCCAATATCGAAGGTGCGCGGGCCCGCGGCCTTTATGCTATCCACGTGACATCGACGGATGACGTGGCAAGGGCTTTGACCGCACTTGGAATTTGAAGATTAGGAATTGAGGAACTCTGAGCGTGGCCCTGATGCCGGTTGCCGATGCCCTGTCCGCCGTCCTCGCCGGCGCCGAACCGCTGCCGGAGGAGATGGTCGCGCTCGATGCCGCCTACCACCGCACGCTTGCGCACGACCTCGCGGCGCTCCGCACCCAGCCGCCGCAGCCGATGTCGGCGATGGACGGCTATGCGGTGCGCGCCGCCGATGCGGCTGATCTAAAGGCCCGGCTCAAGGTGATCGGCGAAGTCGCCGCCGGCCGGCCGTTCGACCGGACGGTCGGCGCCGGCGAGGCGGTGCGGATCTTCACCGGCGGCGTGATCCCCAATGGCGCCGACGCGGTGATCATCCAGGAGGACACCGCCGTCGACGGCGACCACATCACGATCACGGAGGCCGCCAGCGTCGGGCGGCACATCCGCCCGGCTGGGGTCGACTTCCGTGAGGGCGAGGTGCTGCTCGCCGGCGGCAGCCGCCTGTCCGACCGCGCGCTGTCGCTGGCGGCCGCCATGAACTATCCGGGACTTGCGGTGCGCCGCCGCCCGAAGGTCGCGGTGCTGGCGACCGGCGACGAGCTGGTGATGCCGGGCTCGCAGCCCGGCCCCGGCCAGATCGTCTATTCCAACGGCTACGCGCTGCGGGCGCTGGCGCGCGCCGAGGGCGCCGAGACCGTCGACCTCGGCGTTGCCGCCGACACGGTGGAGGCGACCACGGCGGGCATCCGCCGGGCGCGCGAGGCCGGTGCCGATGTCCTGATCACGACAGGCGGCGCCTCGGTCGGCGACCACGATCTCGTCAAGCGGTCGCTGGAAGCCGAGGGCGTCGACATGACGTTCTGGCGGATTGCGATGCGGCCCGGCAAGCCGATGATGCATGGCCGGCTCGGCGCGATGAGGGTGATCGGCCTGCCCGGCAATCCGGTGTCGTCCTATGTCTGCGCCTTCCTGTTCCTGGTGCCGTTGATTCGGGCGCTGAGCGGCCGGAAAGTGATTCATCATCGCCGCACGAGCGCCCTGCTCGGCCGCGACCTCGCCGCCAACGACCAGCGCGAGGACTATCTGCGTGCACGGCTCGAAGCGCGCGAGGACGGCACGTTGATCGCAACGCCGGTGACGCAGCAGGACTCGTCGTTGCTCGGGAATCTCGCTGCGGCACGGGCACTTCTCGTGCGCCCGCCGTTCGCGGCGGCGGCCGTCGAAGGCAGCGAATGCGAGATCCTGACACTGCCCGAATAGGGTTTTCGCGCCCCGCCGATTGTGCGTTGCCCGACACGTTCACCGGAAATTAAGTGGTTGCGGAACACATATCGAACATATAGTGTCCGTTCATGATTTGTTTCGAGTGCTGGTGTCTACATTCGGGAAGCTGCATGGAAGCAGGTGCATCGAGCACATGCTCCTGAGGTCAGGCCCGGCCTGCAGGCCCCACCAGAAGAGTCTCGGAATCGAACGACGCTATCAACCGGGGGAATACTCGAGATGCTCACGCGCAAACAGTACGAACTACTGCGTTTCATCAATGAACGTCTGAAAGAGGCCGGCGTACCGCCCTCCTTCGACGAGATGAAGGATGCGCTCGACCTGCGCTCGAAGTCCGGTATCCACCGCCTGATCACTGCGCTGGAGGAGCGCGGCTTCATCCGCCGTCTGCCGAACCGCGCCCGCGCCATCGAGGTCATCAAGCTGCCCGAACTCTCGGCCGGCGGCGGCAACGGTCGCCGCGGCTTCACGCCCAGCGTCATCGAAGGCACCCTCGGCCGGCGCGCCAGCACGCCGCCGATTGCCGAGGACGACGGCAACCGTCCGGTCGCGGTCCCCGTGATGGGCCGGATCGCCGCCGGTACGCCGATCGAGGCGCTGCAGACCCGCAGCCACACCATCAGCGTGCCGCCCGACATGCTCGGCGCCGGCGAGCACTACGCGCTCGAGGTACGCGGCGACTCGATGGTCGATGCCGGCATCCTCGACGGCGACATGGCGCTGATCCAGCGCAACGACGTCGCCAATACCGGCGACATCGTGGTGGCGCTGATCGACGAGGAGGAAGCGACCCTGAAGCGCTTCCGCCGCCGCGGCGCATCGATCGCGCTCGAGCCGGCCAACACCGCCTATGAAGTGCGCATCCTGCCGCCGAACCGGGTCCGCATCCAGGGCAAGCTGATCGGCCTTTATCGCAAATACTGAATTGCAAATACTTGCGGCGGCCGGGAACGAGCAACACGTCGGATCGTTCCTTGCATGATAGTGTAGCGTACGGCCTGCCCGATGCGCTCCGATACCTCTCGCGCAGCGTCGCGTGTTTGTGATCGGAGCGATCTCGGACCAGTCGTACAATCGCCCAGAAACGAGCAGACGCTCGTTCGCTATCGTCCACTCTGGTAGAGGCCCTAATGCCTCAAGGAGAGGCACGGGTCGCTACCTCGAAATGAGGAGCCATCCGATGTGTGACTATAGTCTGCACGCCGTGGCATCGCGCCCCGCCATTGTCGGAGAGACGCTGATCACGACGACGTTCCGCGGCACGTCGACCCGCGGCTTTGCTTCGGAGAATGACCCCACTGTCGCGGTCTGCATGCTGCCGGGCACCGAGCTCGCTTTCGCCGAGAACGTTCGCTACGACAGCCGCTGGATCTGGACCAAGACGCTGAACTATCGCGTCGGCGTATTCAACGAAGTCGAGCCCGACGTGCCCGATCGGCATCATGATGCGGTCGAATTCCCCGACGGCAGCCATGTGCTGGTGACCCAGCTGGTCGAGGGACAGCGCGTCAGCGTGCTGCAATTGCCGGCGCTGCATCCGCCGGTCGAGCAGAAGCCGAAGGTTGTGGAGCGGCGGCCTTCCGCATTCGCAACGCTGTTTTTGGGTTGAGCGCATCGTCGCCGTGGAATGAGCTGTTCGGCGGCGGATGACCTAAGCAATTTCGGGCGACCCCGGACTCCCGCTTCCGGGGCGCAGAAGGAGATTTGCGTCGGCCGGCACCTTGGCGCATCATCGGGTACCGAGGACGTGCGCGGTGGTCGATAAGGTCACATGGCAAAAGGCTGGACGCGTCACGGAACCGGGCCGCTACATGTTCCGGTTCGGTTGGCTGACGGTAACGGCCGACGACCTGAAAGTCTGGGAGCAATTTCCCGAGGCTTCCTTCACTCTCGTCAAGAAGCCCGACGCCGGCCCCGACTCCGACGAATACCATCTCGGCCTGTTCGAGCTGCCGAGCGCGCCCTTGCCGGACCACGGCTAATCATCGCCCTGCAGATCGGTCTCGGCCGGCGTCGCATCCACCGCAGGCCGCGGCGCGGGGGCGCGTAGCGTCGTCTCGCTCTCGCCGTCGCCGGGAACCGCCGGCGACCACGGCCGGTCGATCCCGCCGGGCTTGACCGCATCGACGACGTAGCCGTCCCTGCTCCGTCGCAGCACCAGCGCGCCGTGGCGGCGCAGCCGCTCGGCATCGATCACCGATGCCGCGCAGCCCTGCGGCGCCGGCCGCGCCGTCACGATCAGGCCTGCGCGCTCGCAGTCGTCCACTAGGGCCTCCGGCCGGGTCGCCAGCGCGACGAAGGCGCCGCCGGGTCCCTGGGTCACGCAGCCGCTGGCATCGCAGGAGACGCCCTCGCCGAGCGACGCATCGGTGGCGGTGCGCGCGTCGGCGTCCGCCGCCAGCCACTCCTTGACCAAAAATGCATCCTTGGCGCTGTGCATTAGATGCAGCCGTCCATCACCGCCACGCACCGCGACATTGCGGCCGTCGCCCGAGATCAGCACGTCCGGCTGCGGCACCCTGAGCGCCCAGACCGAGGCCACCAGCAGCAGCACCGCACCTGACCAGCGCAGCGGCGTGCGCAGCAGCCCGAGCAGGATGATGCCGGCGCTCGCTGCGATCAGCGGCCCGATGCCGAACGCCGCCATGCGGCCGACCGCGCCCGGGAGTGCGGCGCCCCATTGCGTCACCAGGATCATCCAGTCGATGCCAAGACCCATGATCGCCCAGAACACGCCGTCGAAGCCGAACGGCATGGCGACGAGCCCCAGCAGGCCGGCCGGCATCACGACCGCCGAGACCACCGGCATCGCCGCGAGGTTGGCGAGCAGCCCGTAGGGCGTCACGCGGTGGAAATGGAATGCGGCATAGGGCGTCGTCCCCAGCCCCGCCACCAGCGAGGCCAGCATCAGCATCGTGAGCTCGCGCCCGCCCCACAGCGCGACGCGCGCGGTCGCCGAATGGTCGGGCGACGCCAGCAGGTTCGGCAGCCCGATCTGCACCAGCGCCACCAGCCCGAGCGTCGCGGCGAACGACATCTGGAAACTGGAATGCACCAGCGCCTCCGGCGCGATCGCGAGCACGATCAGCGCTGCCACCGCCAGCGTGCGAAAGGTGATGGCCCGGCGGTCGACGATCACGGCGAGCAGCACCACGGCGGTCATGAAGAATGACCGCTGGGTCGCGACCTCCGCGCCCGACAGCAGAAGATAGAATGCGGCGGCGACCAGCGCGGCCGCCGCCGCCCATTTCTTGATCGGATGCGCCGCCGTCAGCGCCGGAAACAGCGCGAGCAGCGCGCGCACCGCGAAAAACACGACGCCGGCGACCACGGCCATGTGGTAGCCGGAGATCGACAGCACGTGGCCGAGTCCCGAGATGAACATCGCATCGTTGACCGGCGACGAGATCGCATCGCGCCGGCCGGTGAGCAAGGCGGTCGCGATCGCGCGCTGGTCGCCGTCGAGCGTGGTGCGAATCCGCGCGTCGATGGTGTCGCGCAGGCCCTGCATGAAGGCGGCGTAGCGCAGCGCAAAGCCGCCGGTCGCAGGCGGCTCCCTGGTCTTGACGGCGCCCATCACGAAGCCGGAGGCGCCGATGCCCTGGAAATACAGGTCGCGGCCGAAATCATAGGAGCCCGGGCGCTGTGGCCCGAGCGGCGGCATCAGCCGTGCCTTCAATTCAACGAAGCTGCCGACATCGGGCGCGGTGCCCTTCTTCACCGAGAGCCGGACCCGATCGAGCTTCGTCATGTCGCGCGGGCTCTCCATCGAAACCACACGCAGCACGAAACGATCGGTCTTCTCGCGGATGTCGCGCGTCTCGACGAAGCCGGTCAGCGCCACCGAGAACATCGGCCGCGCCAGCACCGTGTGAGCGACGCGCGCCGTCTTCCAGGTCGCCGTCGCAAAGCCCGCGGCGACCGCGGCCAGCATCACGATGACGGGAAACACGCTGCGCCGCCGCAGCAGCAGCGCCAGCAGGCAGAGCAGGATTGCGGCGGTGGCCGCGACCGACAGCACCGGCTCGTGCTCGGCCGCGAAATAGAACGCGATGCCGGTGCCGAACGCCACCGGCACCCAGGGCAACAGGCGGCCCGCCCCCGCCTCCGCGCGCGCCCATTGCCGCAATGTCTCGACGAGAGGCTTCCAGATCCCGGCGCGCGCCCGGGAGAAAGCCGCCGACCGGCGCAGCCGTGCGCGGCGGCCACGTCCCCGCGTAGCCGCGTTTGCCGCCCGGCGTCGTGCCCTGCTCCGCCATTCCGCCTGCGATCCCTGCCGGGCGGCAGGCTAGCGGATGGCCCCGTCGCCCAGCGGAACGGATGCAGAATACGGACCGGGAACGCCCGGGGTACCTGGATCGTCCTGCGCCTTGCCTAGCTCGCGCCGCGCCACAGCTGCCGCCTGCGTCAAATCGATCGAGCCGAAAGTCTCACTAAGATACCGATCACATTAGGAATAGACTGTCCTGATGCCTCCACTCCCAAATAGACAGGGATGAGGCAGTGACGGCTCGCGGCACTTGAAGGCCGCTGGAGCTCCTCTCAGGTGGCCACAACTCCCCTGAGATCAGGCGTTGCGGACGAACGCGCAAATCTCGCCTGTAACGCCGTGCACCACGCGCACTCCGCGAGCGGATAGATCGCTGAAAAACGCGAGGAGTAGCGTTTGCTTTTGAGAGGAGCAGCACATGGCAATTCAAGTACCAAGCGATTTTCGCCGCGTGATTGTCGCTGCGTCAGTGGGAAACATCATTGAATGGTACGACTTTTATATTTTTGGCAGCCTGGCCGCCGTTCTGTCGGTCAAGTTCTTTGAGCAATCCCACCCCGTCGCAGCCCTGCTGAGCACGATCGCGCTGTTCACTGCGGGATTCCTGATCCGCCCGCTGGGGGCCTTCCTGTTCGGATGGATGGGCGATCGGGTCGGCCGCAAATATACATTCCTCATTACGCTGAGCGGAATGGGCCTGGGAACGGGAGCGATCGGACTGATCCCAACTTATCAGTCGATCGGCCTGACGGCCGCATTCGTTCTGTTCGGCTTGCGGATGATCCAGGGTCTCTGCCTGGGCGGCGAATATGGCGGCGCCATCACCTACGTCGCCGAGCATGTTCCGGACGACAGCCGCGGCTACTACACGGGCTGGCTACAAACCTCGCCGACGCTCGGGATCGTGGTGTCGCTGGCGGTGATCGTTCTGACCCGAACCTGGGCCGGCAATCAGGCCTTTGACGAATGGGCGTGGCGCGTACCGTTCCTGGTCTCGTTCGTGCTGGTGGCCATCGCCATCTACATCCGCCTGCAACTCCAGGAGACGCCGATTTTCCAGGAGATCAAGGCACAGGGACAGATGACCAGGAATCCCTGGCGGGAAGCCTTCCTCAGCGCCAACATCAAGTACATCCTGATCGCTATCGTCGTCCTGATTGGACAGGGCGTGGTCTGGTACAGTGGTCAATTCTGGGCACTGTACTTCCTGCAGCAGGTCTCCAAGGTCGATGCGGTTACCTCGGCCTACATCGTGGGAGCCGCATTGTTGATCGCAACGCCGAGCCTGATCTTCTTTGGTTGGCTGTCGGATCAGATCGGCCGCAAGTCCGTGATCCTCGGAGGAATGCTGCTTGCCGCGATCACCTACTATCCGCTGTATCTGTGGCTCGGCATGGTCACGCAACCGGGACACATCAACTATCCGGTCGCCGTCTTCATCATCTTCATCCTCGTCTGCTACGTCGGGATGGTGTACGGGCCGGTCGGCGCGTTCCTGGCGGAGTTTTTCCCGGCCAGGATCAGGTACACCTCGGTCTCGGTGCCGTATCATATCGGCAATGGTTGGGGCGGCGGATTGGTGCCGTTCATCACATCAGCCGCCTTCGCGGCGACCGGCAGCATCGGCTATGCGCTGATCTACCCGATTGTCGTTCCCGCGGTGTGCTTCGTGATCGCCGTTTTCATCATGCCCGAAACACGCAAGACCAGAATTTGGGAGCAGATCGAGGCGAAAGCCGCATCGTGACGGAGTCGCCTTGCTGACGGGCGACTACAGCTCCGTTCCGACGGGATCGGAACGGGACTCTCGAAGCTTGTCTCGACGCGTTTTCCTTACGCGAGCCGCTATCCACGTCGCTCGAAAGCGCTCTCACCCTGCAGCAGGCGCCATGGCCGCCGTCCAGCGAGTGCGGGACGACGCTTCTGAATCGTCCCACACCCGCCGTCTCTGGCGAGATGTCTCTGCAGAACCTGCATCCGCGTTACGTCGGAGCGGCATGGAGGGGATCCCGCGCCACGCAAATCCCCGCTCCGGCCGCCTTTGGTTGGCGGTCAGGCCAGCGTCTCAGTCAGCTTCCTCTCAGCCAGCTCGGTGATGCCAGCGATCGTGCCACCAGGTGGCGAAATCACGATCCATCGTCAGCTCCCAGCACGCGAGCACGATCACCACGACCCCGGCGAGCACGCTGCTCGTCGTGACCGATCCCTGCTGGTAGCCGAACGTCCAGGGTGCCACCACCAGAGCCAACCCCATCAGCATCTCGCCCCATTCCTCCAGATAGGACGGAATGATGAATGCCTCCAGGGCGAACAGCACGACGCCCAATCCGAGCGCGATGGATATCCAGAGAGCTGCCCCGGAAAAGCCCAGTGCAAACGGCGATGCGACCAGCCAGGCGCCTACCAACAGGCTGGCAGCATCCTGCCAGTGTTGAATGCGCATGATCCTCACCTCCTTCTTCCGAAGACATGGTGCGGCGCGGACAAAAAAGCATCTGTCCGACCTGCGATGTGTTGCCGCTGCTGATCCGCGAGCCGACGACCTTGCTGCCGTCCGGGCGCCCGGAAGCCGCGTTCCGCAGCCTACGACCTTGGTCCCTCCTCGCAATGCAGCGCGATCCGGATAGCCTGCGAGTTGGGTGCAGCCGCGAGGCGCCCGGCCCCGCGCACTCTCCCTGACTACGAGGGCCCGCCGGCCCTCGACTTTTTCGTCAGCTCCAGCGCTGAGCCTAGATCAGCGGCGTCTGCGACGAGACGTGGTGGCAGACGATCTTCCAGTCGCCGTCCTCGCGCGCGATCACCCAGGTGATCTTGACGGCGAGCGAGGGCGCATCGCCGTCGAGGACGAATGACGCGATGCCCGCCATGTTGACGAGATCGGCGTTGACCCGTTCTGCCCTGACATCGCTGAACTGAACACGCGGCGCGTGCCAGCGCGGCAGACCGTCAAAGTAGGCTTTGACGCCGTCGCGGCCGCGATACAGCGTCGGGTTCGAGCCGAAGAAGAACGCGCTCTTCGAATAGAGCGCGCTTAACGCATTCGCATCGAGCCTGCTGAAACCCGCCGACCATCTGGCGATGATGGCGGAGGCAATCTCGTCGGATTCATCAGGCATCGATCCCCCCGTCCGCTTGTCCGCTCGGGACGCGCTTCCTCTCGGCTAGCCCTTGCCGCCGACTTCCTTGGCGAAGGTGTCGCGCAGGCCGATGGTGCGGTTGAACACCAGCCGGTCCGGCGTCGAATCCGCGTCGCGCACGAAATAGCCCTGCCGCTCGAACTGCACCGGATCGGGCGAATTGCTCTCGGCGATCGCCGGCTCGACGCGCGCATCCTTCAGCACTTCGAGCGACTGCGGATTGAGGTCGGCGGCGAAATCGGCCGCGTTCGGGCTCGGATTGGCGAACAGCTGGTTGTAGATACGGATCTCCGCAGGCTTCGACTGCGCCGCCGGCAACCAGTGCATCGTCGCCTTGACCTTGCGGCCGTCGGGCGCATTGCCGCCCTTGGTTAGGGGATCGTAGGTCGCGCGGAGTTCGACGATCTCGCCGGCGTCGTTCTTCACCACGCCGGTGCACTTGATGAAGTAGGCATAGCGCAGCCGCACCTCGTTGCCGGGCGAGAGGCGGTAGAACTTCTTCGGCGGATTCTCCATGAAGTCGTCGCGCTCGATATAGAGCTCGCGGCCGAACGCGATCTTGCGGGTGCCGGCTTCCGGATTGTCGGGATGGTTGATCGCCTCGATCTCCTCGACCTGCCCTTCCGGATAATTCTCGATCACCACCTTGAGCGGCCGCAGCACCGCCATCCGGCGCAGCGCCGTGCGGTTCAGCTCCTCGCGGATGCAGAATTCGAGCATCCCGACATCGACCACGCTGTTGGCCTTGGCGACGCCGATGCGCTTGATGAATTCGCGCACCGCGGCCGGCGGCACGCCGCGCCGCTTCAAGCCGGCAATGGTCGGCATGCGCGGATCGTCCCAGCCCGAGACGTGGCCGTCACGGACGAGCTGGGTCAGCACGCGCTTGGACAGCAGCGTATAGGTCAGGTTGAGCCGTGCCATTTCGTACTGGCGCGGCTTCGAAGGCACCGGCAGCTTGTCGAGCAGCCACTCATAGAGCGGGCGGTGATCCTCGAACTCCAGCGTACAGATCGAATGGGTGATGCCCTCGATCGCGTCCGACTGGCCGTGCGCGTAGTCGTAGCTCGGATAGATCGACCATTTGTCGCCGGTACGCGGATGATGGGCGTGCAGAATGCGGTAGAGCACCGGATCGCGCAGGTTGATGTTGCCGGCGGCCATGTCGATCTTGGCGCGCAGCACGCGGGCGCCGTTCGAGAACTCACCGGCCTTCATGCGGCGGAACAGATCGAGGTTCTCCTCGACCGAGCGGTCGCGGAACGGCGAGTTCTTGCCGGGCTCGGTCAGCGTGCCGCGAGACAGCCGGATTTCCTCCTGGGACTGATCGTCGACATAGGCATAGCCGGCCTTGATCAGACCCTCGGCCCAATCGTACAGGCGCTCGAAATAGTCCGACGCATAGAACAGGTTGGCTCCCCAGTCATAGCCGAGCCAATGGACGTCGGCCTGGATGGAGTCGATGTACTCCTGCTCCTCCTTGGTCGGATTGGTGTCGTCGAAGCGCAAATTGCACTGGCCGCCGAACTCCTGCGCGATGCCGAAATTCAGGGCGATCGACTTGGCGTGGCCGATATGCAGGTAGCCGTTCGGCTCCGGCGGGAAACGGGTCACGATCCGGTTGTGCTTGTGGGAGGAGAGATCGGCCTGGACGATGTCGCGGATGAAGTCGCGCCCTGCCTCTGCCGTCGTGTCAGTCGTCATCAAAGGGTTCCCTGGAGGAGTCAGCTCAACCTTCTGCCAAATTCGTGCCGTCCGGCCAAGTCTGGTTTCAAGCCTGGTTTCAAGTCTGGTTTGAGGCCTGGTTTGGTGGGCAAAAGGTCAGCCGGGGGTTTAGTTATGTCCGGTTCCTGATATACACCACCGCCGTCTCAGCATACGTCTCGCTCGATCATGACCAAACCCGTCGTTACCCGCTTCGCCCCCTCTCCGACCGGCTTCCTCCATATCGGAGGTGCCCGCACCGCGCTGTTCAACTGGCTCTATGCCAGGAAGCTCGGCGGCAAGATGCTGCTCCGGATCGAGGACACCGACCGCGAACGCTCGACCAAGGAGGCGATCGACGCCATCCTGGACGGCCTGAAGTGGCTCGAGCTCGATTGGGACGGCGAGGTCATCTACCAGTTCAGCCGCGCTGCCCGCCATCGCGAGGTCGCCGAGAGCCTGCTCGCCGCCGGGCGCGCCTATTACTGCTATGCCTCGCCGGAAGAGCTCACCGCGATGCGCGAGAAGGCGCGCGCCGAGGGCCGCACCCGCCTCTATGACGGCATGTGGCGCGACCGCGATCCGGCCACCGCGCCCGACGGCATCAAGCCGACCATCCGCCTCAAGGCGCCGCAGACCGGCGAAACCGTGATCGAGGACCAGGTGCAGGGCCGCGTGGTCTGGCAGAACGAGAACCTCGACGACCTCGTCCTGCTGCGCGGCGACGGCACCCCGACCTACATGCTCGCGGTCGTGGTCGACGACCACGATATGGGCGTCACTCACATCATCCGTGGCGACGACCACCTGATCAACGCCGCGCGTCAGAAGCAGATCTACGACGCGCTGGAGTGGGAACTGCCGAGCATGTCCCACATTCCGCTGATCCACGGTCCCGACGGCTCGAAACTGTCGAAGCGCCATGGCGCGCTCGGCGTCGACGCCTACCGCGCGCTCGGCTACCTGCCGGCCGCCTTGCGCAACTACCTGGTCCGGCTCGGCTGGAGCCATGGCGATCAGGAGATCTTCTCGACCCAGGAGATGATCGACGCGTTCGACCTCTCGGGCATCGGCCGCTCTGCGGCGCGGTTTGATTTCGCCAAGCTGGAGAACCTCAACGGCCACTATATCCGGCAGAGCGACGATCAATCCCTCGTGACCCAGTTCGAGAGCGTGCTGGATTATGTTCCCGAGGGTGCCGCGCTGAAGGCCAAGCTCAACGACACCACCCGCGCGCAATTGCTGCGGGCGATGCCGAGCCTGAAGGAGCGCGCCAAGACGCTGATCGAGCTGATCGCCGGCGCCTATTTCATCTTCGCCGATCGTCCGCTCGCGCTCGATCCGAAAGCTGTGGCGCTGCTGACGCCGGAAACGCGCGCGTTGATCGGCCGCCTGCGCACCGCGCTGGAAGCCGTCAACGACTGGACGGCGGAAACCACCGAGACCGCGATGCGGAATTTCGCCGAGCAGAACAACCTGAAACTCGGCGCCGTCGCCCAGCCGCTGCGGGTAGCACTGACGGGACGCACGACGTCGCCGGGCATATTCGACGTGCTGGCCGTGCTGGGACGCCAGGAGTGCCTTGCCCGCCTCGCCGATCAGGCGGCGTGATCCTGCATGGACCCCCTCCAGGGTCCATCTTGCAGCGCACATGGCAATGAGCTACCCAATCCCGGACGCTTTCTCCACAAGCCGTTCCGCCCCGCCATGGGCCGCAATTTAGCGACTGGGCAAGGTCGGTTTTCGCAACGAATTCATCGGGGATATCACGATGGACGCAAAATCCAGCAAGACAGCCACACTCACCATCGGCAACAAGAACTACGATTTCCCGATCCTGAGCGGCACGGTTGGGCCTGATGTCATCGACATCGCCAAGCTCTACGGCCAGGCCGGGGTGTTCACCTACGACCCCGGCTTCACCTCGACCGGCAGCTGCCAGTCGAAGATCACCTACATCGACGGCGACGCCGGCGTGCTCGAGTACCGTGGCTATCCGATCGAGCAGCTCGCCGAGCACGGCGACTTCCTCGAGACCTGCTACCTGCTGCTGTACGGGGATCTTCCGACCCCGGCGCAGAAGAAGGACTTCGACCATCGCGTGATCCATCACACGATGGTGCATGAGCAGATGGCGCGGTTCTTCCAGGGCTTCCGCCGCGACGCTCATCCGATGGCGATCATGGTCGCCGCCGTCGGCGCGCTCGCCGCGTTCTATCACGACTCCACCGACATCAACGATCCGCGTCAGCGCATGATCGCCTCGATGCGGATGATCGCGAAGGTGCCGACGCTGGCGGCGATGGCCTACAAGTACACGGTCGGCCAGCCCTTCGTGTATCCGAAGAACTCGCTCTCGTTTGCCGAGAACTTCCTCAACATGTGCTTCGCGGTCCCCTGCGAGGACTACAAGATCAACCCGGTGCTCGCCGACGCGCTCGACAAGATCTTCATCCTGCACGCCGACCACGAGCAGAACGCCTCGACCTCGACGGTACGTATCGCCGGCTCGTCGGGCGCCAACCCGTTCGCCTGCATCGCGGCAGGCATCGCCTGCCTGTGGGGCCCGGCGCATGGCGGCGCCAACGAGGCCGCGCTCAACATGCTCTACGGCATCGGCAAGGTCGAAAACATTCCGGACTTCATCGCCAAGGTGAAGGACAAGAACAGCGAAGTTCGCCTGATGGGCTTCGGCCACCGCGTCTACAAGAACTACGATCCGCGCGCCAAGATCATGCAGAAGATGTGTCACGCGGTGCTGAAGGAGACCGGCCACGGCGACGATCCGATGCTCAAGGTCGCGATGGAGCTCGAGAAGATCGCGCTCAGCGATCCCTACTTCATCGATCGCAAGCTCTATCCGAACGTCGACTTCTATTCGGGCATCACGCTGAAGGCGATGGGCTTCCCGGTCTCGATGTTCACCGTGCTGTTCGCGGTCGCCCGCACCGTCGGCTGGATCAGCCAGTGGAGCGAGATGATCGAGGATCCGCAGCAGAAGATCGGCCGTCCGCGCCAGCTCTACACCGGCGTCGCACGCCGCGACTATGTGCAGATCGACAAGCGCAAGTAAGCTGCATCGCTGAAGAGAATCCGGGACGGCGCCATCATTCCTGATGGCGCCGTTTTCGTTTGCCCCGCGCAACTTCGGTCGCGATCGCGTCAAGGCGCGGCAGCCAGAACGCCCTGAACCGGTCGAGCCAGTCGTCGACCTCGCGCAGCCGCGCCGGCTCGACCGCATAGATGCGGCGCGTGCCCTCGGCACGCACCGACGCGAAACCGGCGTCCCGCAAGATCCGCAGCTGCTGCGACACCGCCGACTGGGTGATGCCGAACTCGCGCTGCACGACCGCAACGACGTCGCCCGAACTGTGCTCGCCGGTCGCAAGCAGTTCCAGGATGCGCCGGCGGACGGGATCGCCGAGGATGTCGAAGGCGTGCAAGGTCGCTAAAGCGCGATGAGACTGCATCGTCATCCCGCTTTAGCTCTTCGTTTGAGCATGATCTCCGCGCAAACGCTTCGCGTTTGTCGCGAGGGAAAACCGCTTCACACTTTTCCGGATCATGCTCTAGCCTCCGCTCCCCGGCTCCGGCTCGCCGCAATAGGCCGCCGTGGTGTTTGCGGCCGATCTGCGCGCCGCAGCCTCCTCGGTGCCCGCCGCGATCGAGGCCCTGCACCAGTCCTCGCTGGCGCGGCGGATGAATTCCTTGCCGTCGCCGGTGGCTGGCCAGGCGGACGCGGCGGCGCGGTCGAATTCCTCGCCGGGCGGCATGGCCAGATAGAGCGCGAGCCCTAGCAGCGCGAGATCCCAGCCGACGCCGACCGCACCGGCCCCGTAGCGGTCCCAGAAGTCGCCCTCGATCACCGAGAGGTGTTCCAATTCCAGGCGCGTGGCGTCCGGGCCATTCTCGGCCAGCGTGACGCTAACCCAGCTGACCGTGCCCATGGACTCCCACGTGACGGCAAGCCGGCGCGGTGGCTCACACGTCGTGATCTCGCCGCCCGCATGGCCCTGGAACTGATAGCGGCCGCCAAGCCTCAGGTCGCCCGAGATCGGCAGGAACCAGCGCGGAATGCGTTCGGGGTTGGTCAGCACATCCCAGAGATCGGCAATGTCGGTGTCGTAGCTGCGGGTCGCGATCACCGCCCGGGCCGGCTTGCCGTCGCGTTCCCGGAAGGCGACTTCGCGAATGACGGCTCCGAGATAGGCGACCGGGTCGATCTTCATGGCATGCTCCGTCCTAATATTAGCTATTGCTAATATTAGGACGGTCTAAATATTCAGCGCAAGCGAGATCGTTGCGGCGGGATGTCGCCACTGAACTGAACGAGGACACGATCGATTGGCTAGGCCGAACGGCGGCCCATTTCCGCCAGCACGATGTCGGCGGCGCGGACGCTCGGCGGCTGGTCGCCGGTCGACATCTTCCCGTCCATCGTCGCGAACCCCACGAGCTGCCGCAGACGATCGGGCGAATCCGCAAGCACGTCGCCCAGCGCCGCCGCGAGCTCGTCCGGCGTGCAGTCCTCCTGCAGGAACTCGGGAATGATATCGCTGCCGATCACGAGATTGGCGAGGATCACCGAGGACACCCGGATCGCGCGGCGCAGGATGAACGCCTCGGCGGCGCCGACGCGATAGGCCGTCACCATGGGAATCCCTGACAGCGCGAGCTCCAGCGTCACCGTGCCCGACTTCGCGAGCGCAGCGCGGGCGACACGGAACGCGGCGCGCTTCTCGGTCTCGCCGATCGCGAGCCGCGGCACCACCGGCCACGACGCGACGCCCTCGCGCACCATCGCCTCGAGATGCGGCATGGTGGGAAGCACGAGCTCGAACGGCGTTTGCTTGTTGAGCTGGCCGAGCGCGGTGCCGAACAGCGCCAGATGATGCCTGATCTCGCTGCGCCGGCTTCCGGGCAATACCAGCAGCACCGGAGGCTGCGCATCGCGCCGCTTCTGCTCGTCCTCGTTCGGGCGCAGCGTGGCGAGCTGCTCGGTCAGGGGGTGGCCGACATAGCTGCACGGCGGTCCCTGCAGCTTGCGATATTCCTCCGGCTCGAACGGCAGCAGCGCGAGCACGTGGTCGACATAGCCCCGCATCGCGCGCGCCCTGCCCGGCCGCCAGGCCCAGACCGACGGGGATACGTAATCGACGATCGGAATGTTCCGGTTGCGGGCGCGGACGCGACGGGCGACGCGGTGGGTGAAATCGGGGCTGTCGATGATGACGAGCATGTCAGGCGCGTCGGCGAGCACGGCATCGGCGGTGCGCCGGATCAATCGCAGGATTTTCGGCAACTGCTTCACGACGGCGGCAAAGCCCATGATCGAGAGCTCTTCGATCGGAAACAGCGGGGCGATTCCCTGAGCAGTCATCGCCCGACCGCCGACGCCGGAAAACTGCACGGCATCGCCGAGCCGCTGGCGCAGCACCTGCATCAGCGCCGCGCCGAGGCGGTCGCCGGATTCCTCGGTCGCGATGAGGAAGATCTTGCGAGCGGTGCTGGGGCTGCGCAGCTGCATCAGCCCGCCAGCCCGATGACAAACAGCCCCCTGGCGTCGGCGGCCTCGACCAGGGCCTGCGGCTCGGCGGCCAGCGTATTGCCGGCGATCACGGCGATGCCGGCGATACCGGCTGCTGCCGCGCCCTCGACCGTCCGCGGGCCGATGGTCGGCAGATCGAAGCGCAGATCCTGCCGGCTCTTCGGAGCCTTCACCAGCACGCCGCGGCCGGCCTTGGCGCGAACGCGACCCTCGGCGCGCAGCCGCGCGACGCGCGCGAGCAGCCCGTCGGTACCCTCGATATCCTCGACCGCTACCACATGACCGTCGATCACCACGGCCGCCTGACCGATGTCGAACGGGCCGAGCGCGTCAAGCACGCCGCGTCCGCGCGCGATGTCGGCGAGCGCCGTGCTGTCGGGCGCCGCGCGCGTCACGGCGCCCTCCGGCATCAACAGATCGGGCGCGACATCCTTGATCCCGACCATGCGGAAGCCCTGCTGCTCGAGGATGCGGCCAACACTCGACAGCAAATGATCGTCTCCGCCGCGAAATGCGCGCACGACGTGGCCGAGCAGGCGCAGCGTGCCCCAGTCGAGCCGAATTTCCGACAGCGCGGGCCGCACCAAGGTGCCGATGAAGATCAGATCGCGGCAGCCTTCGTCGCGGAACAGCCGGGTCGCCCGCCCGAGCTGGCCGACCGAGATCCAGCGGTGACGGAACCGCTGCGCGCGCGCCGGATCGCAGGCGCCGCGCAGCGCGAACAGCACCGGCGTGATGCCGCGCGCAACCAGGGAGTCGGCGACCGCGAACGGCATGGCGCCGCCGCCGGCGATGACGCCGACCGGCGAGGAAAGCGAGGGAGCCGCTGACGTCATGCTGGCGGCCATCCCCTGCTCAATTGGTATCGGCGGGAAGGCAGAGCGGGCGCAGCTTGCCGCCCTCGATGAAGGCCAGGATTTCCGCAATCGCCGGATCCTCGCCCGCCAGCGGCTGCACCGAGGCGAGCCGCTCGGCGAAGATGCCGGGGCCGTGGAACAGCTTTTGATAGAACGCGCGCACCGTCGCCAGCCGCGCCTTGGTGAACTGGCGGCGCCGCATGCCGATGATGTTGAGTCCTTCGAGAACCGCGTACTGACCGTTGGCGAGGCCGAACGGGATGATGTCGCCGCGCACGCCGCAGACGCCGCCGATCATCACCTGCGAGCCGACGCGGGTGAACTGGTGCACAGCCGACAGGCCGCCGATATAGACGAAGTCGCCGATCTCGCAGTGGCCGCCGAGCGTCGCCGACGTCGCGAAGATCACGCCATTGCCGACCATGCAGTCATGGCCGACATGGCTGTTGTTCATGAAGAAGCCGCGATCGCCGACGCGCGTGAGCCCGCCGCCCTTGACCGTGCCGACATTCATCGTCACGCCCTCGCGGATCGTGCAGGCTTCGCCGACTTCGAGGCGGGTCGGCTCGCCGCGATAGCTGAGATCCTGCGGCGGCCCGCCGAGCGCGGCGAACGGCGAGATGATGCAGCCGGCGCCGATCCTGGTATGCCCGCTGATCGTGACATGCGCGATCAGCTTGCAGTTCTCACCGAGCACGACGTTGGGGCCGACGATGCAGTACGGACCGATCTCGGTGCCGGCCCCGATCACAGCGCCATCGGCAATCCGCGCAGTCGGGTCGATCATGCTCATGAAATTTCGGTCCGGAATTCGTTAATGGCGCCAAGATGCTATCGAGGCGCCAGCCTATCGATTTGGGCGGTCGTTAGCGCGACTTTGCCCGCCCTGTCCAGTGACGTATCATGACCGCCTGTTGCAAGAGAAGGTCGCAACCGATCCATGGTCCGGGCCGCCGCGCTGATCCTCAGCCTGCTCTCTGCGCCAATCGGCCCGGAGACGGTCGATCTCGGCAACAGCACGGCGGTCGACCTCTCGAGCTTCGAATGCCGCGACATCAACCGCAGCACGATCGTCCAGCGGGTCTGCTACAGCACGGATCAACGCGCGCTGCTGGTCGCGGTCAGAGGCAGCTACCAGCATTATTGCGGCGTCCCTGCCGAAACCTACGACGCGCTGATGAACGCGCCATCGATGGGCATCTTCCTCAATCGCGTCCTGCGGATCGCGGGCGCGGACGGCCGCTACACCTGCACCACGTGGACCGGCGCGGCCTAATCCGTCAGCATCGCACCGACATCGGCTTCGGCGACGACCTGACCGTTGACCTTGGCATCGCCGTGAAACCACCACATCGTCTTGCGCCGGCCGAGCGAGCGCATGTGATACTCGATGGTGTCGCCGGGCATCACCGGCTTCCTGAACTTGCACTTGTCGATGGTGAGGAAATACACCGCGCGCGGCTTCTCGGTGCCCTCGACCGACTTGATGCCGATGACGCCGGCGGTCTGGGCCATCGCCTCGATCATCATCACGCCGGGGTAGACCGGGCGGTCCGGGAAGTGGCCCTGGAACGGCGGCTCGTTGAAGGTGACGTTCTTGATGCCGATGCCGCTGTAGTCGGTGCGGATCTTGATCACCCGGTCGATCAGCAACATCGGAAAGCGATGCGGAAGCGTCTTCAGGATATCGTTGATATCCACCAGCTCGAATTTGACCGGTGCCTCCTCCATCACTCCTGCCCCTCACCTTTGGCTTCGTTGTCGCGCACCAGACGCTCCACTGCGATAATTTCCCTGAACCACTGCTTGGTCGGCTTGGCGAAATGCCCGCCCCACCGACCGTTGGCCGGGATGTCGTCCTTGACCGCGCTCATCGCCGTCACCTGGGCGCCGTCGCCGATCTTGAGGTGGTTGTTGATGCCCACCTTGGCGCCGAGCGCGACATTGTCGCCGATGGTCAGGCTGCCGGCGAGCCCGATCTGGGCCGCCAGCAGGCAGTGCCGGCCGATCGTCACATTGTGGCCGATCTGGACCTGATTGTCGATTTTGGTGCCCTCGCCGATCACGGTGTCGCGCAGGGAACCGCGGTCGATGGTCGAGGCGGCGCCGACCTCGACATTGTTCTGGATCACCACGCGGCCGGTCTGCGGCACCTTCACATGGCCGGCCGGCCCGAAGAAGATGAAGCCATAGCCGTCCTGGCCGATATTGCAGCCGGGATGGATCAGGACGTTGTTGCCGATCAGCGCGAACTGAATGGTGGTCTTGGCGCCGACATTGCAGTCGCGGCCGATCTTGACATCGGCCCCGATCACCGCGCCGGCGCCGATGATGGTGCCCGAGCCGATCTCGACCCGCGGGCCGATCACGACCAGCGGATCGACGATGACGCCGTCCTCGAGGCGCGCGGTGGGATCGATGATCGCCGACGGCGCGATCCCCTCGGTGTCGAACCAGGATTGCGGCCGCAGGGCATCGGCGTGCCATTGCCGGGCGAGCTCGACGAACACCTGGAACGGCTTCGCCGCCCGCAGCACGGCCGTGCCCTTCGGCACCTGCGCCTCGAAGCGCGGGCTGACCAGACACGCCCCGGCCTTGGTCGCGGCAAGCTGGTCGGCGTATTTCAGATTGTCGAAAAAGGCGAGATGCATCGGACCGGCCTCGTCGAGCGAGGCCAGCCCCCTGATCTGAAGCGCGCCCCTTTCGGGGTCGACCAGTTGCGCCTTCGTCAGCGCGGCTATTTCAGCCAGCGATGACGAAGGAGGACTCTTGTAGAAGATCGGCTGCGCCATTCCATCCGTCGCAGTCCGGTTGGCAATCGGTCTTAGAACGTCGTACCGCCGCCAAACCGGAATTCTTGCGTGCGGTCAAACGCACCCTTGGTCAGCGGCACCGCGTAGTCGAAGCGCAGCGGGCCGAACGGTGACTGCCAGATCAGGCCGACACCGACCGAGGTGCGGACAACCTTGCTGTCGTCGTAGCTCAGGCCAAGGCACGTACCCGGAGACGGCGGATTGTTCGTCGGCCTGACACAGCCAGGCACGTTGACTTCGCCGGTCGCCGCCCACGAGGTCGGGCCCTGGTAGTCGTACAGCCCGCCGGCGTCGGCATAGACCGCGCCCTTGAGCCCGACTTCCTTCGGCAGGAACCAGAACGGCATCTGCAGTTCCGCCGACACGCCCCAGTACTTGGTGCCGCCGATGGCATCCATGGTGCCGTACGGGTTGATGTCACGCGGACCGATGCCGTTCGGCGCGAAGCCGCGGACCAGGTTCGGGCCCATCTGGAAGTGGTCGAGCATGCGCAGATCCGAGGTCCCGAGCTTGTTCAGGATGCCGCCCTGGGCGTGGATCACGCCGACAATGTCGGAGACCAGCGGGGTGTAGTACTTCGCGTCGATCGCGGTCTTGATGTAGCTGACGTCACCGCCAACACCGGCGAAGTCCTGCTTGAAGTCGACGATCAGACCGTCGGTCGGGTTCTTGTTGTTGTCGAGCGTGTTGTAGTTGAGCGTGTAACCCAGCGCCGATGTGAGGGTCTTGCCGCCCGCCAGCTCCTTGCGGACCGGCAGCGAGGCTTCGCCGTCAAAGAAGCAGCCGAGACCATTGGTCGACACCAAGCTGATCCCGTTCAGGTTCGCATAGGCCGGGCTCGGATTGAACGCGGGGTTGGGCGTTCCATCCGGCAGGGTCGGCACGTTGTTGCAGTTGTTCAGCGTCGACGGCAGGGTGATTTCCTGCTGGTAGATCGAGTAGCGCAGCTGCAGCGACAGATCTTCCCGCAGGCTGAAGCCGAGCCGCGGGCTGAACCCCAGCGTCTTGGTGCCGTAGGCGATGTAGCTGTTGGACAGCTGCTGGCGCTGATAGAGGTCGAGGCCGAGCGCGACGCGGTAGTCGAGCAGATAGGGCTCGACGAACGACAGCGAGTAGCCGCGGGCATACTGGCCGTAGGTCACCGACGCCTTCGCGTACAGGCCGCGGCCGAGCAGGTTGCGCTCGGAGACGCTGACTTCGGCCAGCGCGCCGTCGGTGGTCGAGTAACCGCCCGACACCGAGAAGTCGCCGGTCGATTTCTCCTCGAGATCGACGATCAGGATGACGCGATCGCTGGAGGAGCCCGGCTCGGTGGTGATCTTCACCGTCTTGAAGAAGTCGAGGTTCTTCAGCCGGCGCTCGGCGCGGTCGACCAGCGCACGGTTGTAGGCGTCGCCTTCCGAGATATCGAACTCGCGGCGGATCACGTAGTCGCGGGTACGGCTGTTGCCGCGGATGTTGATGCGCTCGATATAGGTGCGCGGACCTTCGTCGATAGCGAAGGTGATCGACACCGTGTGATTGTCGAAGTTGCGATCACCGCGCGGCCGGACCACCGCGAATGCGTAGCCGCGGCGCGATGCCTCGATCTGCATCTCCTCGACCGACTTCTCCAGCGCCTCGGCGTTGTAGAGCGAGCCGACATTGACGCGCGAGTAGGTGCGCAGCGCGTTCGGGTCGAGCGTTGCGATCGACGACGTATAGTTGACCGACGCGACGCGGTACTGCTGGCCTTCCTCGATCTTGAAGGTAACCAGGAAGCCCTTCTTCTCGGGATCGTATTCGGTCAGCGCGGCCACGACCTGGACGTCGGCATAGCCGTTCTTGAGATAGAAGCGACGCAGCAGGTCGCGATCGGCCTCGACCCGGTCGGGATCGTAGACGTCGTTGCCGCCGAGGAAGCTCAGGATGTTCGATTCGCGGGTCTTGATGACGTCGCGCAGACGGGACGCCGAATAGGCGCTGTTGCCGATGAATTCGATCGACCGGACGCCGGTCTTCACGCCTTCATTGACCTCGAAGATCAGGTCGACGCGGTTGTTCGGCTGCTCGATGATCTGCGGATTGACCCGCACGTCATAGCGGCCGGACCGACGGTAGATTTCGGCGATGCGCAGGGCGTCCGACTGGACCATCGGGCGCGAGAACGTGCCGCGCGGCTTGGACTGCACTTCAGCGGTGAGCTGTTCGTCCTTGATCTTCTTGTTGCCCTCGAAGGCAACGCGGCCGATCACCGGGTTCTCGACCACGACCACGACGAGGCGCCCGCCCCGCTGGTCGATATGGACGTCCTGAAACAGGCCGGTCTCGATCAGCGCCTTCAGACCGTCGTCGATCTGGGCCTGGGCCAGCCGACCGCCCGGTCCGGGATGGAAGTAGGAGCGGATGGTTTCAAGCTCGACACGGCGGTTCCCCTCCACCGTGATCGAATCGACGGTCTGCGCCGACGCAGGCACAGACACAGCTACGGTCGCCAAGGTGGCAACCACCGGCGCGGCGAACATGACCAAGGCGGCGAACAGCCCCCCCCTCACTCGCATTCCAAACATCATGCGCAATGCGCCCTTATCTTAACGATGCCAGATCGTTCCCCAACGACCCGACAGATTCCCAACCTGCCGCTCAGCTTGTAACCAAATTTGCCGGGGGGGCAAACTTACTAGAGCCGAACATTTCCATTTTCGTTCCAAGACGTTGCCCATTGGCAACGCCACAAAAAAGCCCGTTTCAGGACCCGGCGATCCTGAGGATGTCGTTATACGTCGCAAACACCATCAGCATCAGGACCAGACCCAGCCCGATTCGGAAACCCACCTCCTGCGTCCGCTCCGACAGCGGGCGCCCGCGCAGCGCCTCCGCGCTGTAGAAAAGCAGGTGTCCGCCATCCAAAAGCGGGATCGGAAACAGGTTCAGCAGGCCGATCGAGACCGACAGGATGGCGCAAAGATTGATCACGAACTGGAACCCGGCGCTCGCGGCCTGCCCCGACAGCTTCGCGATTCCAATGACGCCGCTCACCTCGGCCGGATTGCCGGTTCCAACGAACAGCGAGCCCAGGAACTTGAACGTGCTGGAAATGATGTACCAAACCTGCTCGACGCCGATCTTCAGGGCCTCCAGCACGCCGACCGAGGCGCTGGTCGCTTCGCCGACCTGAGCCTTGTGCTCAATTCCGAGCACGCCGATTCGGTGGGCATTGCCGAAGGGGTCCTTGACCTCCCGGAGCGCCGGCGTCGCCTTGAGCGCGACAATCGCACCATCGCGCTTCACCTTAAATCCAAGCTCTGAACCAGCATTCGAAGCTACAATCCGCTGCATGTCGGCGAAGCTCTGGATCGCGCTGCCGTCGATATCCACGACGACATCGCCGACCTTGAAGCCGGCGTTCGCGGCGACGCTTTCGGCCACTAAGCCGTCGACCCGGGCAATCGTGCTCGGCTTGCCGTAGTAGAGCGCCATGCCCGCGAAAATCAGGGCGCCGAGAATGAAGTTCGCCACCGGGCCGGCCGCAACGATGGCGGTGCGCTTTCCGACCGATTTGTGATGGAAGCTGCCTTCACGCTCTTCCGCCGTCATGGCGGCGAGCGTCTCGGTGGACGGCGTCGAAGCCTCGCTGTCGTCGCCGAAGAATTTGACGTAGCCGCCGAGCGGAATCGCCGAGATCTTCCAGCGCGTGCCATGCCGGTCGTTGAAGCCGGCGAGCTCCGGGCCGAAGCCCAGCGAGAACGTCAACACCTTCACGCCGGCCCAGCGCGCGACCAGGAAGTGGCCGAGCTCATGGAAGAAGACGACGATGGTCAGGACGAAGAGGAAGGGAACGATGGTACCGAGAAGCCCATGACTCAACGCATTGATACTATGAATAAAATACTCGGGCATTCGATTTTCCCTCGACAAGAGCCAAAGGCTCCGTCCCCAACCCTCTAGGTTGCCTTTAAGGCAATTTGAGGCAATAGGGCGGCAGCTTTATTTCGCGCGATATGGTCAACGGAAATCGCATCATCCGCCGAGTGCAGTGGTGGCTGATTCCCTGACTTGATCCAATCGTTCATCGTCGCCTCGACCAGCCGGGCGATCGCGCCGAACTTGATCTTGCCGGCGATAAACGCGGCGACCGCGATCTCGTTCGCAGCGTTGTAGACCGTCGTCGCGCCGTGCCCCATCCGCAACGCCTCGTAGGCCAGCCGCAGCCCCGGGAAGCGCTCAAAATCCGGCGCCTCAAAGGTGAGCTGTCCGATCTTGGCGAGGTCGAGCTTGGCGGACGGGCCGACGACGCGGTCGGGCCAGCCGAGGCAATGCGCGATCGGGATCCGCATATCGGGCGTGCCGAGCTGGGCGACCACCGAGCGATCGGAGAACTCGACCATGCCGTGGATGATCGACTGCGGGTGCACCAGCACGTCGATTTCGTCGGGCGTCAAAGCGAACAGATAGGACGCCTCGATCACCTCGAGACCCTTGTTCATCATCGAGGCGGAATCGATCGTGATCTTCTGCCCCATGCTCCAATTCGGATGCTTCAGCGCCTGTTCCAGCGTCGCCTGCTCGATGTCGGCGGGCGCCCAGGTACGGAACGGGCCGCCGGACGCGGTGATGATCACCCGCGTCAGTTCCTCGCGGTTGCCGGAAGCCAGCGCCTGGAACAGCGCATTGTGCTCGGAGTCCGCCGGCAGGATGCAGGCGCCGGCCTTCCTCGCCCGCTCCATGAAGATATCGCCGGCACAGACCAAGCATTCCTTGTTGGCCAGCGCGACGGTGGCGCCACGATCGACCGCGGCAAGCGCAGGCTTCAGCCCGGCCGCGCCGCTGACCGCCGCCATCACCCAATCGGCCGGCCGCGCGGCCGCTTCGATGATCGCGCTCTCCCCGGCCCCGCATTCGGTCCGGGTTCCGGTCAGCGCGTCCTTCAGCTCCGAAAGCTTCGCCGGATCGGCAATGGCGGCGAACCGCGCGCCGAATTCCTTGGCCAGCTTGGCGAGGCCCTCGACATTGCTGTTCGCGGTCAGCGCCTCGACCCGGTAGCGGTCGCGCGCGCCACGCAGCAGGTCCATAGTGCTGTCGCCGATCGAGCCGGTGGCACCGAGGACGGTTACAGTCCGCAGGGCGGATGCCGCCGCGGCCTTGTTGTTACGCAACGGAACTGCGCTCATCTCATCACCAAACCATAAGACCGCGCCCGACGCCATCGGCGCCACCACGGAGAAAGCCGAAAATCGCCGCCACAATGACGGCCGCGACAAAACCGTCCAGGCGGTCCAGGAGGCCGCCGTGACCGGGAATGATGTGACTCGAATCCTTCACGCCGAACCGCCGCTTCACCGCGGATTCGAAGAGATCGCCAAGTTGCGAGACCACCGACAACACGGCGCCGAGCATCAAGAGCGGACCGGTCGAGCCGATCTCAAGGGCGGCAAAGCCGGCAGCGACCAGCAGGCTCGCCCCGAAGCCGCCAACCGCGCCCGCCCATGTCTTCTTCGGGCTGACCCGCACCCAGAGCTTCGGCCCGCCGATACTGCGGCCCGCGAAGTAGCCGCCGATATCGGTGACCCACACGATCAGCAACACGAACATCAGCGCGGCAAAGCCCTTCGCCGTGTCGAGGCGCAGCAGGACCGATGCGATCTCGGCCCCTGCCGCATAGAGCAATCCCGCAATGGCCCAGTTGCGCCGCGCGCCGGACGTCAGCGCCACAACAACCGCACCGGCGGCGAGTACGATCAGGGCCGCATCGATACGGCCGGCCATCAGGCATAGTCCGGCGAGCAGCAACGCGACCACGCCGGGCACCACGACACGGAGCTCGCGTCCGAGTCCGGTGACAACAAGCCATTCCGCGAACAATCCGGCCGCCGCCAATGTCACGAGGAGCGACCAGGCGACGCCGCCCATATAGGCCAGCGCGATCGCAACCGGCGCCAGCACCAGCGCCGCAATCACGCGCATCGCGAGATTGCGCGACCCCTGCTCGTTTGCTGCCGCCGGCGCGGCCTCGCCCTCGGTCACGATCCGGTTTTCGCAGCGAGCCCGCCGAACCGGCGCTCGCGCTTGCCGTATTCCGCAATCGCGCCTTCGAGCGCCGCCTTGTCGAAATCCGGCCAGTGAATCGGCACGAACACGAGTTCGCTATAGGCGGCCTGCCACATCAGGAAGTTGGACAGACGCTGCTCGCCGCTGGTGCGGATAATCAGATCCGGATCCGGAATGTCGGGCGCATCGAGATATTGCCCGAGCGTGTCGGCATCGATGGAGTTGGCGTCGCGCTTGCCTTCGGCAACCTCGCGCGCGAGGCGCCGCGCCGCGGCGGCGATCTCCGCCCGCGAACCATAGTTGAAGGCGACCACAAGGCTGAGCTTGACGTTGTTCTTCGTCAGCTCCTCTGCCTCGTTGAGCAGCGCGCAGATGTCGGCGTCAAGCCCGTCACGCTCGCCGATTACGCGCACCCGCACCCCGTCACGATGCAGCGTCGCCAGATCGTTGCGGATGAAGCGGCGCAACAGGCCGAACAGATCGCCGATCTCGCTCGCGGGCCGCGACCAGTTTTCCGAGCTGAAAGAAAAAATGGTGAGATAGACGATGCCGAGTTCATGGGCCGCACGCACCACGCGGCGCAGCGCTTCGACGCCGCGGCGATGGCCCTCGACGCGCGGCAAGCCGCGCGAAGCGGCCCAGCGCCCGTTGCCGTCCATGATGATGGCCACATGCAACGGACTGCCGGAGCGATCCGGTCCGTCAGCTGCTGGGGCGGCGGCGTTCGACATCGGCTCGTTCCCGTAGCGGCTTCAGACCGTCAGGATTTCCTTTTCCTTGGCGGCAAGCAGCTGATCGACTTCGGCGATCACGCCGTCGGTCGCCTTCTGCACCTCGTTCGACAGGCGCTCCTGATCGTCCTCGGAGATCTCGTGATTCTTCTCGAGCTTCTTGATCACGTCGAGGCCGTCGCGGCGCACGTGGCGTACCGCGACCTTGGCCGCTTCCGCGTATTTGTGCGCGACCTTGACGAGCTCCTTGCGGCGCTCCTCGTTGAGTTCGGGAATCCGCAAGCGCAGCACCTGTCCTTCGGTCGCCGGCGACAGGCCGAGGTTGGAGTCGACGATTGCCTTCTCCACGGCCTTGACCATCGTCTTGTCCCAGACCTGCACCGAGAGCAGGCGCGGCTCGGGCACGCTGATGGTGGCAACCTGGTTGAGCGGCATATGCGAGCCGTAAGCCTCGACCTGGACCGGCTCCAACATAGAGGCCGCGGCACGGCCGGTGCGCAGGCCGCCGAGCTCGTGCTTGAGCGATTGCGTGGCGCCCTGCATGCGGCGCTTCACGTCGTTGATGTCAAAACCAGCTGCGGCCATGACGTTTCTCCCTTTCACTAGAAACCGGCTGTCGACGCCCTCGGGCCCAAAATCTGGACCCGGAGGCGCGGCAATCAGCCGGCGACGACGGTGCCGTGTCCGGTACCGCGCAGAATCGCACCGATCGAACCGGGCTCCGCGATAGAGAACACGATGATAGGCAGCGACGTCTCGCGGGCAAGTGCGAAAGCGGTCGCGTCCATGACCTTGTAGCCGCCCTCGATCGCCTGCGAATGGGTTAGGCGGTCGAAGCGCTTGGCTTTGGGGTCCTTCTTCGGATCGGCGCTGTAGACGCCGTCGACATTGGTGGCCTTCAGCACCGCCTGCGCACCGATTTCGGCCGCGCGGAGCACGGCGGTGGTGTCGGTCGTGAAGAACGGGTTGCCGGTTCCACCGCCGAGCAGGACGATGCGTCCCTCGGCGAGATATTTGTGCGTTGCACTACGGGTGAACAGCTCGGAAATCTCCGGCATCACGAATGCCGACAAGGTCCGCGCCGGGGTTCCCTTGCGCTCGATCGCCGCCTCCAGCGCGAGGCAGTTCATCATGGTGGCAAGCATACCCATGGTGTCGCCGGTCGGCCGGGAGACGCCGCGCGAGGACACCTCGACGCCACGGACGATGTTGCCGCCGCCGATCACGACGGCGACCTCGATACCGAGCTTGCGGGCTGCGATCAGGTCGTCGGCGATGCGATCGACCGTCGGTTGATCGATACCGAACCCGTGGGAGCCGGCCAGATATTCGCCGGACAGCTTGATCACCACGCGACGATAGATCGGCTCAGCCATGATGCGATCGCTTTCTTATCCCGCGCAGGCAGGCCTCCGGCGCGGAGCGCCGGACGCCTTGGTGTCAGCGGTTACTTCTTGCCGCTGGCGGCCGCGACTTCGGCGGCGAAGTCACTTTCCTGCTTCTCGATTCCCTCACCGAGAGCATAGTTCACAAAGCCAGCGATTTTGATCGGCCCGCCGACCTTACCCTCAGCTTCCTTCACCGCCTGGGCAACCGACTTGCCGCTATCGTGGATGAAGGCCTGATCGAGCAGGCAGACCTCCTTGTAGTAGGTCTTCAGGCCGGAATCGACGATCTTCTCGATGACGTTCTCCGGCTTGCCCTGCTGGCGGTACTTGTCGGCCAGCACGTCCTTCTCGCGCTTGACGGTCTCCGGATCGAGCCCGGCCGGGTCGAGCGCCAGCGGCTTCGCCGCCGCGACGTGCATGGCGAGCTGGCGGCCGAGCACCGCGAGCTCGTCGGTCTTGCCGGCGGACTCCAGCGCCACGATCACGCCGATCTTGCCGGCGCCCTCGACGACCGCGTTGTGGACATAGCTCGACACCACGCCCTTGCTCACCTCGAGCGAGGCGGCGCGGCGCAGCGTCATGTTCTCGCCGATGGTCGCGATCGCGTCGGAGATCGCGGTCTCGACGGTGACGTCGCCGACCTTGGCCGCCTTGATCTTCTCGACGTCGGCGCCGTTGTGCAGCGCGACCTGGGCGATCATCTTGACCAGGCCCTGGAACTGCTCATTGCGCGCAACGAAGTCGGTCTCCGAGTTGACCTCGACCAGCACGCCCTTGGTGCCGGAGGTCAGCGCGCCGATCAGGCCCTCGGCCGCGACGCGGCCGGCCTTCTTGGCGGCCTTGGAGAGGCCCTTCTTGCGCAGCCAGTCCTGCGCTTCCTGCATGTCGCCGTTGTTCTCGGTCAGCGCCGCCTTGCAATCCATCATGCCCGCGCCAGTCGACTCGCGGAGCTCCTTGACCATCGCTGCTGTGATCGTTGCCATCGTTCAATGTCCTTCTTGCCTGTACAGAAACCGCGGCGCCCGATGGCGCCGCTATCTGCAACAGGGAGATCGTTGTTCGTGGAATAGAAGCGGCGGCCGGGCGAGACCCGGCCACGCCGCGTAGCCTTTATTCCGCTTCGGCGAGCGTCTTGGCCTGGGCGACCCAGGCGTCGGCACGGCTCGGCAGACCGACTTCTTCGCCGATCTTGTGCGCGGTGTCGTGGTCGAGCTCGGCGAGCTGCCAGTAGTGGAAGATGCCGAGGTCGTTGAGCTTCTTCTCGATCGCACCGGACACGCCGGTGAGCTTCTTGAGGTTGTCGGCGGTGCCGCGCGGGCCGGCGAGGCCCTGGAAGCCGGACGGCGCAGCCGCCGGAAGGTCTTCCTGCACGGGCGTCGCCGACGCGCCGATGTCGATTCCGGAATCGCCCTGAGCGCGCGAGATGCCGTCGATGGCGGCGCGCGCCACGAGATCGCAATACAGCGAGATCGCGCGGCCGGCGTCGTCATTGCCCGGCACCACATAGGTGATGCCCTTCGGGTCCGAATTGGTGTCGACGATCGCCGCGACCGGGATGTTGAGCCGCTGGGCTTCCTGGATCGCGATGTCTTCCTTGTTGGTGTCGATCACGAAGATCATGTCGGGAAGGCCGCCCATGTCCTTGATGCCGCCGAGCGAACGGTCGAGCTTGTCGCGCTCGCGCTGCAGCGTCAGCCGCTCCTTCTTGGTGTAGGAGTTGGCTTCGCCCGACGACAGCACGTCGTCGAGATGACGCAGGCGCTTGATCGAGGCCGAGATCGTCTTCCAGTTGGTCAGCGTGCCGCCGAGCCAGCGCGAGTTGACGAAGTACTGCGCCGAACGCTTGGCAGCGTCGGCAACGCCGTCCTGGGCCGAGCGCTTGGTGCCGACGAACAGGATGCGGCCGCCCTTGGCGACGGTATCGCTGACCGCCTGCAGGGCACGGTGCAGCATCGGCACGGTCTGCGCGAGGTCGATGATGTGGATGTTGTTGCGGGCGCCGAAGATGTAATCCTGCATCTTCGGATTCCAGCGGTGGGCCTGGTGGCCAAAGTGAACGCCAGCTTCAAGCAACTGACGCATAGAAAAATCGGGTAGCGACATAGTGATAATTCTCCGGTTGGTTCCTCCGGAAACGTGTGAGCAAACGCGCCTGAATGGCCCGGTTGCCACCGGACGGCCTTGAGAGCCATGTTTCCGTGTGAGATGGCGCGCTATATAGCGCGATTTGCGCCAGAAGCAAGGAAATACGGCCGGTTACACCGGCCGGCCGGGCCCAAATCGTGCCGAAACGGCCCTGTTTGGCGTCCGGAGTCCCCAGTTTACAGGGTCTGCACGTCGACCACGCCCGCCACCGCCTTGATCGCGCCGGCGATCTGCGGCGAGACCTTGTAGCGGCCGGGCAGCTTCATCTCCACCTCGGTTTCGAGGTCCAGGATCATCACCAGCGAGACGTCGCCATCGGCCCCCGCCGCCGGTGGCGGCGCGGCGGCCGGCTTCACGGCCGGTACCTTTGCTGCGCCGCCCGGGGCGGGCGCGGCTTCCGGCATGTTGAGGCGGCGGGCGATCGACTCCAGCGGCTTGGTGTCGCGGACGAAGATGCGCAGGCCCTTCTGCGTCTTGGCCGCGGCGTGATCCAGCGGCTCGGCGTGCAGCACCCTCGCCCGCACGTCCTCGCCCTGCAATTCGGCGCCGAGCTGCAACAGCACGGCCGCGCCCGGCTCGAGCACGTCGCGGTATTGCGCAAGGCCCTCCGAGAACAGCACCGCTTCGAAATGGCCGGTCGGGTCCGACAGGCCCATGATGCCCATCTTGTTGCCGGTCTTGGTGCGCCGCTCCATGCGCGACACCACGGTTGCCGCGACCTTGCCCGCCGTGGCGCCGGTCTTCACCGCGCGCGAGAACTCCGCCCAGGACTGCACGCGCAGCCGCTTCAGCGCGGTCGCGTAGTCGTCGAGCGGATGGCCCGACAGGAAGAAGCCGATGGCGTCATATTCGCGCCGCAGCCGGTCCGCGGGCAGCCACGGCTCGATCTGCGGCAGCATGATGCTCGGCGCATCCGCCGCGCCGCCGAACATGTCGTTCTGGCCCGAGGTCGCCGCCTCATGGCTGCGCTGGCAGGCGGCGAGGATCGCATCGGCGCCGGCGAAGACGCGCGCGCGGTTCGGCTCCAGCGTATCGAAGGCGCCGGCCGCCGCGAGGCTCTCGATGATCCGCTTGTTGACCGCGCGCGGGCTGACCCGCGCGGCGAAATCGGCCAGCGAGGTGAAGGCGCCCTTCTTGTTGCGCTCCTCGATGATCTGCTCGACCGCCTGGATGCCGACGCCCTTCAGCGCGGCGAGCGCGTAGTAGATCGTGTTCTCGCTGACCTCGAAGGTCGCGCCGGAGCGATTGATGTTGGGCGCCTCGACCTTGATGCCGAGCCGTTGCGCCTCGGAACGGAATTCGGACAGCTTGTCGGTGTTGTTGAGTTCGAGCGTCATCGACGCCGCGAGGAACTCGACCGGGTAATGCGCCTTCATATAGGCGGTGTGGTACGACACCAGCGCATAGGCCGCCGCGTGGCTCTTGTTGAAGCCGTAGTCGGCGAACTTGGCGAGCAGTTCGAAAATCGTCTCGGCCTGGCCCTTGCCTACGCCGTTCTTCATCGCACCGTCGACGAAGATGTCGCGCTGCTTGTCCATCTCGGCGCGGATCTTCTTGCCCATCGCGCGGCGCAGCAGGTCGGCCTGGCCGAGCGAGTAGCCCGCCATCTGCTGCGCGATCTGCATCACCTGTTCCTGATAGATGATGACGCCGAAGGTCTCCTTCAGGATCGGCTCCAGGATCGGATGCAGATATTCCGATTCCTCGTCGCCGTGCTTGCGCGCACAATAGGTCGGGATGTTCGCCATCGGGCCCGGGCGATACAGCGCCACCAGCGCGATGATGTCCTCGAAGCGGTCCGGCCGCATGTCGATCAGCGCGCGCCGCATGCCCTGGCTTTCCACCTGGAACACGCCGACGACATCGCCCCGCGCCAGCATCTGATAGCTCGGCTCATCGTCGATCGGCAGCGTCGCGAGATCGACATGAACGTTGCGCTGCTTGAGCAGCTTCACCGCGACGTCCAGCACGGTCAGCGTCTTCAGGCCGAGGAAGTCGAATTTCACGAGGCCCGCCGGCTCGACCCATTTCATGTTGAATTGGGTGACCGGCATGTCGGATTTCGGATCGCGGTAGAGCGGCACCAGCTCGCTCAGCGGCCGGTCGCCGATCACGATACCGGCGGCATGCGTCGAGGCATGGCGCGTCAGGCCTTCGAGGCGCTGCGCGATATCGAACGCACGCGCCACCACCGGATCCTCGTCGCGGAACGCCTGCAGCTTGGGCTCGCCCTCGATCGCCTGCGCCAGCGTCACCGGCGCTGCGGGATTCTGCGGCACCAGCTTGGTCAGCTTGTCCACCTGCCCATAGGGCATCTGCAGCACGCGCCCGACGTCGCGCAGCACGCCGCGCGCCTGCAGCGTACCGAAGGTGATGATCTGCGCCACCTGGTCGCGGCCGTAGCGCTCCTGCACGTACTGAATCACCTCGCCGCGGCGGTCCTGGCAGAAGTCGATGTCGAAGTCCGGCATCGAGACGCGTTCGGGATTGAGGAAGCGCTCGAACAGCAGCGCAAACCGCATCGGATCGAGGTCGGTGATGGTCAGCACCCAGGCGACCAGCGAGCCGGCGCCGGAGCCGCGGCCCGGCCCGACCGGAATGCCCTGCGCCTTCGCCCATTTGATGAAGTCGGAGACGATCAGGAAGTAGCCCGCGTATTTCATGCGGGTGATGACGTCGAGCTCGAAGGCAAGCCGCTTGCTGTAGTCCTCTTCGGTCATTCCCGGCGAGAGACCGTGCACCCGCAGGCGATTCGCGAGCCCCTCCTCGGCCTGGCGCTTCAGCTCGGCGGCCTCGTCGGCGGCGGCATCGGCGCTGGCGGCGGCACCCACCGTGAAGAACGGCAGGATCGGCTTGCGGGTCTTCGGCCGGAACGAGCAGCGCTCGGCGATCTCCACCGTCGAGGCCAGCGCCTCCGGGATGTCGGCGAACAGCACCGCCATTTCCGCGCGGGTCTTGAAGCGGTGATCCGGGGTCAGTTGCTCGCGGTTGGTCTCGGCAATCAGATGGCCGCCGGCGATGCAGAGCAGCGCGTCATGCGATTCGTAGTCGTCATTGCTGGCAAAATACGGCTCGTTGGTCGCCACCAGCGGCAGGCCCTTGCTGTAGGCGAGATCGATCAGGCCGCCTTCGGTGCGGCGTTCCTTGTCGGCGCCGTGGCGCTGCAATTCGATGTAGAGGCGATCGCCGAACAGGCCGGCCAGGCGTTCGCAGCGGGTGATCGCCAGCGCCGCCTGCTCGGCCCGGAGCGCCAGCGCGATCGGGCCGTCGGGGCCGCCGGTCAGCGCGATCAGGTCCTCGGCGTCGTCGATGAGCCAATCGAACTTGATGTGCGGGGTCTGGTTGACCGGCGTCTCCAGGAACGCCCGCGAGTTCAGCCGCATCAGGCTGCGGTAGCCGCGCTCGCGCGCCGCCAGCAGCACGATTCGCGCCGGGCCCGTCGTCGCAAGGATGCTCCGCGTATTCGGATCGACGTCGCCGAAATCCACCGCCAGCTCGCAGCCGACGATCGGCTGGATGCCGTAGCCGGCCATCTTGTCCGAGAATTCCAGTGCGCCGAACATGTTGTCGGTATCGGTCAGCGCCAGCGCCGGCTGGCGGTCGGCCTTCGCGAGCTCGCCCAGCTTGGCGATCTTGATCGAGCCCTTCAGCAGCGAATAAGCGGAATGAACGTGAAGGTGAACGAATCCGGCATTCGGCATGACTGCTTACGGAATCTCTTGAGTCAGGGATGGAGCGAGCGCCAGGGCCGGAACTCGAAAGTGTCAGACCCGACTCGCAATCCCATGGTGGGGCCTGACCCCTGTGAAGTCCACGCCGAACGCGGCGTGGCGGCAAGTCCTCCTGCTTTTCCCCAGGGGCAGACCATGCCGCCGGCGATGCCCCTGTCCCCGCGGGCGCATTTTCAGAATTGGGTGATCAGCTGGGCCCACACCGCGATCATCCCGACGAACAGCGTGATCGATGCCAGCGCTGCAGCTTCTTGCACGAAAATCTTCAACATGGCCGCTCTCCCTGAACCGGAACGTATGCAGAACATTGTTCCTTTTTTGTTCTAGGAGTCAAGCAATGCCGGCGACCCAGTTCGAGAAGTGACCCCTGTGGTTAATTCCTGAGCGGCCGACGTCTCGCCGCCGACAGTGATCCGGATGGCGAACTCGTCTTGAGCCTCCGGGGAGCTAGTTACCGCAGCAATTCCCAGCCTGCCTGGGAGGGCAAAGGACCGTTCCGTATGAGCAAAACACGCAGCAATCTCCTGCTTTCGGTTTCAGGCGAGTGCCGCAGCCCTTGCAATCATAGAAGAACTGGCAGGCGTCGGTCGGCATCGTCTCGATGGAGACATGGCCGCAGGACGGGCACGTCAGTTGGGAAGTCAGCTGCAGGTCCGTCATGCCGCGAATATGCGGCGTTGACCGTTCGGTCGGAAGGCCTCGTCCAATCAAATCCGACCCGAATCCCGAAGCGGACGGGCAAAGCCCGTCCCCTGCTCCTGGCCGACGGGCCGGCGCCGCCAGGCCAACAAAAAACCCCGGGCCGAAGAAGCCCGGGGTTTTCGATGCCGCTTGAATTAAGCGAGCGATCAGTACTTCGCGATGACCGGGCCACCGAACTTGTAGTTCAGACGGCCCAGGACCATGTCGGTGTCGCCACCGGTGTGGAAGCCGGTCACGGCAACACCAGCCGGGGTCACGAAGGTCGCGCCATGGGTGTCTTCGAAGATGTGGTTGTACTCGACGCCGAGCGACCAGCCCTGCGAGAAGGCGAATTCGAGGCCAACACCGACCGTCGGGCTCCAACGGGTGTCGAAGCCGGTCTCGGACGCCAGATTGCCGGCCGCGTTGAGGAACTGGAAGTTGCGATCGGTGACCGCAGCACCGCCCTTGGCGTACAGCAGGACGTTGTTCCAGGCGTAGCCGATCTGACCGGTGAACAGGCCGAACGCATCAGTCTTCGAGCGAACGATGCCGCCCGGGACGACCAGATTGCCGGTGCTGCCGGAGAAGTCAGCCCAGTTGCCCTGAGCTTCCAGACCGAACACCCAGCCGCCGGCCTGCCAGCGGTAGCCGATCTGGCCACCGACGGTGCCGCCGTTGGCGTCGTAGCTTCCGACGCCGCCGAAGCCGTCGACCGAACGGTTGTCGTGGCTCTGGCCCCAACCACCGTTGATACCGATGTAGAAGCCAGTCCAATCATAAACAGCGGCAACCATGGGCGGCGGAGCCTTGGTGTAAGGGCGAGCCGCGAGGTCAGCCGCGGAGGCAGCAGTCGCGCTGAGCGCGAGCATGCTGGCGGTGACAAGCAAAATCTTTTTCATTTTCCCGTTCCAACTTTTTCTACAGGCCCCCAAGGCCGCGAGACACCGTCATAGCAGCCCCCGGCGGAATTGCTGTAACTTCGCGGCAACAGGCAGGGCCAAACGACTTCGCTCAAATTTGAAGTTAATACTGTATTACGGGCACTTCCTGGAGTTTTTGCCACATAGTTGCCGCACAATCTTCACAATTCGGATCTGCGTGCGCAGCTGGGCGCAAGATCGTTGACCGGAACCGGCTTGTCCGATTTGGATCGTCGCCAGGGTCGAATCTTCGCAGCAAAAGGAATGCAGATGCGGACGATGATTCTTGCTGCTGCGGCATCGGTGGCTGCACTTGCAACGCTGGGGACTGCGCCCGCGCATGCCGTCGGCGTGCGTTACCCGTTCTGCATTCAAGGCGACCGCTATCCCGGCCTGAGCAACTGCTCCTATCCATCGTATGAGGCGTGCTTGGCCACCGCTTCGGGCATCGGGCAGAACTGCATCGCCAACCCCTATTATGCCGGCGACAACGACCCGCGCTCGTATCTTCACGTGTCCCCGCGGGACCGCCGTGAGGGCAATTTCTTCGACCTGTTCATCCACTGATACGCTCGGTCCGGCAACCCCGGCGCGGGAATGTGAGTTGATCCGGCGCTGCGCACAGGTGCCTATTCGCGCGCGCTCGGCATCAGCATTGCCGGCGCCGACGAGGAGATTTCTGATGCGCAGTCTGATTCTGGCACTCTTGCCGACACTCCTGGCCTTGGCAGCCGCGCCGGCCAGCGCCCAGAAATACGATTCGACCTCGCCGGTCTGCAAAACCAACTACCGATGGGGCGGTGAGGATACCGACTGCGGCTACACTTCGATCGCGCAGTGCCAGGCTTCGGCGTCCGGCCTCGCGGCGATCTGCATCAACAACCCCTATTATGCCGGGCCGCCGATCGACAGGCAGCCGAGAGCATCCGGCAGACGGCCTCGCCCCGCTTATTGAGCCAGAAGCATTTCGTTCCGATCGAAGCGACACGGAAAAAGGCTCCGGATTCTCTCGTCTTAGCGCGGCTTCTTCACGCGCACCGCTAGCCAGTTCACGCGACGGCGCACTATTCGAGCTCGACAACCTGTCCGTTCGACAGCGACACCCGGCGATCCATTCGCGCGGCGAGATCCAGATTGTGAGTCGCGATCAGCATCGCGACCCGGGTCGCCTTCACGAGTTGCATCAGCGCGTTGAAGACGTGGTCGGCCGTGCCGGGATCGAGATTGCCGGTCGGCTCGTCCGCGAACAGTACCCGGGGCGCGTTGGCAACCGCGCGCGCGATCGCGACACGCTGCTGCTCGCCGCCCGAGAGCTCGGCTGGGCGATGGGTGATGCGATCGCCGAGCCCGAGATAGGAGAGAATCTCGGTCGACCGTTTCACGGTTTCGGAGCGTTTGAGGCCGCGAATCATCTGCGGCAGCATGACGTTCTCGAGCGCCGAGAACTCCGGCAGCAACCGGTGCGATTGATAGACGAAGCCGATATCGGAACGGCGAATCTGGGTGCGGTCGACGTCGGACATCTGCGAGGTCGGCGTGCCCGCGACATAGACTTCGCCGTCATCGGGGGTCTCCAGCAGGCCCGCGATGTGCAGCAATGTCGACTTGCCGGATCCCGACGGCGCCACCAGCGCCACCGATTGACCGGGCCACAGCGCGAGATTGGCGCCGTTCAGGACGGTCAGCGTCGCTTCGCCCTGCCGGTATTCCCGCTTGATGTCATGAAGATAGACGACCGGTGTGTCTTCCGCCCCCTCCGCCATGTGCGCTCCTTATTCGTACCGGAGCGCGTCGACCGGATCGAGGCGCGCGGCGCGCCACGACGGGTAGAGCGTCGCAAGGAAGGACAGCGTCAGCGCCATGATCACGACGGCGAGCGTCTCGCCAAAATCGATTTCAGCAGGCAGCTTCGACAGGAAATACAGCGTCGGATCGAACAATTCCGTGTTGGTGAGCCACGACAGGAATTGCCTGATGGTTTCGATGTTGAAGCAGATCAGCAAGCCGACCAGCAGACCGACCAGCGTGCCGACGACGCCGATCGATGCGCCGGTGATCAGGAATATCCGCATGATCGAGCCCTGCGAGGCGCCCATGGTCCGCAGAATCGCGATGTCCTGGCCCTTGTCCTTCACCAGCATGATCAGTCCCGAGACGATGTTGAGCGCCGCGACCAGCACGATCATGGTCAGGATCAGGAACATCACGTTGCGTTCGACCTGAAGCGCGTTGAAGAAGGTCGAATTGCGCTGCCGCCAGTCGACCAGGAAGACCGGCCGGCCGGCCGCCTCGGTCACCAGCTTGCGATAGGTCTCGATCTTGTCCGGATTGGTGGTGAACACCTCGATCGAGGACACGTCGTTGTTGCGGTTGAAATAGGCCTGCGCCTCGGTCAGCGGCATGAACACGAAGGTCGAATCATATTCCGACATCCCGATCTCGAACACCGCAGTGATCTTGTAGGGCTTGATGCGCGGCGTGGTGCCCATCGGCGTCACCGCGCCCTTCGGCGAGACCAGCGTGATCATGTCGCCGGCATGCAGCGAAAGCTGGTCAGCGAGGCGGCGACCGATCGCGACGCCCTGCCCCTCATCAAAGCCCTCGAGCGAGCCTTGCTTGATGTTCTTGGCGATCGAGGTGAGGTTGTTGAGATCGTCGGCGCGGATGCCGCGGATGAAGACGCCGGCGGCGTTGAACGGCGATGAGCCGAGCCCCTGCCCGTCGACCACCGGTGCGGCGAGGCGGATGCCCTGCACCTGGCTGATGCGGTCGGCGACATCCTTCCAGTCGGTCAGCGGCGATTCCAGCGGCTGCACCAGAATGTGTCCGTTGAGGCCGAGGATCTTGTCCAGCAATTCCTTGCGGAAGCCGTTCATGACCGCCATCACCACGATCAGCGTGGCGACGCCGAGCATGATGCCGAGGAACGAAAAGCCGGCGATGACCGAAATGAACCCTTCCTTGCGGCGCGCGCGCAGATAGCGTCCGGACAGCAGCCATTCGAATGGCGCAAAGGGCGGGGTACGGACTGGCTCGCTCATGGTCTCATCCATCTGTCGATAATCCCATGATTCGGGCCAAATGTGGCCGGATTACCCCGCCGATCAGCACGGCGTGAATAAACTTTAACCCGCGAGCTTCGCGACCACGTCGGCGGGGCTCATATTGTCGCGTGAGCCGTCGCTGCGACGCTTCACTTCGACCTTGCCGTCCGCAAGCCCCTTGGGTCCGACCAGAATCTGCCACGGGATGCCGATCAGATCGGCCGCGGCGAACTTGGCGCCGGCACGCTGGTCGGTGTCGTCGTAGAGCACGTCGACGCCCTTCGCCGAGAGCTCGCGATAAAGCTGCTCGCAGGCGCCATCGACCGCGGCATCGCCCTGCTTGAGATTGAGGATCGCGGCGCGGAACGGCGCGACGGCCTCGGGCCATTTGATGCCGGCGTCATCGTGACACGCTTCGATGATCGCGCCGACCAGACGCGACACGCCGACGCCGTAGGAGCCGCCATGGATCGGCACGTCGACGCCGTCGGGACCGGCCACCATCGCCTTCATGGTCTCGGAATATTTGGTGCCGAAATAGAAGATCTGGCCGACCTCGATGCCGCGCGTGTTCAGCCGCTTTGCCTCAGGCACTTCCTGTTCGAAGCGCGCAGCCTCGTGGACGTCCTCGGTCGCGGCGTAGACCGAAGTCCACTGCTTGATGATCGGCGTCAGATCACCGTCATAATCGACGTCCGCGCCCGGCACCGGCAGGTCCAGCACATCGCGGTTGATGTAGACGCCGGACTCGCCGGTCTCCGCGAGCACGATGAATTCGTGGCTGAGGTCGCCGCCGATCGGGCCGGTCTCGGCCCGCATCGGGATCGCCTTGAGGCCCATCCGCGCAAAGGTGCGCAAATAGGCCACGAACATCTTGTTGTAGGAGCGCCGCGCGCCGGCCTCGTCGAGGTCGAACGAATAGGCGTCCTTCATCAGGAACTCGCGGCCGCGCATCACGCCGAAGCGCGGACGCTGCTCATCGCGGAATTTCCACTGGATGTGGTAGAGGTTGAGCGGCAGGTTCTTGTAGGACTTGATGTAGGAGCGGAAAATCTCCGTGATCATTTCCTCGTTGGTCGGCCCGTACAACAGCTCGCGCTTGTGACGATCGAGGATGCGCAGCATCTCCGGGCCATAGGCGTCGTAGCGGCCGCTTTCGCGCCAGAGATCGGCGAGCTGCAGCGTCGGCATCAAGAGCTCGAGCGCGCCGGCGCGGTCCTGTTCCTCGCGAACGATCTGCTCGATCTTCTTCAGCACCCGGAAACCGAGCGGCAGCCAGGCATAAATGCCGGCAGCCTCCTGCCGCATCATGCCCGCGCGCAGCATCAGCCGATGCGAGACGATCTCCGCCTCTTTCGGGTTTTCTTTCAGGATGGGCAGGAAAAACCGCGACAATCGCATGGCGTTACTCGGGAATCAGGAAAGCGTGGGAAGAGCTGCAGTGAAACCGGATCGGCTGTGAAAACACAAGGCCGCCAAATAAGAAAAACCCTTCAAATCAGGCGATTTTCGGCCATTTGAACGAATTGCGTACCATCGAAGTGCCCAGCGCGCCGACCGCGGCTTTACCTGACCTCGAAATCGTCTTCCAGCGTCACTTTCTTGAAATCGGTCACCAAGGCGTCGATCTGCATGTGCCAGCGGCCCGGCACCGGCAACGGCACCTTGCGCACGTGCCAATAGCCATCGGCACCGCGCGCGGCGGCGCGTTCCATCGGTTCGATGCCGCGCTCGGGCAAGCTCAGCGTCAGCGTCGCCTCCTTGGCCGTGAACGGGCTGGCATCGCCGTTCATCAGCTGCAGCACGAAGTCATTTTGCCCGACCTTGCCCGGCGCGATCAGCACCTGGAACATCGCGGCATCGGTGTGAATGTGGACCGCAAGCGGAACATCGGCCGACATCGCCAGCACGCGCGGCGGCGGCGTGAAGCGCCAGAGTGCAACGAGGCCGAGAATGGCGATCATCAGCACGAATTCCAGCGCGATCGAGCGCTGCAGCGGCCGTGTCCGATGAAACTCGCGCGCGATGGCCGGCGTGAACACCAACCGGTTCAGCGCAGCGAGCCCGAGCAACAACACCACCAGCACCAGTTTCGCAACCAGGATGTTGCCGTACCCGGTGTCGATCAGCGCGTGAAAACTGTCGAGCTGGACGATCGCGAGCGCCAGGCCCGACAAGGCGATCAACGCGACGACCGGCACCGCGATCGTCGAAAAATGCCGCAGCACCCGCAGCAGCGAATCCTTGCGCTGCCAGGCAAGCACCGCCAGCGGCGCGAGCGCGCCCATCCAGAACGCCACGCCCACGCCATGGATGAACAGCGCGGCTCGCGTCAGCCATTGCGGCGAAGCGGTGGCGGCGTGGCCGCTGACCGCAAACGACAGCCCGACACAGATCATTGCGATCGCGGTGCGGGTGAAAGCTGCACCGAACGACGGACTGCGCCAGGCAATCGCCGCGATTAGCATCGCGGCGATCGCGAGCAGCAGCGCGGGAAACAAGCTGGTGCCGGCGGCGCTGGCCCACGCCGCCCACGTCACGATGCCCGACAGCGGCAGGTTCAAGAGGTCGACGCCCTGCAGTCCAAGCGACGCGATCGCGCCGACAAGGCCGATCTTCAGCGACCACATGATCAGCCGTTCGCCGGCCGGGCCCTGCCCGATCCAGGCCGCAAAGAACACGCCGCCGACGCCGGCAAACAGGCCCAGATAGAGCCCGAGCCGCGCCAGCCAGATCAACACATCGAGCACGCCGTCGCTTGACGGCGCCGCCGAGCCGGTGACGACGCCGATCGAAAACAGCAGCGAGCCCGCGACCGGATGGCCATCCTGCGACACCACGCGATAGCTGACCACCTGCGTGCCCTGTGGCAGGCCCGCCGGCAGCGTCACCATCACCGACTGGTCGACGGCGCGGAACGCGACGTCGCGCGGCTTGCCCGCGGCGTCGAGCAGGCTGACCGCCGTCGGCGCCACCGCTTCGTTGAAGCGGAGCACCACCGTCCTGGGTGCTTCAGCCACCACGCTGCCGTCGGCCGGTTCGGCGCCGATCAGGACGGCATGCGCATGGGCTGAGGTCGCAAGACACAGCGCCACGAGCAGCGCTGCGAGGTTTGCGACCAGCCGCATCGCTTACGACTTCGGCAGCAGCTTGACGCCGGGAGCCGGTGTCTTGCTGCCATGGTCGTGCCCGCCGCCCTGCCCGTCGGCTGGGGTATCGATCCAGCGGCTGACGCCCTGCTCGCACTCCTGCACGACCGGAAAGTACAACGTGGTGTTGGGCTTCAAGGTATCGGTGAGAAACGTCTGCATCACGAACTCGTCGTAGTTCTGGTCCGCAAGCTTGCCACCGCTCCAGGCGACTTCCTTGACGCCCTCGGAAAGCTTGGCGCCGTGATAGTCGTATTGGGCGGCGTATTTGCCGGTGACCGCATCGAGAGTCCAGCCCGCCTTCGGCATCGGCTTAACTCCGATCACGCCCTCCGGAATCTGCACCCGGATCTTGATTGTCGCCGAGCCCGCGCAGCCATGCGGCACGGCGAACACCGCCTTGTAATACGATCCGACCGCCGCCTGCTTTCCTTCGAGTGTGATATGCGCGATCGCCGGCTGCGCTGCGAGCAGCGCCGCCGTGGCAATGAGGAGCGTCTGTGATCGCATGGCTGCCTCACATCTTCTTCATGTCCATGTGACCGGAATGGTCGCCATGGCCGGAATGACCGCCGCCCGGCCCCTGCGCGCCGACGGCCTGCACGTCCAGCGAGACCGAGACCTTGCCGGCCTTTTCGAACTCGAGCGTGACCGGCACCTTGTCGCCCTGCTTCAGCGGATTCTTCAGATCGAACATCATCAGGTGATAGCCGCCCGGCGCGAGCTTCACGGTCTTGCCGGGCTCGATGGTGAGGCCCTTGTCGAGCGCACGCATCTTCATCACGCCATTGTCCATCGACATCTCGTGGACTTCGATCTTGCCGGCAACATCGCCGGTGCCTGACACCAGCCGGTCGGGCGTCGTCCCCTTGTTCTCGATCGTCAGGTAGCCGCCGCCGATCTTGGCACCGTTCGGCGTTGCGCGCGTCCAGGCCTGCGTGATCACGAGATCGCCGGCCTTGACGTCCTCCGCGCGCGCGGACGTCGACGCGAGTGCAGCGGTCAGCGCTGCGAGGGCAAGGATGCGGGAGAGCGTCTTCATGGCGACGGATTTCCTTTCAAGTTGAAATTCAAGTGTCATCGGGTTGCTGCCGACTGGGCGCTGGACCATTTGTTCAGATCGGCGATTTCGGCCGCCCCTTCGATCGTCGTGATCGTTCCATCCCGGGAAATCAGCATGGTTCGCGGGATATCGCCTTGCCAGGCCGGATCGATCTCAAATCTCAACCGCTCGGCAAAGCCGTCGTCGAAGATCCAGTTTTCGGCCGCGCCGAGGCCGGCGCGATCCAGCATCGATCGCGTCGCTTCCGGAAGGTTGGGAACCAGATCCGCGCTGATCGTGACGATATCGATTCCGGGATGATCCTTCATGAACTGGCCAAGCTCCGGCAGCTCGACCTTGCATGGTCCGCAGGTCACTCCCCAGAAATGCACCAGGGTCGGACGACCGGCATGCGCATGCAGCAGCTTTTGCCAGCTGCCGCGTTCAAACGGCCTTGGCGCGCCCTCTCCCGCCGCCAGTGCAGTCGGCAGCGTTGCGAGCAGGACCAGCGCCGCGAGCAGATAACGCTTCATGGTTCGCCCTCGATCGCTTGAAAATGGTAGCCGTCGGCCTTCGTCATCCACGACAGATAGGTCTGCCGGCTGTTCGAGACGAGCAGCGGATGGTCGGAACTGTCGGCGGTATCCGCGATCACCGTTGGCTTCGACCATGTCGCTCCATCGTCGTGCGATGTCATGAGATCGATTGTCGTCTTCTGCCCGTCGAATTCCTTCCAGGCCATGACAAGCCCCTGCGGCCCCGCGATAATCTGCGGCCGTGACGGGCTGCGGTTCGGCTGACCGACCGGAAGCGGATCGGAGAAGGTTTTGCCGCCGTCGTGCGAGCGCGCATAGAACAATCCCTTGCGCGCCTTGCCGTTGGTGTACCACGTCACATGGTAGGTTCCTTCGCGCGATATCGTCAGGCTCGGACCGTGATGCGGACAGGCCGCGATCTGCCAGTCGTCGCGGCTCACCAGATGGATCTCGCCGGGCGTAGCCAGATCGGAGAACGTCACGACCGCATGGTCGCGCACGCCGCCTTCAAAGATGTTCCGGAACACGACCACAGGATGGCCCGCACCATCGAACGCCAGCGCGAGGCGGCAGCACTCGCAGGTGTTGTCGGCGACGAGCCGCGCGTCGGAATAGGTTGCTCCGCCATCTCCCGATGACGCGAAAAACAATCCGGCACCGTCATATTTCTGGCCGCGCTGCTGCGCCGGCACGCGGTTGCGCTTGTCGAGCCACGCGGCAAACATCGCCCCCGCAGGATCGAAACCGATCGCCTCGAACCGTTGGCTCTCATTGTTCGTGGTGATCGGCTTCGGCGCATCGAAGCTGCGCCCGCCATCGGTCGATCGCGTGGTCAGCACCTGACCGTTGAAATTCTGATCGCGGAAGATCGAGAAGGCCACAGCGATGTTGCCCTTGGCATCGATCGCAAGCTTCGGCCGCGCATCCGGTCCCCAATCGAGACTGAGCCGCTCCCGTGTGACCTGCACCGGTGTGGAAAAGCTCTTGCCCTGGTCTTTTGAGCTCGCGACGGAGATATGGCCGCCGGCCATCCACACCAGCCACAATGTCCCATCCCGCCCAAAGGCGGGCGTGACCTTGGTCGCGCAGCGCAGGGCCGTCTCTTCGCAGGCCGCTTCGGAGGCGTGCTGATGGCTCATCTGTGCGACGGCAAGGCTCGGCAAGGCCGCGAGCATGAGCGATGCAAGCAGCGTCAGGGCGACCGGTTTGCGATAGGTCATCGATGCGCTCCTCATTTGAACGCAATCTTCATGCCCGCCACGACGGCGCGCGGCGATCCGGCATAGATCGAGTTGGTCGAGTTCGCCAGTACGCTCGCGGGATTTTGAATGCCTGCCGCGGTCACCGAATTTGAGATGTTGTTCGCCGACGCCACGTACGTCCGGTCGAAGACGTTCCTCACCTCGATGTAGAGGTTCAGCGCCTTGAAATAATCGGAGACGAGATCGGTCTTGTAGTGCAGATTGAGATTGACCAGCTCATAGCCCGGCGCCTTCAAGAGGTTGGCGTTGTCCATGTAGAAGCTGTCCTTCCACTGCACTTCGACGAACCCGCCAAGTCCCTGAAACTGACCCGACAGCTGGTCGTAGCCCAACCGCGCCGTGAGCTCGTTCGGCGAAATGCCGGGAATCTTGTTGCCGGCGCGATTGAAGCTGAACACCGCGCCGTTCGTGATGTTCTCGACGTATTCCGTGTAGACCTCGTCGAGATAAGTGTAGGCCGCCGAGAACCGCCAGCCCGGCAGGAATTTCCAGTCGGCGGCCAGCTCGACGCCGCGATGCTCCGATCGCGGCGCGTTGAACGTGTAGGAGATGCCCGCAAGCGGCGTGGCCTGAGAAACGAGCTCGTCCTTGAAGAACTCGTAGAAGCCCGTGACGCTGAGCTTGAGCGCGTTGTTCGGTGTCCAGTCGGCACCGACATCGTAACCGAGATTCTTTTGCGTCCGCAGCTGGGTGTTGTTGCCCGAGGCGCCACTCGGCAGGACGAACAAATTGCCGACCTGCGGCGTGCCGTATCCGGTTGCCACTCGTCCACGGACTTGCCACTCGCTGCTCAGCCGGTACAGCAATGCGAGCTCGGGCGCGGTATTCTGGAATTGCCGGTCCGCCGTCGTGATCGCCGTGGTCGTGGTTCCGGCCGCGCCGGCGTAGCTGTAGGCGGTGTTCCGGCCCGTCAGACTGGTGGCCTCCCAGCCAATGCCGGCAACGGCCGTCAGCGCAGACGTGAGCTTCAATTCCTCGCGTGCGCGAACACCGTAATTTGTCGTCGTGCTGAACAAATTGCTCGACAGGCTTCCGAGCGTCGCATTTCCGCCCGGCATTACATTGCGCGTGTCGCTCGACGCGGTGAGCGTATTGTAGAAGCCGCCGAAATAGGTCGTCGAATCCAGCCCAAAAATATCGCCGCGTCTGACGACGTCGCTCATGTAGTTGTAGGACGGGAAGTCGCCGATCGCGCTCGTCGATCCCGTCGGTTGATTGATATTGCGGTCGTCGAAGACGAACTGGTTGCGCCAGGTGGTCTGGTTGTCGAAGTCGTGCTCCCAGCGGCCGCCGACGATGGTACGGCGGTCGTCGCGCCCGAGACCGGCCTGAACCGCGGTCTCCCTGTCGGTCCCGGCCGCCGCGTTGAATCCGTTGTTGAACAACGTCACGGTGGCGCATCCCGGCGCGGCCGTCGCGCCGGTCGTGCAGCCCTGCTGGAACGGGTTCTGGTAGAACTGGTTGAGCGAGGAGCGGATCGGCAGGCGCGTCGTCAGGTCGTTGTTGATCAGCTTCACCGTGAAGCGGTCGTCCGGCGTGACCTGCAGCGTGCCGAGGAAATTAACGGTCTGTGTGTTGAACCAGCTGTTGCCGATGTAGCCGTCGCCGCGCGCGTCGCTCGCGAACAGCGAGGCCTCGAAATTGCCGACCTTCTTGCCCGCCGCGAGATAGTTGTTGAGGTAACCGAAGCTGCCGCCGTCGACGCCATACTCGACGCCGTCGATCTTGCCGCCCGGCCGGGTCCTGAAATTCAGCGCGCCGCCGGTCGCATAATTGCCGTAGAGCGCCGATGACGGCCCGCGGACCACGTCGATGGCGCCATAGGCATGCGGATCGATCAGGTCGCTGCGCGACAGGCCGTCCGGCTGGGTCACCGGGAAACCGTCGTCGAAGATGACGAGGTTGCGGATGCCGAAGCCGTTCCGCGCATTCGACCCGCGGATCGAGATGCCGAAATCACGCGGGCCGTTGCCCTGCTTGATCGAGATGCCCGGACTGTCGCGCAGCACATCGGCGACGGAGAACGCCGGTCGGTTGTCGAACTGGCTGCGGTCGATGGTCGTCTGCGTTTGGCCTGTCGGCGCCCGGTTCAAACCGTCGCGGGTCGCGGCAAGCGTCTCCCCCGGCCTCGCGCCGTCCGCTGGGGCCGCCGTCACGGCTGGCGCTGTCGCCGGCTTCGGCGGCCGCCGCACGGACGCGGCACGAACGCGCGGCTTCTGCGCCGCCGGCTTGGCGCGCACCGCCGTCCGGGGCGCCTCGACGGTGACGGAGGGTAGCTCTGTGCTGGGCGCCTGGGCTTCGGCAGCGGACGGCAATGCGCAAAGCGTCGCGCCCAGCGCGAGCACGCTTGCCGCCTCCAGCGGATGATAGCGAAACATGGATGAATCCTGACACCGGCGCTCCGGCCGGCTTGCTCAAGGGCACTTGCTGGCGCGGGACGCACCGGCAGCGACAAGGTCGTCAGGAAAACAGCGGCGGCGCGCGGGCTTGCGCCGAGAGGCCGGCGCGCGAACGATCGAACTCGGAGGCGAAATCAAGCCAGGCGATCCGCCTCGGCAGGCGTTCGACGGCCTGGGCCGTAACTTGCGGGCCATCAACGGGCGCACCGGTCTGCAGCACGCTGCACGCCGAGCAGCAGCCGTCATGGGCGTCGTGACCGGTCTGGTCGCCCTGCCCGGCTCCGGAGCCGGCATCGCCGTGGCAGATGGTGGCGGCCGCGAGCGGATCGGACGCGGCAAGGCTCGCCGCCCAGCAGGCCCCGATCGGTGCAAGAATCTGCACCAGCAGGGCAACCAGGACGATGGGCAGAAAATTCTTCAGCCGCCGGCGCATCGCAAAACCATCCACGACGGAACTAACCACCATGAACGCCGGAAGTCGAGATCGCCAATGCGTCCCGCTTCTTCCAGCCGACGGAAATAACCGAGCGTGGCACCTGCGTCACGGCAACTCCGAAATCAGTCGTATCCCCTTACCCTGCCACGTGTTTTGCATCTCCCGTCACAACCGCCGGTGGCGCCATCCCAATCATTTCGCAAATTGCTCGAAAATTGAACAATCGTTGCCGAAAATGATGACAAGCCTGGAAAGATAGTCTACCAATTCGGGCTCAGGCCAGCCGCGAGGTGTGTCCTGGTGGTCCAAGTCTCGGGAGGAGCCCGACGCGCACAAGCAGCGTCACCCCATCAATCAAGATCAAATCGAATTTTTGGGGCAAATAGGGTCGACACAATTTTTGGAGCAGGGCTTTGAGCCCTGCTCTTTTTTTATGTGATGATCGCAATCCGCTATGACTCCATCATCGAATCCGATCGAACGCAGCTTTGAACTCGCAGCCGCGGCTTGCGATGATCTGACACCCTCAGTCTATCGCCGCCTGTTTCGCGAACATCCCGAGACGCAGGCGATGTTTCGCACCGAAGGCAGCGAGCCGGTGAAAGGCTCGATGCTGGCGCTGACGATCGAAGCCATCCTCGATTTCGCGGGGGAGCGCTGCGGACATTTTCGCCTGATCGAATCGGAAGTGTTCTCACACGACGCCTACGGAACGCCGCGCGAACTGTTCGTCGCGTTCTTCGCCGTGATTGCCGACAGCTTGCGTGAAATTCTCGGCGAGCAGTGGACTGCGGAGATCGATGCTGCGTGGCACAAGCTGCTCGGCGACATCGAAGCCATCGTGCTGCAGCAGAAACATCTCGTGGACGAGAGGCCGTAGCATCACCGTTCCGATTGTGACACACTCGCTTTATCCGCGGCGCGTGCAATTGACGCCGACGGTCAGAAAAACGAAGAGGGAGCAAGCAATGCCAGGGACCGACAAGGGGATGGACAAGGCGTCGACGACGCGGCGCGACCTTCTGCAGATGGCGGCGGCAGGTGGAGCTGCGGCCGGCCTGCTCGGCGGAATGGGCATGACGACGTCCGCGCTCGCCGCCGAAATGGGACGCTCGGAAAAGCCGTTGAAGGCGGCATTCTCCAACGCCGGACTGCAGGCGACATGGTGTGCGCAAGGCAAGCAGGCCGCCGAGTTCTGGGGCAAGCTGTTCAACGTCGAGGTGACCTGGTTCGACGGCCAGCTCGATGCCGTCAAGCAGCGCGCCGCGATCGACAACATGGCGTCGCAGAAATGGGACTTCGTCGCGATCCAGGCGTTCGGCATCGGCACGCTGACCCAGCCGGTGCAGAAGATGATCGACGCCGGGACCCCCGTGATCGACATGGACACGCTTATTGCTCCTCTCGATCAAATTAACGTCCACTCGTTCCTCGCACCTGACAACGAGTTCATGGGCGCCTCCGTAACGCAGGCGCTGTGCAACGCGATCGGCGGCAAGGGCAAGGTCATCATGACCCAGGGCGCGCTCGGCCATACCGGCGCGCAGGGCCGCGCCAAGGGCTTCAACTCGGTCATCAAGCAGTTCCCGAACATCGAGGTGCTGGATACCCAGCCCGCCGACTGGGACGTCTCGAAGACCGCCCGGCTCTGGGAAACCTATCTGACCAAATACTCGCAGATCGACGCCGCCTTCTTCCACAATGACGACATGGCGCTCGCCGCCTACAACATCATGAAGGCGCGCAACCGCACCAACATCCTGATTGGCGGTGTCGACGCCATGCCGCCGGCGATTCAGGCGGTCAGCGAAGGCCGCATGTTCGCGACCGTCCGCAATCCGTCCTGCCGCATCCATGGCGGCGCGATCGTCGCGGGCGTCGCCGCCGTGGTCGGCGGCGAAAAGAGCGGCCAGGGCATTCCGAAGAATGTCGTGACCGACGGTCCCGTCGTGACCAAGGCCAACGCCGCCGGCATGCAATGGATGGAGGATCATTTCCTGATCTGAGCGGGCCTCATGACGCAGGGACGCTCGGCGATCCTCGAATTGCACCAGATCACGAAGGCCTTCGGCGGCGTCGAAGCCCTTCGTGGGATCGACTTCGCGCTGCACGCCGGCGAGATCCATGGTCTCGTCGGCGAGAACGGCGCCGGAAAAAGTACGCTGATGAAGATCATCGCCGGCGTGCATCCGGAGTTCTCCGGCCGCTTCATGCTGGACGGCAAGGAGACCCGCTTCCGCTCCACCCGTGACGCGCACGCCGCCGGCATCGGCATGGTGCATCAGGAGCTCAGCGTCGCGCCTGATCTCACGGTCGCTGAGAATGTGTTCCTCGGCAACCAGCCGACCAACCGCCTCGGCTTCGTGCAATGGCGGCGGATGGCGCGCGAGGCCGGCGAGCAGCTGGCCCGGTTTGGCATCGACGTCAACCCGATGACGCGGCTCGGCGATTTGCCGATCGGCCTGCAGCAGCTGATCGAGATCGCTCGCGTGCTGTTTTCCGGCGCACGCATCATCATCCTGGACGAGCCGACCTCCGCCCTCTCTCCGCCCGAGGTCGAACGCCTCTTTGCGACGCTGCACAGGCTGCGCGACGAAGGCACCAGCATCGTCTTCATCTCGCACTTCATCGAGGACATTTTGCGGGTCTCCGACGTGGTGACGGTGTTCCGCAACGGGCGGAAGATCGCGGAGACCGCGTCCGCGGACACCACCAAGGGCGCCCTGATCGAGGCCATGATCGGCCGCGGCGGCGAGGCGCTGGAACACAGCTACACCGATGACCTGATGCTCCCGCAATCGAGCGGAGGCGCGGCGGTGCTGAAGGTGGATCAGCTCTCGCTGCGCCGCAGCCTGCGGGACGTCTCGTTCGAGGCCCGCTCCGGCGAAGTGCTCGGTATCTACGGCTTCATGGGCTGCGGGCAGCTGGAGCTGTCGCGCATCCTGTTCGGCAAGCTGCGACCCGACGGCGGAACGCTTGCGGTCGACGGCGCCACGAAGACGTTTCGCAGCACCGCGGCGGCGCGACGGGCCGGCGTCGCCCTGGTGCCGGAAAGCCGGCGCGCCATGCTGTTCCACCAGGAACCGGTCTACAAGAACATCTCGATCAGCATCCTCGAACGGATCTCGGCGCTGCTGCTCAAGCCGGTGCGCGAGCGTGCGATCGCCCAGCGCCAGGTCGAGCAACTGCAGATCCGGCCGCCGGTGGTCGGCCTCGATCTCGGCATGCTGTCCGGCGGCAATCAGCAGAAGGTGGCGCTGGCGAAATGGCTAGCCTATCCGCCGCGCGTCCTGGTGCTGTGCGAGCCGACCCGCGGCATGGATGTCGGCGCCAAGAACGACGTGATCAACATCGTGCGCGATCTCCGCGCCAAGGGGCTGGCGATCATCGTGCTGTCGACCGAGCCGGAGACGGTGCTGTCGCTGGCCGACCGGATCCTGGTGCTGAAGCGCGGCGCGGTGGTGCGCGAATTCGCGGGCGAAGCGGTCAGCAAGGACCGGCTGCTGGAGGCGGCCTAGAGCATGATCCGGAAAAGTGCGAAGCGGTTTTCCGATGCTCAAACAAACAGAGAAAGCGCGATGACCACCTCATCGCGCTTGATGGAGAGACATGATGGCAAGCAGTGACGGCGCCACGGCGCGAGCGGATCACCAGCGGTCGCGCGGGCTGGCGCCCTTCCTGCGCTCGCAGATGCGCAACATTGCGCCGTTCCTGACGCTGATCTTCCTCAGCGCCTTCTTCGCGATCGCGAGCCCGTCGTTTGCCACCATCGACAATGTCGGCAACATCCTCACGCAAGTGTCGGTCACCGGCATCATCGCCGTTGGCCTCACCTTCGTGATCCTGTGCGCCGAGATCGACCTGTCGATCGCCAGCATCGCCAACGTCACCGGTATTGCGGTGGCGTACTTCACGCTGCAGGAATCCTACGTCAACATCGCCAATGTCCCGATGCCGGGCATCGTCGCGATCCTGCTGGCGCTGGCGCTGTGCGCGCTGCTCGGCCTCGTCAACGCGCTGGGGTTGACCATGATCGGCATCCCCTCCTTCATCATGACGCTCGCCATGATGCAGATTGCGGCCGGCGTCTCGGCGCTGCTGGTGCGCGGCCAGATCGCCTACAAGGTGCCGGACCTGATCACGACGCTCGGCTCCGGCTCGATCGGCGGCATCCCCTGGATCGTGATCGTCGCCGCGGTGATGCTGCTCGGCGGCCACCTGGTGCTGACCTACACACGGTTCGGCCGCTACGTCTACATGGTCGGCGGCAACCGCGAGGCCGCGGAATTTGCCGGCCTCAACGTCAAGCTCATCCTCGGCAGTGTGATGGTGATCTCGGCGGTGTGCTCGGGGATCGGCGGCATGCTCGGCGTCGCCCATTTCGGCAGCGCCCAGCAGAACGAGTTCGATACCTATCTGCTGGATTCGATCGCGGCCGTGGTGGTCGGCGGCACCAGCCTGTTCGGCGGCCGCGGCGGCATCGGCAACACCATCGTCGGCCTGTTCGTGCTCGGCGTTCTCAACAACGGCCTCGACCACGTCAATATCGACAGCTTCCTGAAGATCCTGATCCGCGGGTTGATCCTGCTCGCGGCGCTGATCATCAACGTGTACGCGCAGCGGCTGCGGGAACAGGCGGCGGATTAAGGATGAAGGAGCTGAGCACACAGCTCTCTCCATTCGTCGTCCCTGCGAAAGCGGGGACCCATACGCCGCGGCGGGTATTGTTGAAGGAACTCGTCATTCCAGCGTCGCTCAACAATGATCGTTGATGGTTATGGGTCCCGGCCTTTGCCGGGACGACGCCGAGTGTGTATCGCTTGTGAGTCAAACATCCGCATTCTCGCGACATGATTTGTCCGAGCTTGCTGTTCGTTCCGCCCTCGCGTTGAAGAGGGCGCAGGGAAAGCCGCGCTGCGTAGGACGAGTAGAGCGAAGCGAAACCCATCAACTCTTATCGCGCTGTCAGAATGATGGGTACCGCTTCGCTCCACCCATCCTACGCTTCCCGGCTACCTCGCAAAATCCGGCTGCCAGTGGCGCAGCTCGCGGGCGGCGTAGGTGACCGCGCCGATCGTCGTGTAGGACGGCGCCTCCAGCATCATATTGCGGGCGAGCTTGAGGGCCCGCGCCTCGCAGATCGCGCGCTGCTTCTCGTCGGCGATCCACTCGAAGTCGATGTTGTGCGCGAGACCAAGGATGCGCCGGATGGTCTTGGCCGCGGCGAAGCCGACGGTGTCCTCGAACAGCCGCGCCATGTACGCCTGCCGTTCTGCCTCCAACCGCGCGGCACCTGCCTCGCCGGTAAATAGCGACACCGGATAGCCGTCGCCGTTCGCCTCGCTGCGCCACAGCGCCAGGAACTTTCGGGAAAACTCGCTCCAGACGCCCTCCATGGTCGCGAGTAGCCAGGCCTCGAACGAGGCGCGCTCGCCCGGCGTGCGCTCGTGGCCGGCGGAGGCCAGATAGGCCATCAGGAGGTTGCCGATGACGGCGCCGATGTCGAAGCCCATCGGGCCGTAGAAGGCGAACTCGGGATCGATTACCCTGGTCTCGCTGTCTGTAACCATGATCGAGCCGGTATGCAGATCGCCGTGCAGCAGCGCCTGCGGGCTCGCCATGAATTTCAGCTTCAGCCTGGAGATCGCGACATGCAGGTCGAGGTCCTCGCGGAACGCCGCCGCCGTGGCGTCGAGATACGGCGCGGTCCAGCGGTTCTGCTCGGCGATGCGGTAGGGATCGGTGAAGATCAGGTCTTCTGTGATCTTGCAGAGCGCGTGGTTGCCGGCGAAATCGGCGATGCCCTGCTTCTTCTCCGCGGCCGACAACGCAAGGTCGGACGTGAAGAACAGCGTTTGCGCCAGGAAGGTTGAGATATCCTCGACAAAGCGCGGGTACCACGTGGCCTCGATCAGGCCCTTGCGCATGATGATGTGCGGCTCGAGTAGCTCCATCGCGGTGAGCGCGAGCGGCGCATCATGATGCAGCACCGCCGGCACGAGCATCGGCGCCAGCCGCGCCTGATGCACCAGCGCCATGTGCTCGTAATGCGCCCGCGACAGCGGCAGCGGCCAGCTCTCGCCGACGAGGCGCACATACGGCAGCGCCTGCTTGACCGCGAGGCCGCCGCTTCCGCCCTTGACGATGAAGACGAGATTGAGATTGCCGTCGCCGACCTCGCTGATCGACCAGTCCGCCGGCGCGCCGCCGAGCTGCGCGACGATGGCGGGCAGCCCCGCGAGATAATCCCGCAGATCGGCTTCCCGCAGGATTCGATATGCGCTCGGCCCGGAGCCCGGCTGGGACTGCAGGTTCATCGTGGTCGCCTCCTCCGCAATGCCAGGGCGAGGTTGATCCCCGCTCCATTGGCATCAGTTTCTAAAACAGCATCCCCATCGGTACGTAGCCCGGGTGAGCCAACGGGTCGCGCGAACGCGCGCCCGATGACAGCCTCCGCGATACCCGGGAAAGTGATCCCGCATGTCGCTTCGCTCATGCGGGCTACTTCTGCGTATCAGAACGGCATCCCCATCAGCTTCGACAGCCGCTCGATCGAGAGATAGCCGGAATGATAGGCCCACATCGCGATCGCGAAGATCACGGCGGAAATCAGCGTGGTCCACAGCAGCTTGCGGCCCATCCGCGCCAGGATCGGCGCGCCGGGGTCGGTGCCGGGCGCGCCGACATTGTCCTCGTGCTGGCTGCGCACGCCGAACGGCAGCGTCAGGAACAGCACGAGCCACCAAAGCACGAAGTAGATCGCAAGTCCGGTGGAGATCTGGTAAGCCATGCGGCCTCAGGCCTGTTCGATCTCGACCAGGGCGCCGGAAAAGTCCTTCGGGTGGAAGAACAGCACCGGCTTGCCATGCGCGCCGATCTTCGGCTGGCCGTCGCCCAGCACCCGCGCACCCTCGGCGATCATGCGGTCACGGGCCGCGATGATGTCGGGCACGTCGTAGCAGACATGGTGGATGCCGCCGTCGGCATTGCGCTCGACGAATTTCGCGATCGGCGAGGTCTCGCCCAGCGGCTCGATGAACTCGATCTTGGTGTTCGGCAGCGTCACGAACACGGTAATCACGCCGTGTTCCGGCAGCGGCACCGCATCGGAAATCTCGGCATTGAAGGCAGTGCCGTAGATCTTCGCGGCCTGCTTGGCGTCCTTGACCGCGATCGCGACGTGATTGAGCCGGCCCAGCATCTCTCTCTCCCTTTAGTTGAGCATGATCTTTTCGGAAAATCGCTTCACACTCTTCCGGATCATGCTTAGGCTCAAACCGTCAGAACGTGCACGACGCAGATCGGCTTCTTGCCCCATTGCTCGTTCAGCGCCGCCCGCACCGCGCGCCGCACCGATTCCCCCAGCGCGTCCGGATCGCGCCGCCGCGGCTTCGGCAGGCCCTCGATCGTCGATACCACCACATCGAACACGATGTCGTCGAGCAGTTCGCCCGCCGCATTGTTCTCCGGCATGCCGACCAGATCAACCTCGGGATCGTCGACGAGCTCGCCCTGCTCGGTCATGGCGATGGCGACGAAGGCGCAGCCGGCAAAGCCCATCCGCCGCCGCTCCACCACAGCGCGCGACTTGGCGTCCTCCAGGATGGTTCCGTCCTTGTAGAGCCGCCCCGCCGGCACCTCGCCGATGATGCCGGGCGCGCCGGGCCCGAGCTTGACGAGGTCGCCGTTGCGGCAGGTCAGGACCTTGGGCACGCCGGCGGCGCGCGCCAGCTTGGCGTGTTCGGCGAGATGCAGCGCCTCGCCATGGACGGGGATCAGCAGTTGCGGCCGCACCCAGGAGATCATGTCGCGCAGCTCGTCGCGGCGCGGGTGGCCGGAGACGTGCACCAGATGCTCGCGGTCGGTGATGATCTCGACGCCCTGCATGACGAGGTTGTTGATGATCGAGCCGACCGCCTTCTCGTTGCCGGGAATGGTGCGGGAGGAGAAGATCACGGTGTCGCCCTTGTTCAGGGTGACCTGCGGATGGTCGTCATTGGCGATCCGCGCCAGCGCCGCACGCGGCTCGCCCTGGCTGCCGGTGCACAGCGCCAGCACCCTGTCGGCCGGGAAATGGCCGTAATAGTCGGCGCTGCGGAATTTATGCGAGCCATCGAGATAGCCGCATTCGCGCGCCACCTGCACCACGCGCTCCATGGCACGGCCGACCACGACGACCTCGCGGTCGGCGGCGTTGGCGGCGTCCGCCACCGCCCGCACCCGGGCGACATTGGAGGCGAAGGTCGTGACCGCGACCCGGCCCTTGGCCGCCTTGACCAGCTTCTTGATTGTGGCGGCGACCTCGGTCTCCGACGGCGAGCGCCCGTCGCGCACCGCATTGGTGGAATCGCCGACCAGCGCCAGCACGCCTTCATCGCCGAGCTCGCGCAGCCGCCGCTCGTCGGTCGGCTGGCCGATGATCGGGGTCGGATCGATCTTCCAGTCGCCGGTATGCAGCACGGTGCCGAGATCGGTCTTGATCGCCAGCGCGTGCGATTCCGGAATCGAATGCGCGACCGGGATGAACTCGACATTGAACGGACCGATATCGACTCGCCCGCCCGACGGGATCACCGTGACCGGGATTTTTGGCGGGTTGCGCTCGGCGGCGCATTTGGCCTCGAACAGCGCCGCGCTGAATTGCGTCGCGTAGATCTTGCAGCCGAGCTTCGGCCAAAGATCGATGATGGCACCGAAATGATCCTCATGGGCGTGCGTCAGCACGAGGCCCACCAGATTGTTGCGCTCCTTCTCGAGGAAGCGGACGTCGGGCATGATCAGGTCGATGCCCGGCAGATGCTCCTCGTCGCCGAAGGAGACGCCGAGATCGACCGCGAGGAAGGACCGCTGGTGGCGGTTGCCGAGGCCGTAGATCGACAGGTTCATGCCGATCTCGCCGACGCCGCCGAGCGGCGCAAAGGTGAGCTCGTCCGGACGCGCCATCAGTTCGCCCTCACCGAGGCTGCGGTGCCGAAATAGACCTCGCCGGCGGTCACGGGCAGGCGCTCGCCATCAGCAGTGCGGACGATCAGGCAGCCGGTATCATCGATGGTGTCGAACGTGCCCTCAAGGGTCGCCGAGCCGGTCTGGACCGCGACCTTCTCGCCGAGCCCGGCCGCGCGCTCCAGCCACAGCCTGCGGATCTCGGGGAAGCCGCGGCCGTCGTCCCAGATGCCGCGAAACTCGACCCAGGCGTCCGACAGCGCGGCAAACAGCTCCTCCGCCCCGATCTGGATGCCGAGCGCCGCGAGCGATACGGCCGGCGTCGGCGTCCCCTCTGGTGCTGCGACGACATTGGTGCCGATGCCGACGACGACCGCCAGCCGGCTCCCGATGGCTTCGGCCTCAAGCAGGATGCCCGAGAGCTTCCTGCCGTTGGCCAGCACGTCGTTCGGCCATTTCAGGGTGAACTTCGGGCTGTCCGGCCCGAGCCGCAGCGCCGCCTCGATGCTGACCTTCCGCAGCGCAGCTTCGAGCGACAGCCCGGCGGCGAAGCCGAGGGTAGCGGCGACTGCCGGCTGGACGTCCGTCACCTCGAGGATCGTGCTGGCGAGATTGCCGCGCGGCGCGACCCAGACCCGCTGCCGCCGCCCGCGGCCCGCGGTCTGTTCGGGCGTCACGAACCACATCGGCCCCCGCTCGCCGCCGCGGGCGCGCAGCATCGCCTCGGCATTGGTCGAGCCGATCTGATCGAAGGCGGCGAGCCGATAGCCCGCCGCTATGGCCCGGGGCCCGAGCGTGAAGGTCATGTCAGCGTTATGCGCATGATTGGTTCCGAAAGCCAGCATCCCGATTTCGGAACCGCACGCGTCAAAATAGCGATTTTGCCGCCGCCGTGGCCACACTCACCAGCGGGCCCGGATAGGCGAAGTAGAAGATATTGAAGATGCCGGCGACCGCCAGCACGGTGCGCAGCTCGACGCGGACCGGGTCGAGCTTGCCGAGCGGCTGGTCGAAATACATCACCTTGACGATCGACAGATAGTAGAACGCACCCACCACGCTGGTCAGCACGCCGATCACGGCGAGCGTGAACAGATTGGCCTTGATCGCGGCGACGAACACGTACCATTTGCCGAAGAACCCGGCGAGCGGCGGCACGCCGGCCAGCGAGAACAGCAGCATCGCGAAGATGAAGGCGAGCAGCGGGTTGGTGCGGGAGAGGCCGGCGAAATCGCTGATCTGCTCCAGCGCCTGGCCATTGCGCTTCATCGCCAGGATGATGCTGAAGGAACCGAGCGTCATCGCGACGTAGATCGTGATGTAGATCAGGACGCCCTGGGCGCCCTCGACCGTGCCGGAAGCGAGGCCGACCAGCGCAAAGCCCATATGGCCGATCGAGGAATAGGCCATCAGCCGCTTGATGTTGGTCTGGCCGATCGCGGCAAACGAGCCCAGCGCCATCGAGGCGATCGCCACGAACACCAGGATCTGCTGCCACTGGGTGACGATGCCCGGGAACGCGGTCAGCGTCGCGCGGGTGAACACCGCGAGCGCCGCGACCTTCGGGGCGGACGCGAAGAACGCCGTCACCGGCGTCGGCGCGCCCTCATAGACGTCGGGCGTCCACATGTGGAACGGCACCGCCGACACCTTGAAGCAGAGGCCGGCGAGCAGGAACACCAGGCCGAACACGATGCCGATGCTGCCGGTCGTCGCGGCGGCCGCGATGCCGGCGAAGCTGACGGTGCCGGTGAAGCCGTAGATCAGCGAGGCGCCGTAGAGCAGCATGCCCGACGACAGCGCCCCGAGCACGAAATACTTCAGGCCCGCCTCGCTCGACTTGGCGTTGTCGCGCTGGCTGGCGGCGACGACGTAGAGCGCAAGGCTCATCAGCTCGAGGCCGAGATAGAGCGAGATCAGGTCGCCGGCCGAGATCAGCACCATCATGCCGAGCGTCGACAGCAGCACCAGGATCGAGAACTCGAAGTTGCGGCTCGACGGCTGTGACAGGTACTCCGTCGACAGGATCAGGGTTGCCGCCGAGGCGATCAGCGCGAGGACCTTCAGGAAGCGCGCGAAATCATCGACGATGAAGCTGCCGCCGAAGGTCACGAGCTTGCCGGCCGGCAACCAAAGCTCCAGCACGCCGGTCAGCACCAGGAGACAGATCGCCAGCGCCGTGACGAGCCGCGTCGTCCCCTGCCCGCGATAGGCTCCGATCATCAACAGCACCATGGCGCCGACCGCGAGCACCAGCTCCGGCAGCACCGGCTGCAACTGATAACCTGCACTGGAAAAGCTCATGACGAGGGCCTTACTGGACGGTCAGCGCGGCTGCCTTCACGGCAGTCACGGCGGTTTGGTAATTGTTGACGAGCTGCTGCACCGAGGCCGCCGACATGTCGAGCACCGGCTTCGGATAGACGCCGAACAGGATGGTCAGTGCGATCAGCGGGAACAGCGTCACGCATTCGCGGAAGGTGAGATCCTTGATCGACATCAGCGACGGCTTGACCAGCGCCCCGAACACCACCTTGCGGTAGAGCCAGAGCGCGTAGCAGGCCGACAGGATCACGCCGGTGGTGGCGAAGAACGCCGTCGGCAGCGAGATCTTGAAGGTGCCGAGCAGCGTCATGAACTCGCCGACGAATCCGCTGGTGCCCGGCAGACCGACATTGGCCATGGTGAAGACCATGAAGGTCAGCGCGTAGAGCGGCATCCGGTTGACGAGACCGCCATAGGCCGCGATCTCGCGGGTGTGCATGCGGTCGTAGACGACGCCGACGCAAAGGAACAGCGCGCCGGAGACGATGCCGTGCGAGACCATCTGGAACATGCCGCCGGCGACGCCCTGCGTGGTCACCGCGAAGATGCCCATGGTGACGAAGCCCATATGCGCGACGGAAGAATACGCGATCAGCTTCTTCATGTCCTCCTGCATCATCGCCACCAGCGAGGTGTAGATGATGGCAATGACGGACAGCACGAACACGAACGGCGCGAAGTCGTGCGAGGCCAGCGGAAACATCGGCAGCGAGAAGCGCAGGAAGCCGTAGCCGCCCATCTTCAGCAGGATCGCGGCCAGGATCACCGAGCCCGCCGTCGGCGCCTCGACGTGCGCGTCGGGCAGCCAGGTGTGCACCGGCCACATCGGCATCTTCACCGCGAACGAGGCGAAGAAGGCCAGCCATGCCCAGGTCTGCATCGACCGCGGCACCGCGGTGTGCATCAGGGTCGGGATGTCGGTCGTGCCGGCGTTCCAGTACAGCGCCATGATGGCGAGCAGCATCAGGACCGAGCCGAGGAAGGTGTAGAGGAAGAACTTGAACGACGCATAGACCCGGCGCGGGCCGCCCCAGACGCCGATGATCAGGAACATCGGGATCAGGCCGCCCTCGAAGAACAAATAGAACAGCACGAGGTCGAGCGCCGAGAAGGTGCCGACCATCAGCGTTTCCAGGATCAGAAACGCCATCATGTATTCGCCGACGCGCTGCGTCACCGACTTCCAGCTCGCGATGATGCAGAGCGGCATGATCGCGGTGGTCAGGATGATCAGCGGCAGCGAGATGCCGTCGACGCCCATGTGATAGGTGATGCCGGTGGCGAGCCAGGACGCCTTCTCGACAAACTGGAAGTCGGTCGAGGCCGGATCGAAGCGCGCCACCAGGATCAGCGAGATCGCGAAGGTGATCAGCGTGGTCCACAGCGCGATCCAGCGCGCCGTGCGGCTCGCGGTCTCGTCACCGCCCCGCGCCAGCAGATAGACCAGGATCGCACCGACCGCCGGCAGGAAGGTCGTGACCGAAAGGATGGGCCAGGTTGTCATCTACTGGCCTCCCAAGCCGAACATGAACCAGGTGATCAATCCGGCGGCCCCGATCAGCATCGCGAATGCGTAGTGATAGAGGTAGCCGGTCTGCAATTTCACGACGTTGCGGGTGACGTCGAGCACGCGGGCGGAGACGCCATCGGGACCGAAGCCGTCGATGATGAAGCCGTCGCCCTTCTTCCACAGCGTGTAGCCGAGCCACTTCGCCGGGCGCACGAAGATCCAGTCGTACAGCTCGTCGAAGTACCATTTGTTGAGCAGGAACTGGTACAGCATCGGCTGCTGCTGCGCGAGCTCGACCGGTAGGTACGGCCTGCGGATGTAGAACAGATACGAGATGAACAGGCCGAGCGCCATCATCACGGTGGGCAGCGGCGCAAGCCAGCCCGGCATGTGCTCCATGTCCTCGAGGATGTGCGGGTTCATCTTCACGGACTCGCGGAAGAACTCTTCCACGCCGTGCGGGTTGACGAACAGCTCCTTGAACGGCAGGCCCGCCAGGATCGAGCCGGCGGCGAGCACGCCGATCGGCACCAGCATCCACACCGGGCTCTCATGCGCCGCGTCGTAGTGCTTCTGGTCGTGCGGCTCGCCGAAGAACGTCTTGAAGATCAGGCGCCAGGAGTAGAACGAGGTCAGGCCGGCGGCCACGATGGTCAAGAGATAGGCGTAGGTCGCGAACGGATTATGCGCCGCATAGGCCGCCTCGATGATCGCGTCCTTGGAGAAGTAGCCGGCGAACAGCGGGAAGCCGGTCAGCGCCAGGGTGCCAATGCACATCACCGCGAAGGTGTACGGGATCTTGCGCCACAGGCCGCCCATGTTGCGGATGTCCTGCTCGTGATGCATCGCGTAGATCACCGAGCCTGACCCTAAGAACAGCAGCGCCTTGAAGAAGGCGTGCGTGAACAAATGGAACATGCCGACCGAATAGGCCCCCGCTCCCATCGCCACGAACATGTAGCCGAGCTGCGAACAGGTCGAATACGCGACGATGCGCTTGATGTCGTTCTGCACGAGGCCGATCGTGGCGGCGAAGAACGCCGTGGTCGCGCCGAAGAACATCACCACCGCCTGCGCGGTCGGCGACAGCTCGAACAGCGGCGACAGCCGCGCCACCATGAACACGCCGGCGGTGACCATGGTCGCGGCATGGATCAGTGCCGACACCGGGGTCGGACCTTCCATCGCGTCCGGCAACCAGGTGTGCAGCAGGAACTGGGCCGACTTGCCCATCGCGCCCATGAACAGCAACAGGCAGGTCAAGGTCAGCGCGTCGGCCTGCCAGCCGAAGAAGTTGATGGTCTTGCCGGTCAGACCGGGCGCGGCATGGAAGATGGTCTCGAAATCGGTCGAGCCGACCAGCGCGTAGATCGCGAAGATGCCGAGCGCGAAGCCGAAGTCGCCGACGCGGTTGACCACGAAGGCCTTGATCGCCGCGGCATTGGCCGACGGCTTCTGGTACCAGAACCCGATCAGCAAGTAGCTCGCGAGGCCGACGCCCTCCCAGCCGAAGAACAGCTGAACGAGGTTGTCCGACGTCACCAGCATCAACATCGCGAAGGTGAACAGCGAGAGATAGCCGAAGAAGCGCGGCCGGTTCGGATCCTCGTCCATGTAGCCGATGGAATAGAGGTGGACGAGCGCGGACACCGTGTTGACCACGACCAGCATCACCGCGGTCAGGGTGTCGACCCGCAGCGTCCAGGCCACCTGCAGGTCGCCCGAGTTGATCCAGGGCAGCAGCACGACGCGCGCGTCATGGTGCATGAAGCCGACATCGACCAGCGTGAACCACGACAGCGCCGCCGACACGAACAAGAGGCCCGTGGTGATCAGCTCGGCAAGGCGCGAGCCGGCGGCCGCCGGCTCGGAGACATGGTGATCGTCATGGCCATGGTCATCATGGCCGTGATCGTCATGGGCCGCGGAGGCATGGGCGTCGCCATGCGCATCGTCGTGATGGTCGACGGTATCGCCGCTCGGGCAGCGCGCATGGGCACCGACCAGCGAGATAATGCCTGCGAGGATGGCGCCCAGCAGAGGCAGGAATACGATTGCCTGAACCATAACTGCGCCTAGCCCTTCATCAGATTGACGTCTTCAACCGCGATCGAACCGCGGTTGCGGAAATACACCACCAGCACGGCGAGACCGATCGCAGCCTCGGCGGCGGCCACCGTCAGCACCAAGAGCGCGAACACCTGGCCGACGATGTCGCCGAGGAAGGTCGAGAACGCCACCAGGTTGATGTTGACCGACAGCAGGATCAGCTCGATCGACATCAGGATGACGATGATGTTCTTGCGGTTGAGGAAGATGCCGAGGATCCCGAGCGTGAACAGGATCGCGGCGACCGCGAGATAGTGTCCGAGCCCGATCGTCATTTCACCCACTCCGCCGCGTCGGCATCCTGCAGGCCCTGCCCCGACGCCACCTTGCGCATCGCCATCGCCATCTCGGGCGTGCGCGCGTTCTGCACGTTGATGTTCTGCCGCTTGACCTTGGCCTTGTGGCGCAGCGTCAGCACGATGGCGCCGATCATCGCGACCAGCAACACCATGCCGGCGAGCTGGAAGTAATGGATGTACTTCGTATAGAGCACGAGGCCGAGCGCCTCGGTGTTGCTGACATTGGTCGGGATCGCCGCGGTGATCGTCTTGGTCACGGCCGGGTTGATCACCCAGGCGCCGACGACGAGCAGCAGCTCGAACATGAAGATGCCGCCGATCACGATGCCAATCGGCAGATACTGGATGAAGCCCTCGCGTAGCTCGACGAAGTCGACGTCGAGCATCATGATCACGAACAGGAACAGCACCGCGACCGCGCCGACATAGACCACGATCAGCATCATCCCGAGGAACTCGGCGCCCATCAGGATGAACAGCCCGGCCGCGTTGACGAAGGCCAGGATCAGGAACAGCACGGAGTGCACGGGATTGCGCGAGACAATCACCATCACCGCCGAGGCCACGCAGGCCGCAGCAAACAGGTAGAAGAACAGCGCCGGAAGGATCATGCCCTCACCTCACCGGTATGGCGCGTCGAGCGCGATCGACTTCGCGATCTCGCGCTCCCAGCGGTCGCCATTGGCGAGCAGCTTGGCCTTGTCATAGTACAGTTCCTCGCGGGTCTCGGTCGCGAATTCGAAATTCGGTCCCTCGACGATGGCGTCCACCGGGCATGCCTCCTGGCACAGGCCGCAATAGATGCACTTCACCATGTCGATGTCGTACCGCACCGTGCGGCGGGTGCCGTCGTTGCGGCGCGGGCCGGCCTCGATCGTGATCGCCTGCGCCGGGCAGATCGCCTCGCACAGCTTGCAGGCGATGCAGCGTTCCTCGCCGTTCGGATAGCGGCGCAGCGCGTGCTCGCCGCGGAAGCGCGGCGAGATCGGGCCCTTCTCGAAGGGATAGTTCAGCGTCGGCTTCGGCTGGAAGAAATAGCGCATCGCGAGGAAGAACGCCGAGACGAATTCCGACAGCAGAAGCGAGCGGGCGGTTGCGTTGACATTGACACTCATGACGGCCTCACTTCGGCGCGATGCCGGCGAACTGCAGCACGCCGGCCACGATCACCACCATCGCCAGCGACAGCGGCAGGAACACCTTCCAGCCGAGCCGCATCAGTTGATCGTAGCGGTAGCGCGGCACGATCGCCTTCGCCATCGCGAACATGAAGAACATGAAGAACACCTTCAGGGCGAACCAGACGATGCCCGGAATCCAGGTGAACGGCGGCAGATTGACCGGCGGCAGCCAGCCGCCCAGGAACAGGATCGACGCCAGCGCGCACATCGTGGTGATCGCGACATACTCGCCGAGCATGAACAAAAGATACGGGGTCGAGCCGTATTCGGTCATGAAGCCGGCGACCAACTCGGATTCGGCCTCGACTAGATCGAACGGCGGACGATTGGTTTCGGCCAGCGCCGAGACGTAGAACACGACGAACATCGGGAACAGCGGCCACACATACCAGTTCAGGATAGTGAGCTGCGGCAGGCCGATCAGGTGCGCAAGCCCGCGGGTGTTCTGCGCCTCGACCACAGCCGACAGGTTCAGCGAGCCGACGCAGAGCAGCACGGTGATGATGACGAAGCCGATCGAGACCTCGTAGGACACCATCTGCGCCGCCGAGCGCAGCGCGGCCAGGAACGGATATTTCGAGTTCGACGACCAGCCGGCCATGATGATGCCGTAGATCGACAGCGACGAGATCGCGAAGATGTAGAGAACGCCGACATTGATGTCGGAGATCACCCAGCCGAGATCGAACGGGATCACCGCCCAGGCGGCCAGCGCCAGGATGCACGACACCAGCGGCGCGAGCAGGAACACGCCCTTGTTGGAGCCGGACGGAATCACCGGCTCCTTCAGCACGAATTTCAGGAGGTCGGCGAAGGATTGCAGCAATCCGAACGGCCCGACCACGTTGGGGCCGCGGCGGATCTGCACCGCCGCCCAGATCTTGCGGTCGGCGAGCAGGATGTAGGCGATCGCGATCAGGAGCACGACCAGCAGCAACAGGCTCTCCGCGACCATGATGATCAGCGGCCAGAGGAAGCCGGTCCAGAACGAGCTTGCGAAGAATTCAGCCATCAGGTCACGCTCACTCCGCTGCCGTCAGCATTCGGCCCGACGCCAGCCGCGAGCACTCCGCCATCACGGCAGAGGCCCGCGCGATCGGGTTGGTCAGATAGAAGTCCTCGACGGTCGGCTTGAATGCCGCCTTGTCGACGCTGCCGCCCTTGCCTGCCAGCGCCTTGACGTCGTCGGGCTTGCCGGCCTCGATCTGGTCGAGCCGCATCAGATGCGGGTAGGCCTTGAACATAGCCTGGCGCAGCGCCTGCAGCGAGTCGAACGGCAGCTTCTTGCCGAGCACGTCGGACAGCGCGCGGATGATCGCCCAGTCCTCGCGGGCCTCGCCCGGCGGGAATGCGGCGCGGTTGGCGATCTGCGCCCGGCCTTCGGTGTTGACGTAGATGCCGGACTTCTCGGTATAGGCCGCGCCCGGCAGGATGACGTCGGCGCGATGCGCGCCCTGGTCGCCATGGGTGCCGATATAGACCACGAAGGTACCGTCCGGCACCTTGATCTCGTCGGCGCCGAGCAGGAACAGCACGTCGAGCGTGCCGAAGGTCGTCATCTGCGCTGAGGTCAGGCCACCAGCCGCCGGCGAGAAGCCGATATCGAGCGCGCCGGCGCGCGAGGCGGTATCCTGCAACACGGCAAAGCCGTTCCAGCCGTCCTTCAGCGCGCCGACATTAACGGCGAGCTTGGCGGCCTGCGCCAGCACCGCAGCGCCGTCATGCCTGGTGTAGGCGCCGGCGCCGACCAGGATGATCGGGTGCTGCGCATTCTTCAGCACGTCGGCAAAGGAGTGCTTGCCCGCCACGAGATCGGCCAGCGTGTCAGTACCCGCACCGAGATACTCATGGTCATAGGTGAAATCGGCCTTGGCGCCGATCATGCCGACCTTGAGCCCGCCGGTGCGCCAGCGCTTGCGGATCCGCGCGTTCAGCACCGCGGCTTCCTTGCGCGGATGCGAGCCGATGATCAGGATCGCGTCGGCCTGGTCGATGCCGGCAATGGTCGGATTGAAGATGTAGGAGCCGCGGCCGGCCTTGGCGTCGAACGCATCGCCGCCCTGCACGGCGAGATTGACCGAGCCGAACTTCGCGAGCATTTCCTTCAGCGCATACATTTCGTCGACCGCGGCCAGATCGCCGGCGATCGCGCCGATCCGCTTGCCGTCGCTGCGGCTGGCCTTGGCAGCGATGGCGGCGAAGGCTTCCTGCCAGGTCGCCGGCCGGAGCTGGCCGTTCTCGCGCACATAGGGCCGGTCGAGGCGCTGCGTACGCAGGCCGTCGACGATGTGGCGGGTCTTGTCGGAGATCCACTCCTCGTTCACCGCCTCGTTGATGCGCGGTAGGATGCGCATCACCTCGCGGCCGCGGGTGTCGACGCGGATCGCAGATCCCACGCCGTCCATGACGTCGACCGACTGGGTCTTGCCGAGCTCCCAGGGCCGCGCCGCGAAGGCGTAGGGCTTCGAGGTCAGCGCGCCGACCGGGCAGATATCGACGAGGTTGCCCTGCAGCTCCGAGCTCAGCGCCTGCTCGAGATAGGTGGTGATCTCCATGTCCTCGCCGCGGCCGGTCGCGCCCATTTCCGGCGCGCCGCAGACTTCGGCGGAGAAGCGGACGCAGCGCGTGCACTGGATGCAGCGGTTCATCGAGGTCTTGACCAGCGCGCCGAGATACTTGTCCTCGACCGCGCGCTTGTTCTCGGCGAAACGGCTGGTGTCGACGCCGTAGCCCATCGCCTGGTCCTGCAGATCGCACTCGCCGCCCTGGTCGCAGATCGGGCAGTCCAGCGGATGGTTGATCAGCAGGAACTCCATCACGCCTTCGCGCGCCTTCTTCACCATCGGCGAACGGGTCGAGATTTCCGGCGGCTCGCCCTTCGGGCCCGGCCGGCAGTCGCGCACGGCCCAGGCGCAGCTCGCGACCGGCTTCGGGCCGCCCTTCACCTCGACCAGGCACATCCGGCAATTGCCGGCGATCGACAGCCGCTCGTGATAGCAGAAGCGCGGAATCTCTGCGCCGGCCGCCTCGCATGCCTGCAGCAGCGTGTACTCCGGCGGCACATCGATCTCTTTGCCATCGACGATGATCTTGCTCATGTCTGTCTCAAGTCTTTCCGAGCTTGCAGTCGGGCGGTGCGACGCTCGCGGTTTTCAATGAGGTCTTCACCCATTGCTGGGTGTCGGCGCCGTAGGTCGCGAGATAGGCAGGCTGCGCCTGGTTCTTCTCGCAGAGGAACGGCAGATGCGGTTTCAGGTCGTAGTCACACGATGCCTGCCATTCGCGCTTATCCGCGAAGGCGGCAAAGGTCTCCTCGCAGGCATAGAGGAAATACGAGACAAAACTCTCATATTGGGACCGCTCTTCGCGACCGGCGGCCTTGATGGTCTCGTAGTCCGGCTGAGCGAATTTCGGATTCTGGAATGCGAGATCGGTGTAGCCGAGAAACGCCGAACGCGCGCTGGAAGCACGGTTCGAGGTACGGATTTCGTTGATCTGCAGCAGGATTGCAACAAAGCCGAGCAGCGCCACGGTCGCCTGCGCCATCTGCGCAAGCGTCCCGTACTTCTGCCACCATGCGGCCTGTTGCGTCATCACCAACATTACTCCGCGGCTACCATGTGCATGGGATCGCGAATGCCCTGGTCGTCGAGATCGGCCTTGTGCGAATATTGGTCGATGCGCTCTTCGATCTCGTGACGGAAATGCGCGATCAGGCCCTGGATCGGCCAGGCGGCGGCGTCGCCGAGCGCGCAGATAGTGTGGCCCTCGACCTGCTTGGTGACCTCGAGCAACATGTCGATCTCGCGCTTGTGGGCACGGCCGTCGGCCATCCGGGTCAGGACGCGCCACATCCACCCCGTGCCCTCGCGGCACGGCGTGCACTGGCCGCAGCTCTCATGCTTGTAGAAATAGGAGATGCGCGCGATCGCCCGGATCAGGTCGGTCGACTTGTCCATCACGATCACCGCCGCGGTGCCGAGGCCCGAGCGCAGCTTGCTCAGGCTGTCGAAATCCATCGGCGTGTCGATGATCTGCTCGGCCGGCACCATGCGCACCGACGAACCGCCGGGGATCACGGCCTTCAGATTGCCCCAGCCGCCGCGGATGCCGCCGCAATGCTTCTCGATCAGCTCGCGGAACGGAATCCCCATCGCCTCTTCGACGTTGCAGGGCCGCTCGACGTGGCCGGAGATGCAGAACAGCTTGGTGCCGACATTGTTCGGCCGGCCGATGCCGGCGAACCAGGCGGCGCCGCGGCGCAGGATGTCCGGTGCGACCGCGATCGACTCGACGTTGTTGACGGTGGTCGGGCAGCCATAGAGGCCGACATTGGCCGGGAACGGCGGCTTCAGCCGCGGCTGCCCCTTCTTGCCCTCAAGGCTCTCGAGCAGCGCGGTCTCCTCGCCGCAGATATAGGCGCCGGCGCCATGCGCGACATAGATGTCGAACGGCCAGCCGTTGATATTGTCCTTGCCGACCAGCTTGGCCTCATAGGCCTGGTCGATCGCCGCCTGCAGCCGCTCGCGTTCGCGGATGAACTCGCCGCGGATATAGACGTAGCAGGCATGCGCGCCCATCGCGAAGCTCGCGAGCAGGCAGCCCTCGACCAAAAGATGCGGATCGTGCCGCATGATCTCGCGGTCCTTGCAGGTGCCGGGCTCCGACTCGTCGGCGTTGACGACGAGATAGCTCGGACGGCCGTCCTTGGATTCCTTCGGCATGAAGGACCACTTCATCCCGGTCGGGAAGCCGGCGCCGCCGCGGCCGCGCAGACCCGACGCCTTCATCTCGTTGATGATCCAGTCGCGACCCTTGTCGATGATCCCCTTGGTGCCATCCCAGGCGCCTCTGCGGCGCGCGCCCTCGAGGCCCCAATCATGCAGGCCGTAGAGGTTCTTGAAGATGCGGTCCTTGTCGTCGAGCATGCTCAAAACTTTCCGAACATCACCGATTGGCTTGCGAATAAGCGAGCCCGGCAGCGCAGCCGCCGAACACGATGGCCCACAACAGGCTGGATTCCAGCGTGGCGCTCAGGCCGTAGCGTTGCAGCAGGAACATGAAGCCCGCCGCGACAACGGTATGCAGGGCGATCGTGCGCCAGGCCTTCATCGCAGCGCCCCTTCCCGTCTCATCTGCTAGCACCTGAAAGCTCCGCATCAGGTGGTTTCCTTCAGCGTCGTCGGCCCGCCCGCGGGCGCCGAGAACTGACGGTCGACCTGCGGGCCCGGCTTCGGCGGATTGCCGGCGGCAAAGCCGTCGAGCACCTTGCCGAAGCTTTCCTTGGTCAGGTCCTCATAGGTGTCCTTCCAGATCAGCACCATCGGCGCGTTCACGCAGGCCCCTAAGCACTCGACTTCTTCCCAGGAGAAGTTGCCGTCCTTCGACAGCTGGAAGGGATCGTGATGGATGCGGTGCTGGCAGACCTCGATCAGGTCGGCGGCGCCGCGCAGCCGGCACGGCGTGGTGCCGCACACCTGCACATGCGCCTTCTTGCCGACCGGCGAGAGCTGGAACATGGTGTAGAACGTCGCGATCTCAAGCATGCGGATATGCGGCATCTCGAGCAGGTCGGCGACAGCGCGGATCGCGGCTTCCGAGACCCAGCCGTCATGCTGCTCCTGCACGCGCCACAGGATCGCGATCGCGGCCGAAGCCTGCCGTCCCGGCGGATATTTCTCGATCTGCTTCTTGGCCCAGGCAAGATTCTCGTCCGTGAACGTGAAGCTCGCGGGCTGCAATTCCTTCGGGGCAAGGCGGCGGACAGACATCGATCAAACTCTCATTGCGCGCGGTTCGGATGCGGACATCGTCACCGGTCGACTTCGCCGAACACGATGTCCAGCGAGCCCAGGATGGCGGAAACGTCGGCCAGCAGATGGCCCCTGCAGATGTGATCCATCGCCTGCAGATGGGCGAAGCCCGGCGCGCGGATCTTGCACTTGTAGGGCTTGTTGGAGCCGTCGGCGACGAGGTAGACGCCGAACTCGCCCTTCGGCGCCTCGACCGCGGCATAGATTTCGCCGGCCGGCACGTGCACGCCTTCGGTGTAGAGCTTGAAGTGATGGATCAGCGCTTCCATCGAGCGCTTCATCTCACCGCGGCGCGGCGGCGCGATCTTGTTGTCCTCGACCACGACCGGGCCCTGCCCGTCGGGTGCCTTGAGCTTCTGGATGCACTGCTTCATGATGCGCACCGACTGGCGCATCTCTTCCATGCGGATCAGATAGCGGTCGTAGCAGTCGCCGTTCTTTCCGATCGGAATGTCGAAATCCATCTCGGCGTAGCACTCGTAGGGCTGCGACTTGCGCAGGTCCCAGGCCGCGCCCGAGCCGCGCACCATCACGCCGGAGAAGCCCCACTCCCAGGCTTCCTTGAGCGGCACCACGCCGATATCGACGTTGCGCTGCTTGAAGATGCGGTTGCCGGTGAGCAGCCGATCGAGGTCGTCGACGACCTTGAGGAACGGATCGCACCACGCCTCGATGTCGTCGATCAGCTTCGGCGGCAGGTCCTGATGCACGCCGCCGACGCGGAAGAACGCCGCGTGCATGCGCGAGCCCGAGGCGCGCTCATAGAACACCATCAGCTTCTCGCGCTCTTCGAAGCCCCACAGCGGCGGGGTCAGCGCGCCGACGTCCATCGCCTGGGTGGTGACGTTGAGCAGATGCGACAGGATGCGGCCGATCTCGCAATAGAGCACGCGGATCAACTGGCCGCGGCGCGGCACCGTAATGCCGAGCAGCTTTTCCGCCGCGAGGCAGAACGCATGCTCCTGGTTCATCGGCGCGACATAGTCGAGCCGGTCGAAATAGGGAATCGCCTGCAGATAGGTCTTGTGCTCGATCAGCTTCTCGGTGCCGCGGTGAAGCAGGCCGATATGCGGATCGACGCGTTCGACGACTTCGCCGTCAAGCTCCAACACAAGACGAAGCACGCCGTGCGCCGCCGGATGCTGCGGCCCAAAGTTGATGGTGAAGTTACGAAGGTTTTGCGGTTGTTCATTCATGGCTTCGGCTCCGCCTTGACCTTCTCATCGCCGGGCAGCGGATAGTCCGCGCCTTCCCAGGGCGAAAGGAAATCGAACTTGCGGAATTCCTGGTTGAGCCGGACCGGCTCATACAGCACCCGCTTCTCCTGGTCGTCGTAGCGGACCTCGACGAAGCCGGTGAGCGGGAAATCCTTGCGCAGCGGATGGCCGTCGAAGCCGTAGTCCGTCAGCAGGCGGCGCATGTCGGGATGGCCGGTGAAGATCACGCCATAGAGGTCGTAGGTCTCGCGCTCGAACCAGTCGGCGCCCGGGAAGACGCCGATGATCGACGGCACCTGCGTGGTCTCGTCGGCCTGCCCGCGCAAACGGACGCGCGCGTTCAGCGTCGGCGACAGCAGATGGTAGACGACGTCGAAGCGCTTCTCGCGGCTCGGATAGTCGACCGCGGTCACGTCGGTGACGTTGACGAAACGGCAGCCGGGATCGTCACGCAGAAACCTGGCGACCTCCACGATTCTGCCAATCTCGACGTCGATAGTGAGCTGATTGAACGCGACCGAGTGCGCCGTGGCCGCGCCCGGAAGCGCGCTCACGATCGTCTGCCCAAGGGCGTCGAGCTTGCCGTCGTCCATACCTGAAACCTTAGCGTTCAATAGTGCCGATACGGCGGATCTTCTTCTGCAGCAGCAGCACACCGTAGAGCAGCGCTTCCGCCGTGGGCGGGCAGCCGGGCACGTAGATGTCGATCGGCACGATGCGATCGCAGCCACGCACCACCGAATAGGAGTAGTGATAGTAGCCGCCGCCATTGGCGCAGGAGCCCATCGAGATCACGTAGCGCGGCTCCGGCATCTGGTCGTAGACCTTGCGCAGCGCGGGCGCCATCTTGTTGGTCAGGGTGCCCGCAACGATCATCACGTCGGACTGCCGCGGCGAGGCGCGCGGTGCGAAGCCGAAGCGTTCGACGTCATAGCGCGGCATCGAGACCTGCATCATCTCGACCGCACAGCAGGCGAGACCGAAGGTCATCCACATCAGGGAGCCGGTGCGCGCCCAGGTGATGAGGTCATCGGCTGCAGCGACGAAGAAGCCCTTGTCGGACAGCTCGTGATTGACCTCGAGGAAAAACGGATCATTGGCGCCGACCGGCTTACCGGTCGACGGATCAAGGATACCCCTCGGAGCCATGGCGATCTCAGATTTGGCAATCGCCGGCTGGGAGGTTGCGGCGGTGGGGCTCAATCCCATTCGAGCGCGCCTTTCTTCCATTCATACGCAAATCCGACCGTCAGCACGGCCAGGAACACCATCATCGACCAGAACCCGGTGGCGCCGAGCTTTCCGAACGCCACGGCCCAGGGGAACAGGAACGCCACTTCGAGGTCGAAGATGATGAAGAGGATCGCCACCAGATAGAACCGGACGTCGAACTTCATGCGGGCGTCGTCAAAAGCGTTGAATCCGCATTCATAGGCGGACAGCTTTTCCGGGTCCGGCGATTGGAACGCGACCAGGAACGGCGCGATCAGGAGTGCCAGACCGATCAGGCTCGCGACTCCGATAAAGACCACAAGTGGGAGATAATTCTGCAGGATGCCGGTCATCGGCGAGGCCTTCTTGCTGCGGTTTCGGACATGCCGCAGATTCGTTGATTGGAATTGTTCTTGAGGCTTTAGCGCAGCGCAACAGGGGGCGCAAGACAAGCTATTTTGACGCTTTTACCGTCCTTCCCGCGGGCTCTTGGCCTCATCAGGCGGATGCGCTTGCCTCCATGGGCAACGCCGCGGCGGCCATCCGGTGCCCTGCGCTCTCCCCATATCAGCCCAGCCCCCGCTCGGCAGCGAGCATCTCGGCGGCGGTCAGGGTGAGCCGATCGATGTGTCCGAGCAGCAGCTCAAGATCCCCCGGCGCAAGCTGTTCCAGCAGGTGCCGGTTTCGCTCCTGCGCGCCGGCCACGATGGCATCATGGGCTGCCAGGCCGGCCTTGGTGAGAGAGACCAGGGTCTCCCGGTTGTCGCGCGGATTGGCCGCCTTCGCCACCAGCTTGCGCGCCACGAGCTCGGCGAGCGCCCGGCTGATCTGCCCCTTGTCCATGCCGACGGCCTCGGCGAGCCGCACCACACTCATCGGCGGCCGCCGACCGAGCGAGGCGACCAGACCGAACTCGACCGAGGACAGGCCGGTCAGGCGCTTGTAGCGCAGCATCGCGCCGCGCCTGAGCAGGTTCGCCAGCACCATCAGCCGCGACGACATCATCGCGGTGATCGGCGCCAGTTCGGAATCGACAACGGCCTCCGGCGGCAAGGCCCTCTCAGTCCTGAGCTTCTCGGTCATCACCAACCTCTGCCAACAAAGCCGCGCGCTGCCAAGCTCAACGATATCGTTGACATTGTCATCTATCTATCGTTGACTTGGTCAACGATAGATCAGCCGCCGGCGCCCGACCAGCGGCGGGGAGGACAACATGACGATCACCCACCGGGACCGCGATCTCGGCACGGCCTATGCGATGAAGCCGTCGAGCACCCGGACCGAGCTCACCTCGGTCGGCCGCGGCACGCCGATGGGCGAGCTGTTGCGCCGGTATTGGCACCCGGTCGGCCTCACCGGTGACGCCTCCGATATCCCCAGAAAAGTCCGCGCACTTGGCGAAGACCTGATCCTGTTCCGCGACCGGCATGGCCGGGCCGGCCTGCTACATGCGCGCTGCTGCCACCGCGGCACCACGCTCTATTACGGCAAGGTCGAGGAAGACGGTATCCGCTGCTGCTATCACGGCTGGAAATTCGACACCGAGGGCCGCTGCCTCGAACAACCCTGCGAGCCCGACGGCGGCCTGTTCAAGGACAAGGTGCGCCAGCCCTGGTATCCGGTGCAGGAACGCTACGGCCTGATCTTCGCCTATATGGGGCCGGCCGAGAAAAGGCCGGTGCTGCCGCGCTACGAGTGCCTGGAAAACATGGACGACGGCGAGTTCGTCGAGGCCGACGATTCCTCGATCGGCGGCGGCGGCCCTGCCGTGATCCCCTGCAACTGGCTGCAGCATTTCGAGAACGTCGCCGACCCCTACCATGTGCCGGTGCTGCACGGCTCGTTCTCAGGGCCGCAGTTCACCAACATGATGGCCTCGATGCCCGACGTGAAGTTCGAGATGTCGCCGCGCGGCATCACGGTGCGTTCGATCCGCAGGCAGGACGACGGCAAGGTGTTCTATCGCGTCACCGAGGCCGCCCTCCCCACACTCCGCGTCGTGCCCAATCCGCGCGTCGCGCAGTTCGCGCGCGTCGAATCGATCGGCTGGACCTTGCCGATCGACGACACCTCGTTCCGCATCTACGTCGCCGGCCGGGTCAAGAACGCGGGCGATATCGGGCGGATGCGCTCGAAGTTCAACGGCAAGTTCTGGTGGGACATGACCGAGGCCGAGCACCAGCAATTTCCCGGCGACTACGAGGCCCAGGTCGGCCAGGGAGCGGTGACGATCCATTCCGAAGAGCATTTTGGCCAGAGCGACCGCGGCATCCTGATGATCCGCCGGATGCTCGCTGACCAGCTCGAGGCCATGGCCACCGGCCGCGACCCGATCGGGGTGTCGTTCGACGCCGACACGAGGCCGGTCGAATTCGAGGCAGGGAATTACATCCGCGAGGCGTAAGGCCCGCGCGCAAGCAACAACAACAAAGAAGATCGGGGGAGGAAGTGATGGTCGATGTCGCACCGCAGGCGGCCGCGCCAACGCAAGCTGCGGCCGCGCCTCGGCGCGCCGCTACTACGTCCTCGCCTTGCTCACGATCATCTACGCCCTCAACTTCCTCGACCGCACCATCTTCAACGTGCTGATCGAACCGATCAAGAAGGAGTTCACGCTCAGCGACACCACGATGGGCCTGCTCGCCGGGTTCGGTTTCGTGCTGTTCTATTCGCTGCTCGGCATTCCGATCGCGCGGATGGCCGATCGCCTCAACCGCCGCAACATCGTCGCGGTCGCCTTCGCGTTCTGGAGCGCGATGACCTATCTCTGCGGCCTCGCCTCCAGCTTCACGACGCTGGCATTGGCCCGGGTCGGCGTCGGCATCGGGGAGTCGGCGGGCACGCCGGCCTCGCAATCGATGATCGCCGATCTCTTCGACAAGAACGAACGACCGCGCGCGCTCGGCATCTACGCGATCGGCACCTATCTCGGCGTCTTCCTCGGCTATTTCATCGGCGGCTATGTCAACCAGCACTATGGCTGGCGGATGGCGTTCTTCACCGCCGGCCTGCCCGGCATCGCGCTCGCCGCCGTCTTGTGGCTGACGATCGCCGAGCCGAAGCGCGGCGCGATGGCCGAGACCTTCAAGGCCGAGCCGCTGGGGCCGACGCTGCGTTTCCTGGTATCGCAGCCGAGCTTCGTCATCGTGCTGATCGGCTCTTGTCTGACGACCTACACCAACTACGCCACCGCGGTGTGGATCCCGCCGTTCCTGGCGCGGATCCATCACCTCACCAGCGCCGAGATCGGCACCTATGCCGGCACCTTCAAGGGTCTCGCCGGCATGGCGGGCACGCTGATCGGTGGCCTCGTGGTGGCGCAGATCGGCCGTCGCGACGACCGCTGGAAGCTGTGGGCGCCCGCGATCATGTCCGGTCTCGCCGGCCCGGTGTTCGCGCTGTGCATGCTGACGCAAAGCTTCACGCTGATGGTCGCGACGCTGGCGCTGACCTCGTTCATGGTCGGCTTTCATCTCGGCCCGATCTTCGCGATTGCGCAGACGGTGGCAAAACCCAGCATGCGCGCGCTGGCCTCGGCGATCGTGCTGCTGACCGCGACCTGCTTCGGCCAGGGCGTCGGCCCCCTCGCCGTCGGCATGATCAATGACGCGCTGAAAGGCACCTACGGCGTCGATGCGGTTCGCTACTCGCTGCTGTCGGCCGCGCTCACGACGACGCTCGGTGCCCTGCTGTTCGTGTTGGCGGCACGCGCGATCCGCGCCGACATCGCGCGCGCGAGCTAGCACCCGTCTCAGCCGAGCCGGCGCGTGATGTCAGGCTGCGCTCACGTCAGCTTGCCGGTGTATTTCTCCAGCGCCGCCCAGGCGTCCGCGCCGTAGGTCTTCTGCCACTGCGTGTAGAAGCCGGCCTTCACCAACGCGGCCCTGAACTGCACGGGATCGGGCTTGTTGAAGGTCATGCCCTTCTCGGTCAGCTCGGCCTGCAGCGAGCGGTCCATCTCGACCAGATCGGTGCGCTCCTTCACCGCCGCGGCGTCGAACGCGGCATTGATGAGCTCGAGCAGATCGGGCGGCAGGGCCGCCATCGCGCGGCGGTTGCCGAGGATCCAGTAACCGCTCCAGCAATGGTTCGAGAGCGCGCAGAATTTCTGCACCTCGTAGAGCTTGCCGGTCGAGACCTGCGCCAGCGGGTTCTCCTGCCCTTCGACGATGTGGGTCTGCAGCGCCGAATAGAGTTCGCTGTAGGAGATGCTCGACGGCAGCGCGCCAAGCCCTGAGAACAGCGACGTCAGCAATGCCGTCACCGGCACGCGGATCTTGAAACCCTTGAGATCGTCGACGCTGTTGAGCTGCCGGCTCGACGACGAGGTGATCTGACGGAAGCCGTTGTCCCAGACCTTCTTCAGCGGCACGACGCCGGTCTTCGTGATCGCCTCGCGCACGAGGTCGCCGACGCCGCCGTCCATCGCCGCCCAGACCTGGTCGTAGGACTGAAAGGCGAAACCGATGCTGGGCAGCCCCGATAGCGGCACCAGCGTCGACAGCGTCATGCTGGGCGCGGCCAGCAGCTCGATCCCGCCGGCGCGGACCTGCGACAGCATCTCCGGATCGCCTCCGAGCTGGTGTTGGCGAACACCGTGATGTTGACCCGGCCGGACGACTGCGCGCCGACCGCCTTGGCGGCCTCAGTCAGGCGGATTGTTAGCGGATGGGTTTCCGGAGTGTTGACGCCGAGCTTGAAGTCGAACTCGGCCGCCGCAACGGCGCGCTTACCAAACATCGTGGCGGCGAGTGCCGCGGAGCCGGTTCCAAGGACGCGGCGCCGGGTTAGTCTCATTGTTTTCATTATTGTTTTTCTCCCAAGCGCATTTCCGCGCCTGGGGTAGTTTTAGCCGGCCGGCAGTGTGACGCAAGGCACGGTGAAACCAATCCGCCCGTGGCACGAAACCATTTCCCGGAACTCACGAAACGATCCGGAAACAGATGGGCCTTACCAGTACCTGCCATAGACGGCGCACAGACGCCCGGAGGCGACCATGAACCACTCGATCCATTCAGCTGACCGCGCGACCCATCTCAAGATTGTGGTGGTTGCCCTTATTGCGGGGATCGGGATCGCGGCGCTCGGCATTTCGGCCCGGAACAACGCGGATTTCACCCAGACTGCCCAGTCCACGCAGGTCATCAAGGCTGGCAAGCCGGTGGCGATCACCTCGTCGGGCACCTCCACGGTCCGCTAAGACGCTTTCAAGCCTCGGCAGACACAACGGCCGCCCCTGGGCGGCCTTTCTTGTTGGTCCTGATCGTCTCAAGCTCGGACCAGGACGGTGTGGCCTTTGCGAGCAGGTTCGGCTACGGCGATTGTGGACCACCGAGACCGGAGTGCGCGCGATCGACGTGTGCAAGGTCGCAACCCGGCTGAGCGCAGCGAATGACTGAACCTCGCCTCGCCGGCGACAACATTGCGAAGCCGCAGCATGCTTCCCGCACCGACGGGTCGCCCCCTTTGCTCGGCCTCCCGGCATCGCTGCCGCTGGTGCTCGACCTCGACGGCACGCTGATCACGGGCGACCTGCTCTATCTGAGCTTCGTCTCGATCCTGCGCCGCAATCCGCTGATCGTCGTGTCATGCGCCGCCTGGCTGACGCGCGGCCGCGCGGCGCTGAAGCGCCGGCTCGCACAGCGCCAGCGCATCGACTGGAGCCGGATCGAACTGCACCAGGACGTCGTCGCATTGGCCGAGCGCGAGAACGCGGCCGGCCGCCGCATCGTGCTGGCAACCGCGGCCGACGCGCTGCTCGCTCAGAAGCTGGCGTCGCGTCTGCCTTGGATCGACCAGGTGCTTGCCTCCGACGGCGAACATAATCTCAAGGGCGCCAACAAGGCCGACCTGTTGCAAAGGACATTTCCCGGGGGCTTCATCTACGCCGGCGACAGCGCCTCCGACCTCGCGGTCTGGGCCCACGCCGCCGGCATCATCACCGTCAATGCCCGCGATGCCGTGCGCGCCGCCGCGACCGGGCTCGGCAGGCCGACGCTGCATTTGCAGGGCCGCGCGGCCGCAGCGAAATCTTAACCGCGCCCTAACGCGGTTGTTCGATTGCAATCCGCTCCGCGACCCCAGTCTTAAAAGTTGCCCGGCTAAGGTCGGCGTCAACAAAGGCGCAGGCCACAATGAATTTGCAGCAGCAAGTAATTTCAACCGGCTTCAAGATCATCTGCACGGATTGCGGCAGCCTGGCGATCAAGGTCGCCGATCCGGCGCATGCATCCGGCGACACCATCATCGAATGCCGCCGCTGCAACGCGGTGCGCGGCACGGTGGCGGACCTGCACAATTTGGCGCGGCGCGGCCGCGACCTGTTCGAATTCTAACCGCGGCCCCGCCAATGCTGTCAGACCCGAAGGCGACCACGCAGAGCGACGTTCCCTTGGACACGGTCTGGTCGATCCTCGAGGCCGCCAACGAATTGGGCGACACCCACACGGTTGACGCCTGCCGCCGCATCATCGACGCCAATTTGCGCGGCGATGCACCGGGACAATCCGACCTCAACGCGGTCGCCGCATTCTTTGCCTGATCAAGGCAGGGCGTTGCCGTTGTGTGAATTCGTAGGGCATCGCGGAGACGAATGGCCAGGCAGAAACATAACAACACAGACCGGGATATTGCTTAACTTGCTTCGTCCAGGGCCGACCGGCTAGCTGCCTGGCAGCTTTCGGATGCGGACGGACCGATGACATTGACGCGCGGTGACCTGGTTGTCGGGGTCACGATCCCCGGGTTCTTCGTCCTCAGCGTCGCCTCGATGATCGCCTGTGGGCACGCATTCCCGGCGATGCATGTCTGGCGATCCGGCATCACCGCGCAGGCCGTCCTCGGCATCACCATCATGGTCGCGTTCGTCCCGGCGTTCGTCGCGGCACGATTCAGCTTCGGTTATCTGGTCGGCTTCTCGCTGCTGTCAGCCGTGTTCGGCTTCGTCTGGCTCAGCTTCTTCAGCGCCTTCGACTATCCGCACGCCATCGCCCGCTGGGCCATGATCGCCGCGCTGGCCGCCGCGATGATCCCTCTGATGTTACAGAATATCCCGGTTTGGCGGCCCGATTTGTCCGAGGCGGCCGTCAAGCGCATCGCGATTCTGCTGCTGGCGTCGTGCCTTGCCGTGCTGATCGGCGACATCTCCTACGGGGCCAATCTTGGCAATCCCTATGGCGCAGCCCGCACCGCCGTCGTGCGCCCGGCGCTGTTGAACTATCTCACCGGAATCATGACCGGCGCGGTCCTGCCCTATTTGTTCGCGCATTTCGCATCGCGCAGCCGATGGATGCCGGCAGCCGGGGTGCTGCTGCTTGCGCTTTGCTTCTATCCCGTCGTCAACAACAAGACCGTCCTGTTGCTGCCGATCTGGCTGCCGTTTCTGTTCTGGCTGTACGGCCGGTTCGACCCGCGGCTGGCCACGGTGCTCGCATTTCTGATCCCGATGATCGTCGGCCTTTTGGCTTTCGCCGTCCTCGTGTCCGACAAGACCTACATCGTGTTCAGCACCATCAATCTGCGCTTCGTCGCGATCCCGTCACTCGCGCTCGATCAATACGCCGACTTCTTTGCGCACCGCGAACTCACCCGGTTCTGCCAGATCACCGTCCTGCGATACATAACCGCCTGCCCGTACGGCGAGCTCGGCCCGACCCTCGGAGCGATTTATCAGGACGGCAATTTCAACGCGTCCTTCCTCGCCACCGAGGGCATCGCATCGGTCGGTCTTGCGCTCGCCCCGGTGTCGGCTTCCGTCTGCGGCCTGATCCTGTCGGTGGGATCGATGGTCTCAAAGCACCTGTCGCCGCGCTTCATCGCGGTTTCGTCCGGCATCGCAGTTCAGGCGATCATGAACGTGCCGCTCACGACAGGCCTGCTGTCGAACGGGATAGCACTGCTGTTCCTGCTGTGGTGGCTGACGCCCGAACAGCGCGTGGCATTATCAGTCAGGCTCGAGCAGGCCGCTCAACCCGTCAGCGTTGTCGGCCTCGCGGCGTCCTGAGCTGTCGCGGCAGTTCGCCAGGTGCAGTGAACAGGAGGGCAGGCAACTCGTTATGGCACCGGTCCAGAGGGACCAATGGTTTCGGGCCAAACACGCTGCTAAGTCATTGAAATAAATGGCGCGAGAGACGGGACTCGAACCCGCGGCCTCCGCCGTGACAGGGCGGCGCTCTAACCAACTGAGCTACTCCCGCGGATGCCGATCGTCGGATTGATCCGCGCAGGACCGAGGGCATAAAGGCCCGCATCCGGTTAGTCAAGGACGTTGCGGATTCCTGCACAGCGTCGGCATTTTCGCGGCGCGTACGCGGGTTGTCGCCTGTTTTCAGGGGAAACGGCGTAGTCAGCGAAGCCCCGAATCAAATAAGGCCTGATACGTCTGGGTTTCCTGTGGCCGGCCCGGCGCTGCCCGTTCCCGGAACCGGCGGTTTTCAGGACTTTTCCGGACGCATTTTCCCGACGCGAACGGCGCGCCATTCGCGTGAAAAGCAGCAATCCAGCCATTCAGCAACGAGGAGGGCCAGACATGGCGAAGAAAGCAGCGACACCGGCGACGATCACGCTGAAGCATTTGGCGGCGGCCATCGCCGAGGAGCAGGAGCTGTCCAAGAAGCAGGCCGAGGCGATTCTGACCGACATGGTCACCAGGATCACCAAGCACCTCAAGAAGGGCGAGCGCATCAGGATCGTCGGCCTCGGCATCCTCCAGGTCCGCAAGCGCGCCGCCCGCATGGGCCGTAACCCGGCGACCGGCGAACAGATCCACATCAAGGCCAGCAAGAAGGTCGCCTTCCGCGCCGCCAAGGAGCTGAAGGAAGCCGTCTAGCGCCTACTCTCTCCGTTAAGGCAAAGCGCCATTCCGGCTCGTGACGCGGCCCCGGGTGGCGCTTTTCTGTTATAGGATTGTCCTTCGAAACTCGCCTTGACGCGGTTTGCTCGCGCGAACCAACTTCGCCAAAGCGCATTGTTCCTTTCTCCAGTTTTTTGCGCGGTTTTCATGCTGGCACCGGCTCTCGACTTCAAGCACACCGTCACCGAGCGCTTCCTGCGCTATGTCGTGATCGACACCCAGTCCGATCCGGATTCACCCACCACGCCTTCCACCGAGAAGCAGAAGAATCTCGGGCGCCTGCTGGTCGCCGAGCTGCAGGCGATGGGGATATCCGACGCGCATCTTGACCCGCACGGATACGTCTACGCGACGATCCCGGCCAACACCGACAAGACAGTGCCGGTGATCTGCTTCTGCTCGCACATGGACACCTCTCCCGACTGCACCGGCAAGAACGTCAAACCGCAGGTCGTGAACAACTACCGCGGTGGCGATATCGTGCTGCCCGCCGATGCCTCGCAGGTGATCCGCGCCGCCGAGCACGAAGCGCTGGCCGACCAGATCGGCAACGACATCATCACCACCGACGGCACCACCCTGCTCGGCGCCGACAACAAGGCGGGCCTTGCCGAGATCATGGATGCCGCGCATTTCCTGATCACCAATCCGCAGGTGAAGCACGGCACCGTCAAGATCCTGTTCACGCCGGACGAGGAGATCGGCCGCGGCGTCGACAAGGTCGACATCAAGAAGCTTGGCGCCGATTTCGGCTACACCATGGATGGCGAGACCGCTGGCCATATCGAGGACGAGACCTTCTCGGCCGACGGCGCCAGCATCATCATCGAAGGCGTCGCGACCCATCCGGGATTCGCCAAGGGCAAGATGGAGCACGCGATCAAGATCGCCGCCGCGATCGTCGATCGCCTGCCGAAGGACACCTGCTCGCCCGAGACCACCGAGGGCAAGGAAGGCTTCCTGCATCCGGTCGCGATCTCCGGCGCGCTGGAGAACGCGCGGATCGACTTCATCGTGCGCGATTTCACCGAGGCCGGCCTGAAGCAGAAGGAAGCGCTGCTGGAGGACATCGTGAACGATGTCATGAAGGGCTATCCGCGCTCGACCTACCGCATGGAGGTCAAGCAGCAGTACCGCAACATGAAAGACGTGATCGATCGCCACCCCCAGATCGTGGCCTATGCGATCGAGGCGATCGAGCGCGCCGGCCTCACGCCGGTGAAGACCTCGATCCGCGGCGGCACTGACGGCTCGCGGCTGTCCTTCATGGGACTGCCCTGCCCGAACATCTTCGCCGGCGAGCACGCGTTCCATTCGCGGCTCGAATGGGTCAGCCGGCAGGACATGGAGAAAGCCGTGCAGACCATCGTGCACCTGGCGATGATCTGGGAAGAGCGGGCGTAGGAGTCGCGGCTCCTTTTTCTTCCGTCATTGCGAGGAGCTCGGCGACAAAATTGCGAAGCAATTTTGCACTGAAGCGACGAAGCAATCCATGTTGGCACATATGCGGCGCGATGGATTGCTTGCTCGCGCGCACAATGACGGAGTGCTTGGTCCCGAGAGTTCTATGCCCGCGCGGTCACGATCCAGATCGCGCCGGGCAGCAGCACCGCATCGCCCTTCAAGAAAGGCGCCAGCGCCTCGCGCATCGAGGCGATCGCCGCAGCGCGCACCTCATCAGGGTGCCCTTCCAGCGCGCGGCTGGCCGGCCCGATCTCGAGCGCGCCCTGTATCGCGGCATCGATGCCGCGCCCGGTCGCGACATCAAGCTCAACCCGGCACGGCTCCATGGCAATGCCGGAGAAGCCGGCTTCGCCCAGGATCCGCTTCACCCGGGCCTCGGAGGCGAACGCGAACGGGCCGGGATCCTCGGGCCCTAGCGGCGGCAGTTTCGGCACGTGCTTGTAGACGGCAGCAAGCGGCGTCATGAAGAACGGATTTTCGCGCGGCTCCTGCCAGCAGACGAAGGCGAGACGGCCGGTCGGCTTCATCGCCTTGCGCAGATTGGCGAACGACGTCACGGGATCGGCAAAGAACATCACGCCAAAGCGCGAGGCCAACAGATCGAAGCTCTCGCTGACAAACGGATAGATGGTCGCGTCGGCCAGCGCGAACTCGACCGGCAAACCCTGCGGCGCGCTCTGCCGCGCCCGCGTCAGCATCGGCTCCGAGACATCGACGCCGAGCACGTGACCTGTGGGCGCGACCTTGGCCGCCAGCGCGAAGCTCGAGGCGCCGCTGCCACAGCCGACATCGACGACGCGTTCGCCGGCTTTCGGCGCGGCACGATCGATCAGGAGGTCGAGCACCGGCTGCAGCACGATATCCTGCGCGGCCTGCCGTGTGGCCCAGCGCTGACCGCCCGGCCCGTTCCAATAAGCAATCTGGTCGGCGTTCTGCGGATGGCCAGCGTTCATGCGATCCAAACCTCGTTAGGAAGCTTCTGTCGTCTCATGCTTGGGCATGATCCTTTTCGGAATACCGCTTCGCACTTTTCCGGATCATGCCCTAGCAAGTCTCGCGCGTCGCGGCGCGCAGCATCGGCATCAGCTGATAGGTGAATCCGGCATCGGCCTTGGTGACGGGATCGTTGGCGACGATCTCCTGCGGATCGGCATCGTCAGGCAACTGCAGCACGCCGAGTCCCCAGACCCCGGCGGGATCGGCGACCGGTCCGAACACCAGCGCCTTGCCGGCCTGCAGCAGTTCGCCGCAATAGGCGACGTGCGCCTGCATGATGGCGGCTTCCTGCGGCGCCATATCCTGAGGAAAGGTCGGGCGCGGTCCGGTCAATTTGCAGACGTAGTATTTCATCGACCTGATCCGCGCTCGGAGCTCTATTTGGCGGCTGCGCTCGTGGGCTTGGCCGGTTTCGGCTTCGCGGCATTCGCCTTGGGCGCGCCCTGCCCGTCGCTGCGCGCGATGCCCCAGGGATCGGTCGGCTTCTGATCCGGCACACCACTGAGCGCCCGCTGATAGGCGCGCTGCTGGCGCGCCTCGTTGGCCGCATCGGCCGGCGACTTCTCGACCTCTTCGCGATAGCGCTGAACGTGATCCGACTGTGCGAATGCGGGTCCGGCAATCATGGTGAGAAGAAAAATCGCGGCGAGTTTGCGCATGCATCAAGTTCCCGGTTAGGCGGACAGAATAGCATCGCTGCAGCGTCGGCATCAAATCGGAGCGCGTGACTTTCGGCACCTTTCGCACCATCGGGGATCGAATGACATTCGGCACGCCAGCGCGGAGCAAGCGCGGTCCCGGCCATCCCCATGAGACTACTCCACGGCCGGGATCGCGCCCTCTCCGCGCGTTCACCGAGAGCGATGCAATGGCCTTACTCCGTAGGGCTCATCAACCAGAGGCCGCTTTGCAGCTCGTGAAACACCGCGCCACCGTCATCCTGCGCGAGCATGTGCAAGCGGAGGCCGAGCTGGTCGGACGAGCCGCGGTTCTCACCGATGGAACCGCAGGGACCGTCGAGGGCGTGTTTCTCGACGAATCTCATGGGTTGCGCATCTCGATCAAGGGCCACATCGGGAAGTGGCCGATCGCGACCATCAGGATGCTTCAGCCATAGGGCTGGATCCAAAACGGGGAAGCACGCCCGCACATTCAGGCAGCCGGTCCGCCTGCGCTCTTCGAGCTTCGGTGCGACAGCCTTCGCCCTGCGAACCGAACAAGCGGATGAATTCGTGCTCACAGGCTGGCTTGCCCAGCCGTAGCCCGTGAGGTGCGAAGGCTGGTAGGCGGCGAGAGATTCGAACTCCCGACCCTCTCGGTGTAAACGAGATGCTCTAACCAGCTGAGCTAGCCGCCCTTACCTGCGCGCCTCTTTAGCCTCGCCTGCCCCCGAGGCGCAAGGCCGCAAAACCTCAATCCGTCAGCTCCAGTCCTTGGGGTGCGCTGGCAATTCCTTGAGATCATTGATCCATGGCGCAGCGGAGCGGCACCAGACCTGGCGTCGCGGGCTCAATTGGCCGCGTTGGCGAATGCTGCCCCAGCGGATGCCCCAGTCGTCGGGCCCGCCGTCCTCGCCGCTCGTAAACAGCGGCGAACCGCAATCGCCGCAAAAGTGCTGGAAGCGGATTCGGCCGTTATCGCCCCGCTTGCCGTAGACCTTCGGCGCACCTCCGATCAGCCGCACCTGTTCGGCGTCGCAGATCACCGTGACGCGGTAGGGCGAGCCGGTCAGCGCCTGGCAGTCCGTGCAATGACAGATCGAGACGCATTCGGGGTCGATCTCGGCCTGATAGGTGATAGCCCCGCAATGGCATTGCCCGTCGATACGCATGTAGCGCTCTCCAATTCCGTCAAACAAAGCAACCGCCGTGGGCGCGGTTCCATCGTCCAGGGCCTGGCTCTCGGCCCACCTCCTTTAACGGAGCAACGTGGTATCCCATAGGCGCCTTGTTTGGGATACCAAATCGGGATACGAAAGCCGCCTGATGTAGATTCCGCGCCGCCAACGAGCGGCCAAAGGACGGCGCCATGTCGCAGATGCTTCAGATTCATGACCAGCTCCGGGAGATGATCCTGTCGCTCGACCTGGGGCCCGGCGAGCGACTGACCGAGCGCTGGCTGGAGAGCCGGTTCGAGGGGTCGCGCACGCCGATCCGTGCCGCGCTGGTCCGGCTCGAAGGCGAAGAGCTGGTGCGCCGCGACGGCCGCAACTGGATCGTCGCACCGATCGACCTCGGTGAGCTGGAGGCGCTGGCCGAGTTCCGGATTCCGCTGGAGACGACGGCGGTGCGCCTCGCCTGCGCGCGGGCGAGCGCAGCCGATATCGCCGGCGTCGAGGAGATGCTGGATGCCTGCCAGTCCGGCGCACCGCGCGAGGAATGGCATCGGGTCGGCACCGATTTCCATGTCGAGATCGCGCGGCTCTCCGGCAATCCCTTCATCGTCAAGGCGATCGCCGGCGCCATGACGAGGCTGTCGCGGGCGCGCTGGCTGGAAGTGTGGACCGAGCCCTCGCGTGAGCAGGCCTGGCGCGAGCACCGGCGCATCCTCGGCTTCATCAAGGCCAACGATCCGGAGGCCGCCGCGCGCGAGGCCGCCGACCACATCACCGATACCCGTGATCGCCTGCTGCGTTCGCTGAACGAGGATCGCCGCGGCCTGCGAGCGCGCGGCTTCGCCGTGATCGGGCTGCGCTGACATGAACATCGAAGTCGATCGCGAAGCCCTGCTCGACGCGGGCCCCTGGAAACGCAATTTGATCGTCTGCGTGTTCGGCTCCTTCACGACAATCGTGGGGATGACACTGCTGCTGCCGTTCCTGCCGCTCTATGTCGAGCAGCTCGGAGTGACCGATCATGCCGCGATCGTGCAATGGTCGGGCGTCGCCTATGGCGCAACCTTCTTCAGCGCGGCGCTGACGGCGCCGCTGTGGGGACGGCTCGCCGATCGCTACGGCCGCAAGCTGATGCTGATCCGCGCCAGCCTCGGCATGGCGATCGCGATGTCGCTGATCGGCATGGCGCACAACGTCTATGAGCTGGTCGGCCTGCGGCTGCTGACCGGCCTGCTCGGCGGCTACGCGTCGGGTTCGACCGTGCTGGTCGCGGCGCAGACGCCGAAAGCGCGGTCCGGCTGGGCGATCGGCGTGCTGTCGGCCGGCATCATGGCCGGCAGCCTGGTCGGTCCCTTGATCGGCGGCGTGCTGCCGGGCCTGATCGGCATCCGCGCGACATTCTTCCTGATCGGCGGCGTCATCTTCTTCACCTTCCTCGGCACGACCTTTTTGATCCGCGAGGAAGCACGCCCGAAGACCGCGAAAGGCGGCAAGGCGCGTGGCGGCTGGTCGCTGGTCCCGGACAAGCGCCCCGTCGTCGCGATGTGGGGAACCGGCCTGCTGCTGATGGCCGCCAACATGTCGATCGAGCCGATCATCACGGTCTATGTCGCGCAATTGGTCGAAGCACCGCAGGTGACGTTCGTCGCGGGCCTCGTGATGTCGGCGGCGGCGTTCGGCAGCCTCTTGTCGTCCTCGCATCTCGGCAAGCTGGCCGATCGGGTCGGCCACTGGCGGATCATCACCATCTGCCTTGCTGTCTCCGCGCTGCTGTTGATCCCGCAGGCCTTCGTGGTCAGCGGCTGGCAGTTGATCCTGCTGCGCTTCCTGATGGGGCTCGCGCTCGGCGGCCTCCTGCCCTGCATCGCGAGCGTGATCCGGCACAACGTGCCCGATGCGGTCACCGGCAGCATGCTCGGCTATTCGATCTCGGCGCAATATGCCGGCCAGGTTATCGGCCCGCTCGGCGGCGGCTTCATCGGCGGCCATATCGGCATGCCCGCAGTGTTCCTCGGCACCAGCGTGCTGATGGCACTCGGCGCGATCGGCAATTTCGTCGTCGAGAGGAAAGACTAGTTCCGGCGCCGGCGTACCCACGTCGGCAACTCGATCGTTCCGTACCGCAACGACGAAAAAGCCCGTCGGGGTGTCGGAACGCGCGCCATTCGTTCGTCCTTTTGCCTGTGAAGCCAGTAAATGGAGATACCCAATGGCCGACCTGACCCTGACCACCTTCGATTGGGTTCCGGAGATGCCGCGGGGATTTGTGCGCGACCTCCGGGTGCGCTGGGCACTGGAAGTGGCGCGCTTGCCGTATCGCGTCGTGAGCGTGCCATTTCGCGATCGGAGCGCCGAGCACTTCGCGCACCAGCCGTTCGGCCAGGTGCCGTGGCTGACCGACGGCGACATCTCGATCTTCGAGAGCGGCGCGATCCTGCTGCATCTCGGCGAGCGCAGCGACGCGCTGCTGCCGACCGATCCGCACCAACGCAACGATTCTTTGAAATGGCTGTTCGCAGCGCTCAACTCGGTCGAGATGGCGAGCCTGCCCTGGTCGCTCCTGGTATTCTCGGGCGAGAGCGGCGGCACGTCGGCATGGACACGCTTCGACGGCTTCCTGCAATCCCGGCTCAGGCACATGGAGCCGGTGCTCGCGGGCCGCAAATGGCTGGCCGGGGCATTCTCCGTCGCCGACATTCTCATGGCGGATGTGCTGCGCCTGGTCGACCGCTTCGACGGACTGGCGGAATATCCCGCGTGTCGCGACTACGTTGCGCGCGCCACGGCCCGGCCGGCTTTCGCAAAAGCGCATGCCGATCAGATGGCGCACTTTGCCGCCGCGGACAGAGCCGCAGCCTTCCCGACCTGATCGCGAACAGCGAAAACAAAAACGGCGCCCGAAGGCGCCGTTTTCTTATGTCGATCTGAGCTCGCTCAGTGCGCCGTCAGGCCGCCGGACGCTTCATCGGAAGCATCGGGCTTGACGTCGACCTTGCTGGTCTCCTCTTCCCAGACGATCGGCGCGGGCACGCGGACCAGCGCCTTGGCGACGACCTCATCCAGCCGCGAGACCGGAATAATGTCCATGCCGCCCTTGATCGCATCGGAAATCTCCGTGAGATCCTTGGCGTTGTCCTCCGGGATCAGCACCGTCTTGATGCCGCCGCGGGCGGCGGCCAGGAGCTTCTCCTTCAGACCGCCGATCGGCAGCACGCGACCACGCAGCGTGATCTCGCCGGTCATCGCGACATCGTGGCGGACCGGAATGCCGGTCATGACCGAGATGATCGCGGTGGCCATCGCAACGCCGGCAGACGGACCGTCCTTCGGCGTCGCGCCCTCCGGCACGTGAACGTGGATGTCGCGGCGGTCGAACATCGGCGGTTCGATGCCGTAGACGATCGCACGCGAGCGGACGTAGGACGCCGCCGCCGAGATCGACTCCTTCATCACATCGCGCAGATTGCCCGTGACGGTCATCTTGCCCTTGCCGGGCATCATGACGCCTTCAATGGTGAGCAACTCGCCGCCGACATCGGTCCAGGCCAGACCGGTGACGATACCGACCTGATCCTCGTCGTCGATCTCGCCGAAGCGATACTTCGGAACGCCGAGGAACTCTTCGATGTTCGCCTCGGTGACCTTCACCGACTTCTTCTTGGAGATCATCAGCTCCTTCACCGCCTTGCGGGCGAGTGTGGAGAGCTCACGCTCCAGGTTACGCACGCCCGCTTCGCGGGTGTAGCGGCGGATCATCAAGAGCAAGGCCGCGTCGTCGATCGACCATTCCTTGGAGTCCAGACCGTGCTTGGAGAGCGCGCTCGGGATCAGATGCTTGCGCGCGATCTCGACCTTCTCGTTCTCCGTGTAGCCGGCGATCCGGATGATCTCCATGCGGTCCATCAGCGGGCCCGGAATATTCAGCGTATTCGCGGTCGTGATGAACATCACGTTGGACAGGTCGTAGTCGACCTCCAGGTAGTGGTCGTTGAAGGTCGAGTTCTGCTCGGGGTCCAAGACCTCAAGCAGCGCCGACGACGGATCGCCGCGGAAATCGGCGCCCATCTTGTCGATCTCGTCCAGCAGGAACAGCGGGTTCGAGGTCTTCGCCTTGCGCATCGACTGGATGATCTTGCCGGGCATCGAGCCGATATAGGTGCGGCGGTGACCGCGGATCTCGGCCTCGTCACGCACGCCGCCGAGCGACACGCGCACGAATTCGCGCCCCGTGGCCTTCGCGATCGACTTGCCGAGCGAGGTCTTGCCGACGCCGGGAGGCCCGACCAGGCACAGGATCGGTCCGGTCAGCTTGTTGGCGCGCGACTGCACCGCGAGATACTCGACGATACGGTCCTTGACCTTCTCGAGTCCGTAGTGATCGGAGTCCAGCACCGCCTGCGCGGCCTCGAGGTCCTTCTTGACCTTGGACTTCTTGCCCCACGGGATCGACAGCAGCCAGTCCAGATAGTTGCGCACGACGGTCGCTTCCGCGGACATCGGCGACATCTGGCGCAGCTTCTTCAGCTCGTGCTGGGCCTTCTCGCGCGCTTCCTTGGACAGCTTGGTCTTGGAGATCTTCTCCTCCAGATCGGCCAGCTCGTCGCGACCTTCGTCGTCGCCGAGCTCCTTCTGGATCGCCTTCATCTGCTCGTTCAGGTAATACTCGCGCTGGGTCTTCTCCATCTGGCGCTTGACGCGCGAGCGGATGCGCTTCTCGACCTGCAACACCGAGATCTCGCTCTCCATCAGGCCCAGCACCTTCTCCAGGCGCTGCGTGACGGACAACGTCTCCAGGATCGCTTGCCGATCGGCAATCTTGACCGCGAGATGCGAGGCAACGGTATCGCCGAGCTTGGCGAAATCGGTGATCGCCTGAACCACGCCGACGACTTCGGCGGAGATCTTCTTGTTCAGCTTCACATAGCTTTCGAAGTCGGACACGACCGACCGCGCCAGGGCCTCGGCTTCGACCGAGTTGGCGTCAGTGTCGGCGAGCGCGACCGCGGTCGCCTCATAATATTCGCTGCGGTCGGAATACTTCTCGACGCGCGCGCGCTCGAGGCCCTCGACCAGCACCTTGACGGTGCCGTCGGGCAGTTTCAGGAGCTGCAGGACGCTGGCGAGCGTACCGGTCTCGTAAATTGAATCGGGTGCCGGATCGTCATCGGACGCGTTCTTCTGCGTCGCGAGCATGATCAGCGCGTCGTTCTTCATCACCTCTTCGAGCGCGCGGATCGATTTCTCGCGGCCGACGAAGAGCGGCACGATCATGTGCGGGAAGACGACGATGTCGCGGAGCGGCAGCACCGGATAGGAGTGGCTTTCGCCGTGGACGATCGTTGGCCGGGGTTTTGAGGTCGTCATGGCCTAATCCTTTTGTTGTGCCCCCTTGCACGCAGTCCGCCTGCTTGCGCAACCGCCACAAGGTGCCTTGGTGATGCGGAATGAGAATGCCGTCGGCAGCCGCTTATTCCGCATCGTGAAGCGACGAATCTCAACGGATGAGATCCCTCACCGATAGCATTAGGTGGCTATCAGGCGGGGGGTGTCAAGTCTCAGAAGTGTCGGGAAATATAGGCTAAACAAGCATTTGCTGCTACGCCGTAAGGGCGCCGCTGCTGCGCCACGGCGGCCGCCGGAGCGTCCGGCAGCCGTGCATTTTTGGCGGGTCGAGACGAGCGCCGTTTAGGCGCTCGCGCTGCTCTCGACGGCGCGGTCGGAACGATCCGCGTAGATGTAGAGTGGACGCGCCGTTCCCTCGACGACCTCGCGCGAGATCACGACTTCCTCGACGCCTTCCAGGCCCGGGAGATCGAACATGGTTTCGAGCAGGATGCTCTCCAGGATCGACCGCAGGCCGCGCGCGCCGGTCTTGCGCTCGATCGCCTTGCGGGCGACCGCGCCAAGCGCCTCGTCGGCGAAGGTCAGCTCGATGTTCTCCATCTCGAACAGCCGCTGGTACTGCTTCACCAGCGCGTTCTTCGGATCGGTCAGGATCTTCTTCAGCGAGGTCTCGTCGAGGTCCTCCAGCGTCGCAACGACGGGCAGACGGCCGACGAATTCCGGGATCAGGCCATACTTCAGCAGATCTTCCGGCTCGACGTGACGGAAGATCTCGCCGGTGCGGCGGTCCTCCGGCGCGAGCACCTGCGCCGCGAAGCCGATCGAGGTCGAGCGGCCGCGCGCGGAGATGATCTTCTCGAGGCCCGAGAACGCACCGCCGCAGATGAACAGGATATTGGTGGTATCTACCTGCAGGAACTCCTGCTGCGGATGCTTGCGGCCGCCCTGCGGCGGGACCGAGGCCACAGTGCCTTCCATGATCTTCAGCAGCGCCTGCTGGACGCCCTCGCCCGACACATCGCGGGTGATCGAGGGGTTGTCCGATTTGCGGCTGATCTTGTCGATTTCGTCGATATAGACGATGCCGCGCTGCGCACGCTCGACGTTGTAGTCGGCGGCCTGCAGCAGCTTCAGGATGATGTTCTCGACGTCCTCGCCGACATAGCCGGCTTCAGTCAGCGTCGTCGCGTCAGCCATGGTGAAGGGCACGTCGAGGATGCGGGCCAGCGTCTGCGCGAGCAGCGTCTTGCCCGAACCGGTCGGACCGATCAGCAAAATGTTCGACTTCGCCAGTTCGACGTCGTTGTGCTTGGTCTGATGGTTGAGCCGCTTGTAGTGGTTGTGGACGGCGACCGACAGCACCTTCTTGGCATGGCTCTGGCCGATCACGTAGTCGTCCAGGACCTTGCAGATTTCCTTCGGCGTCGGGATGCCGTCGCGCGACTTCACCAGCGAGGACTTGTTCTCCTCGCGAATGATGTCCATGCACAGTTCGACACACTCGTCGCAAATGAAGACAGTCGGTCCGGCAATCAGCTTGCGAACTTCATGCTGGCTCTTGCCGCAGAACGAGCAATATAGCGTGTTCTTGGCGTCGCTCGTGCCGACCTTACTCATTCATTATCTCCGTCCGCCGTTCGATCTTGTTTGCCAGATCGACCCAATCCGGCACACAACCGGGCTGTTGGGTAGATAGAGCAAATTCCGTACCAAAAAAGACCCTTACGCAATACTGACCGTGTGGATCACGGTTTATTCGAATCTCCGCGATCATAGCCGATGCATCACAGCCAACCATGCTGGCACCCGACTATCAAGAATTCGCTAATCGGATGGCCGGCTCAAGACCGTGACAATACCGTGATTTTCAACGATCGCACGTGGAATACGCGTCGAAATCCACGGAACGTTGCGGGATTACCACGTCGGTATATGAGCACGAAAGCGGAACTTTCCGCTGTGCGCATGCACCCGCCGGCGGGTCCAGCACCCTGCTTTTGCCGGTTATGTGAGGCGTCAATGTGGAGATCACACCGACGCCTCGAGATGCCTGCCCAGATCAGGCCGCCTTCGCGGCGGCCGGATCGTCCGGACGCTTGTCGATGACCTTGTCGACGAGGCCGAACGCCTTGGCGTCCTCGGCGGTGAGGAACTTGTCGCGCTCCAGCGCGTCCTCGATCGCCTTGTAGGTCTGACCGGTATGCTTCACGTAGATTTCGTTGAGGCGCTTCTTGAGATTCAGGATCTCCTGCGCGTGCAGCATGATGTCGGTGGCCTGACCCTGGAAGCCGCCGGAGGGTTGGTGCACCATGATGCGGGAATTCGGCAGCGTGAAGCGCATGTCCTTCTCGCCCGCAGCCAGCAGCAGCGAGCCCATCGAGGCCGCCTGCCCGGTGCACAGCGTCGATACCGGCGGACGGATGAACTGCATCGTGTCGTAGATCGCAAGACCCGACGTCACCACGCCACCCGGCGAGTTGATGTACATCGAGATTTCCTTCTTCGGATTCTCGGCCTCGAGGAACAGCAACTGCGCGACGATCAGCGTCGACATGCCGTCTTCCACCGGACCGGTGACGAAGATGATGCGCTCTTTCAGCAGGCGCGAGAAAATGTCGTAGGCGCGTTCGCCGCGATTGGTCTGCTCGACGACCATCGGCACGAGGTTCATGTAGGTTTCAACGGGATCGCGCATGAAAGAACCCAAGGGTTAGGGGTGATGCAGAACTTTGCTCAAGACTACTTGGCTCAAGACTACTGCCTCAAGGCTTAACCCAGATATGGGCCAATTTCCGGCCGACAAGGCCGTCAACTCGCCGCACTAGCCACCTGGGCAGGTCGCAGACCTTCAAGCTGATTCGCGTCTTCGCGCCTAGCGACGGGACCCGTCGCGAGGCGCGCTTTCGCGGTTCATCATTAACGCGAGGTGCCGAAATTAAGCGGCAGTTTTCTCGGCGTCTTCATCCTTGAACAGCTCCTCCTTGGTGACCTTCTTCTCGGTCACATTGGCGAGCTCCAGGACGAAGTCGACAACCTTGTCCTCGTAAATCGGGGCGCGGAGCTGGGCCAACGCCTGGGCGTTGCTGCGGTAGTAGTCCCAAACTTCCTTCTCGCGGCCGGGCATCTGGCGCGCGCGCTCGATCACGGCGCGCGACACCTCGTCGTCGGTCACGGTAATCTTGTTCTTCTCGCCGATCTCCGACAGCACGAGGCCGAGGCGGACGCGGCGGTCGGCGATCTTGTGGTACTCCTCCTTTGCCGCTTCCTCGGTGGTGTTCTCGTCGGCGAAGGTCTTGCCGGACGAGTCCATCTCGGCCTTGATCGAGTTCCACATCAGATTGAACTCTTCGGTGACAAGCGACGGCGGCGCCTCGAATTTGTGGCTCTCGTCGAGCCGGTCGAGCAGCGCGCGCTTGACCTTCTGGCGGGTGGCGCCGGCGAACTCGGCCGTCAGACGCTCGCGGGCGGCTTCCTTCAGCTTGTCGAGCGACTCCAGACCAAGCGTCTTGGCGAACTCGTCGTCGATCGTGGTCTCACCGGGCGCCTCGATCAGCGTCGCGGTGGTCTCGAACTCGGCCGGCTGGCCGGCGAGCTTCTCGTTCAGATAGTTCTTCGGGAACGAGACCTTCAGCGTGCGAGTCTCATTGGTGCCGATGCCGATGAGCTGCTCCTCGAAGCCCGGGATGAACTGGCCGGCGCCGATCACGACCTGGATGCCCTCGCCGGTGCCGCCCTCGAAGGCTTCACCGTTGATGGTGCCCTTGAAGCTGATGGTGACGCGGTCGCCCTTCTCCGCCCCGCCCTCGGTCTTGGCATTGTACGGGCGGCTGCCTTCCGCGATCCGCTTGATGGCATCGTCGACATCGGCGTCGGAGACGTCGACCACCGGCTTCTCGACCGAGAACGACTTGAAATCGGCGAGCTGGATCGGCGGCACGACCTCGATCGCGACGGTGTAGGTCAGGTCGGTCTTGCCCGACAGCAATTCCTCGACCTGGTCCTTCTCGGTCGGCATCGTGATCTTCGGCTCGCCGGCGAGACGGAAGCCGCGATCCTCGAAGATCTGCCGGTTGGTGTCGCTGATGGTCTGGTCGATGGTCTCGGCCATCACCGAGCGGCCGTAGATCTTCTTGAGATGCGCCACCGGCACCTTGCCGGGACGGAAGCCGTTGAGACGGACCTTGTCCTTGAGGTCGACCAGCTTGGCGTCCGCCTTGGCATCGAGATCGGATGCCGGGACGCTGATCTTGAATTCGTGCTTCAATCCCTCGTTGAGGGTCTCGGTGACCTGCATGGTATCAATCTTCTTCCGCTTTTGCCGCGGCCCGAGCGGCCGTGGCAGTGTTCAATCTGTTCGACGATGGGCCTTGCGGCCTAACGTCTGTGGGTTCGGCGAACCCTCACCCCATCGGGGCCAAAGGTTCTCCAAGAATTCGTCATGCAAACGCTGTAAGCGCTTGGTGCGGGCGGAGGGACTCGAACCCCCACAACTTTCGTCACTGGAACCTAAATCCAGCGCGTCTACCAGTTCCGCCACGCCCGCGCGAAAAGCATCCCAGTCCGGCCGCGATGCCGCGGGCGGCCGGGCTTATAACATGCGCCCACCGGTTCGCAGTAAAAAAATGGCCGCTGTTGAGCCCGCCCTGCGACCGATCGCGACTGGACAGGTACTCTTGAAAATGGTCCGCATCGGCAGGATGGCAAGTCCTCCCGCAAGTCCCGAATTTTCCCTCACCCGGCGCGATCTGATCGCCGCCCTCGGCGCCGCGGCGTTTTGCCCCGCTCTGCCGGCCACCGTCGCGGCGCAGGGCCGGATCGCGGTCGCGCTCCAGGCCAAACCTGACCGCATCTCGCTTCGTCCGGACGGACCGGGTCCTGGCGGACCGGAGATACCGGTCTGGTCGCTCGGCAGCGGCGACCTCCGCTTCAAGCGCGGCGAGGTCCTCGACGTGACCTTTGGCAATGAACTGCCGGTCGCGGCCGCGCTGGATTGCCGCGGGCTCGACGGCGTCGCGGCGGCGGAGCCACTGGCCTCCCGGGCGCGGCTTGCCGCCGGGGCAAAGGATAGCTTCCAGCTGCCGCTTCGGCATGCCGGCACCTTCCTGTGCGAGCCGCTGATCGGCGATGGCAGCACGGCGCCGGCACGGCCGCGGCCGCTGATCGTGACCGGCACCTCGCCGGTTGCGGTCGATCGCGACGAGGTCTTGCTGATCGAGGAGTGGCGCCTGCGACCGGACGGAAGCGCAATCCCGGCCGGCAATGATCCAAAAGATTCGACGCAAATTCATACGATTAACGGCAAAACCTCATACGACATCTCGGCACCGGCCAATGCCCGCCTCAGACTCCGCTTCATCAATGGCAGCCAACGCAGCGTGCTGGCGATCAAGCTGGAGAACCTCGATGTCCGTGTGATGGCCATCGACGGCCAGCCGGCCGAACCGTTTCCGGCCCGCAACGGTGCGCTGGTACTGGCTCCCGGCGGCCGCACCGATGTGTTCGTCGACGCGGCCGGACCGGCCGGAACCAGCTTTCCGATCCTGCTGCACGACGGCACGCAGGCCCGCCCGGTCGGCAAGCTGGCCATCTCGAACGACCCGCCGCTGCGGCCGGCGCCGTTCCCGCCGGCTCCGCCGCTGCCCGGCAACGACATGCCCGCCCAGCTCGATCTCAAGAGCGCCGCAAGGTTCGAGCTAACCCTCGGCACGCCGACCGAATGGTTCCGCACGGCGGACTTCAAGCCATCGGCCGCGCCGGCCTTTCAGGCCAAAGCCGGCCGGCCGGTGGTGCTGGCGCTGACCAACCGCGGCCCGATCGCCAGCGTCTTTCATCTGCACGGCCATCACTTCCGTCTGCTCGACCGGCTCGACGACGGCTGGAAGCCGTTCTGGCTCGACACGCTCGCGATCGAGCCAGGCCAGACCCAGCGCATCGCCTTCCTCGCCGAATATCCGGGCCGCTATCTGATCGAGCAGGTCGCGACCGACTGGGCCGCGCCGCGGCTCGTCCGATGGTACAGTGTCCAATAACAAGAAGAGGAAACGTCCATGAGCCAGACAGTTGCAGCGATCCGCGCAGTCAAGGCGCGAAGCGTCGTGGTGCCGCTCAAGCGCCCTGTGAAGAACGCCTTCGGCGTGATCGATTCCGGCCCGCTGGTTCTGATCGATGTCGAGACTGACCAAGGCGTTACCGGCCGCACCTACATCTTCGCCTACAGCAAGCTCACGCTTAAACCTCTTGCCTATCTGATCGAGGAGATCGGCCGCGAGCTCATCGGCAAGCCGGTCGCGCCGTTCGACCTGATCAAGGCAATGGACGCCAAGTTTCGGCTGCTCGGCTGGCAGGGCCTGGTCGGCATGGCGGTATCCGGACTCGACATGGCGTACTGGGATGTGCTCGGCCAGCTCGCCGGCCGGCCGCTGGTCGAACTGCTTGGCGGCTCGGCGAAGCCGATCAAGGCCTATGACAGCTACGGCGTGGTCGATCCCGTTGCCGATGAGCGCGCGCTGCGCTGCTCGCTCGACCAGGGTTTTCGCGGTATAAAAATCAAAGGCGGCGACGGTGATGCCGCCAATGACGAGCGCGTCGTGAAGGGCGTGCGCGCCCTGCTCGGCCCCGACATCGCGTTGATGATCGACTTCAACCAGTCGCTCGATCCGGCGGAGGCGACCCGCCGCATCGCCCGCCTTGCGCCCTACGATTTGCACTGGATCGAGGAGCCGGTGCCGCAGGAGAGCCTGTCCGGCCACGCAAAAGTCCGCGAGACCTCGCCGACGCCGATCCAGGCCGGCGAGAACTGGTGGTTTCCGCGCGGCTTTGCCGAAGCGATCGCGGCCGGCGCATCCGACTTCATCATGCCCGACGTGATGAAGGTCGGCGGCGTCACCGGCTGGATGCAAGTCGCGGGACAAGCCGACGCCGCCTCGATCCCGATGTCGAGCCATCTGTTCGCGGAAGTCAGCGCGCATCTGCTCGCGGTGACGCCGACCGCGCACTGGCTCGAGTTCCTCGACTTCGCCGGCGCGATCCTCACAAGGCCCGCCGAAATCGTCGACGGCGCGGTGACCGCCAAGGGTCCCGGGCTCGGCATCGAATGGAACGAGCCGGCGGTCGCGAAGTATCTCGTCAGCTAGCGGCGATCCTGGCCGGTGAGCGCACGCTTCACCTTTGCGACGCATTCATGTAGGTCGATCCGAAATCGGAGCGCCCAATGTCGACCAATAGCAAGCTGACGCTCAAATTCCGTTGCCCGACGGAGCTTGACGGACTGATACCGGCCCCGATACCGGCGGCGCAGGGCGTTCCCGACTGGCTCAGGGCGATGCCGGCGACGGCCTTCTCCTCGATCAACCTGCACGACGAGGATACCATCAAGCGCTGCCCGCCGTTCGTGGATGCGATGACCTGCGGGTTCTTGCTGCCGCTGGTTTGCGATCTCAAGGTCGAGGACGGCGAAATCACCTGGGACCAGGACCTGCCGCCGGGAGGCACGCCGGAATTCCCACGCTCACCGATCGGCTTCCACGACCCGGGTCAGGTCACCGGCACTCCGCTGTTTGAAGAGGGCCGCTTCTTTCTCAAATTCCACAATTTGTGGACCGTCGAAGCCCCGGAAGGCTACGCGATCTACTTCACCCATCCCGTCAACCGCTTCGATCTGCCATTCACCACACTCAGCGGCCTGGTCAATTCCGACCTCTATGCCGACAATTGGGTGCACTTTCCGGCGTACTGGCACGACAGGAATTTCAGAGGCGTCCTCCCCAAGGGGACTCCGATCGCGCAATGTATTCCCGTCAAGCGAGACGACTGGACCGCGCAGGCATCGCCGTTCACCGCGGAAGACGCCAAGCGGGTCGGCGAACTCCGCACCGAGCTCAGACGGCAGCCGAACCTCTACCGGAGAAACTTCAGGGCGTAAGGCATGGCGGAATGCCGTCCGCCGCGCGCAATCTCAGTCCCCGCCGAGGAACTTCGCAGCGGCGCTCTGGGAGAAGAAGAAGCGGCCATGAGATCCCGAGGCCATGACGAATGCCGCGCGTCCAAACAGCTGGGGCTGACCGCGCATCACCGAGCGCAGCGCTGCCTCGGCAGCATCGCGCTCCCCCTGCTCGAAAAGGCAGGTGGCGAGGTGGGCGCGGGTTGAGCGATCATCCGGGTATTGCGCGAGCACGCGGCGGAACGCATCCGCGGCTGCGGCGTAGTCGCCACGGAGGATCAGGACCCGCCCGAGCTGGTTGAGAATGTCGGGGCGTCCCGGCGCAGCATCACGTGCCGCCGTCAGGACGCTTGCAGCCCGCGCGACGTCATTGGTCTCCTGCAACAGGCGCCCGAGAGCGAGCTTCAGGTCGGCGCTCTCAGGGGCCAGCGCGAGACCGGCCTCGATCGTGCTGATCGCTTCGTCGTGTTGACCGGCCTTGGCAAGCTGCCCGGCGAGTTCCTGAAAGGACGGAAAATATGGCGGGCGGCGTGCCGCCGTGCGCCGAAGCTGTGCGATGCCGTCGGCGACGCGGCCCGCGCCGCACATCAGCGCGCCGAGCAAAGTCTCGACCTCTCCATCGTCGGTGCGACGCGCAACCCGCTCGAGCGTTGCGATCGCCTCGCCGCCCCGGTTCTGCCCCATCAGGGCATGCGCCAGAAGAAGCGCGGCGTGTCTGTCCGTGCGGTTTGATTTCAGGAGGTTCGTCGCAATCTGCTCGGCCTGAGCAAACTGCTGCGCCCGCAACGCCAAGGCGCCTTGTTGCAGCGCCTGAGCGAGGAAATTGTTCTGCCTGCCACTCACGAGAGGTTTCTGGAGGATCCGAGAGAGGGCCCTAGCCCCGCCATCGCGGGGCGTCCAGCAACAGTCTCGTTAAAACGCGACATGAGGTCAACAGCAGCGCCCCGCCCACCTTCTGGCCTACCCAACGGCCTGATGTCGTCGAGCCCATGGCGATCACATCAATTCGCATCGAAATCGCGAAACGGAACCCGTCAATTCGGGACAAGCGTCGGATAAATCCTGTAGTGTCGGAGTTGATCGGCGTGCCGCCGAGCGAATCTGGCACCATGTGGCTCAGATCGGAGAACAGGGATGGCACAGTGTATCGTCGTCGTTCAATTCGACCTTCCGAAACGAACTGAAGAACAGGCCATCAGGGGTGGCATGGGCACCGCCCCCATTTACCGAAAGCTCGCAACAAAGGGGCTGATCCGCAAAGACTATCTCAATGGAGAGGCCGGTACCGGCGGCGTCTATCTCTGGGAGAGCCGAGAGGCGGCCGAGGCATGGTTTACCGAGGCCAAGATCGTCGAGCTCACCGGACGGTTCGGAGTCCGGCCGCGGCTGACCTGGTACGACACACACGTCACCGTCGACAATCTCAAGGGCGAGACGCGGGTGAGCCAAACCGCGCTGATTTCAGCAGCGGAATGAAATCGACCTGAGGTCAGCGTCGAGCGCCCGCATCTGAGCACAGTGCGGGCGCTGTAACGCGGCCGTTTTCGACCGGGGCCTTTGGCCCGACGCCTACTCCCCGCCTCCGGCAATCCCGCCGGGGCTCGGTTGCAGCTTGCCGCGCGCCTGCGCCGATGACGCTTCGCTGTCCATCGCCTCCGGCCGCAATGCCTCCAGCGGACGCTTGCGGGTCTCGATGCCGAGCACCGCAACCGCGATCGCCTGCACCACCAGGAGCCCGGCCACCACAGAGACGACGCCGGTGACGCCGAACCTGATGAACAGCTCGACCACGATGAACGGCGTCACGATCGACATCAGGCGACCGGCGGTGTTGCAGATGCCGGATCCGCGCATCCTGAGCTCGGTCGGGAACAGTTCGGGGATGTAAAGCCCCCAGGCCAGCGCCAGCATCACCGCCACCGTGAACACGAGCAGGAAGCCGATCACGACGAAGGCGACCGGGTTGATGAACATCGGATAGATCAGCCCGAGCCCGGCCGCGGCGAGCGACAGCACGATCAGCGACGGCTTGCGGTCGATCTTCTCGCCGATCCACATGCCCGACAGCGTGCCGAGCGGGCTGCCGAGCGTCATCAGCATGGTGTAGCCGAGCGATGACGACAGGTTGATGCCCTGCTTGACGAAGAAGGTCGGGATCCAGGCGATGAAGCCGTAGACCGCGGTGTTGAGCCCGATCAGGATCAGGCAGCCGACGGTGGTCCGCGCGATCAGTGCGCGCGAGAACAGGCGCGTAAAGCGAACGTCCGGCTGTACCGGCGCCGGCTGATAGGCCGGGGTCGGCAGGGTCCTACCCTTGCCGACCTCCTGCTCGATCGCCGCCAGCACCGCCTCCGCCTCGGCGCTCTTGCCCTGCGTCTCGAGCCAACGTGGCGATTCCGGCAGCGAGCGCCGCAGGAACCAGACGATCATCGCGCCAATGCCGCACAGCGCAAACATCCAGCGCCAGCCGAGGTGCGGAATGACGACCCAGCCGACCAGCGTCGCGACGAACAGCGCACCATTGGTGCAGGTCGCGAGCGCCGCGCCCCAGCGGCCGCGCTGCTGCGGCGGGATGAATTCGCTGAGCACGACATAGCCGACGACGATCTCGGCGCCGAGCCCGAGGCCCATCACGAAGCGGGCCCCGATCAGCCAGCTCATCGACGGCGCGAGCGTTGCCGCCAGCGCGCTGAGGCCGAAGATCAGGAGGTTGGCCTGATAGGCGAACTTGCGGCCGAAGCGGTCGCCGGCGACGCCCGCCAGCCAGGCACCGATCAGCATCCCTACAAAGGTCGCCGAGATGAAGCGCGCATTCTGCGCGAGGTCCGAATAGCCGGACTGAACCAGTGCGCCGAGAATGCTGCCGGCGAGGAAGATCTCGAAGCCGTCGACGAACAGCCCGGCTCCGATCAGCGCGAAGATCCGGTAGTGAAACCTTGAGATCGGCAATCTGTCGAGCCGGCCCCCCGCGTTAACGCCCTTGGTCACTTCAGCCTCCCTGATTTTGATTTTGTTTTGATCGTTGTCCGCGCCGATTTTTGTGCCCGCGCTATCCGGTCGAGACGCGCGCCTCCTCGTCTGCGCTCGCATGCATGGCTTGCGGCCGCGGCAGGCCGAGGTTCTCGCGCAACGTGTCGCCCTGATACTCGCGCTGGAACAGGCCGCGCCGTTGCAGCTCGGGCACGACGAGGCGCACGAAGTCCTGGTAGGTTCCGGGCACATGGGTGGCGGCGACGACAAAGCCGTCGCAGCCGCCTTCGCAGAACCAGCGCTCCATCTGATCGGCGACCGCCTTGGGCGAGCCGACGAAGGTCGGTAGTTCAGCGAGCGTCCCGCGCCCGCTGAACTGCACGAAGTCCCGCGGTGTCGGATTGGGCTTGCCGCTGAGATTCATCACGCGGTCGCGGATTGCTTGCAGCCCGCTGATCGAGGCCAGCTCATCCGACGTGAACGGCTCGTCCATCGGCTTGGCCGCGAAATCGTAGTTCAACACCTCCGACAACAGCGTCAGCGCATCGATCGGCTTGGCGAGCCGGCTGATCGCCGCGAACTTGTCCTCGGCCTCGGCCTGGGTCTCGGCGACGACAGGATAGACCGCCGGCGCGATGCTGATGTCCCTGCCCGTCTTGGCGAGCGTCCCCTTCAAGTCGGCATACTGCTTCTTCGCGATGTCGAGATTGGGATAGATCACGAAGATCAATTCGCCCCAGCGCGCCGCGAAGGTCTTGCCGCGGCCGCTCTGGCCGGCCTGAATGATCACCGGATGGCCCTGCGGCGAGCGCGGCACCGTGAACGGGCCGCGCGAGCGGAAGAACTGCCCGTGATGGTCGAGCCGGTGCACCTTGGCCGGGTCGGCGAACAGCCCGCTCTCGCGGTCGAAGCTGACGGCGCCGTCCTTCCAGCTGTTCCAGTGGCCGAGCACGACCTCCATGAACTCGTCCGCGCGGTCGTAGCGCAGATCGTGGCTGAGATGCTGCGAGGCACCGAAATTCGCCGCCTCGGAGTCGTTCAGCGAGGTCACCACGTTCCAGGCGGCGCGGCCGTTCAGCAGCAGGTCCATCGTCGCGAACACCCGCGCGACGTGGAACGGCTCGTAATAGGTGGTCGAATAGGTCACGCCGATGCCAAGCCGCTCGGTCGCCAATCCCATCGTGAGCGCAACCGAGACGGGATCGAGCTTCGCCGCGCGCACGCCGTGGCGGATGGTCTCACGGAAATCGTCGCCGAAGCGATCGGGGATCGCGAGCCGGTCGTCGAAGAAGGCGAGATGAAACTTGCCGTGCTCCAGCGTGCGCCCGATCTCCTGATAATAGTCGCGCGAGAACCAGTTCGGCTTCGAGTCCGGATGGCGCCAGGAGGCGGGATAGTTCGAGCAATTCTGGGCCTGCAGGAAGCCGATCAATTTCATCTGCCTGGTCATGGCGTGGTTCCTTCGTGGCCGCGGGAGAATTGGGGCATGTCAGATCACCCCGTCGCTGCGCAGCGCGGCGAGCGCCGCCGCGGTTGCGCCGGCAAGTGAGGTCAGGACTTCGTCGGTGTGCGCGCCGAGCGCGACGCCGGCATGCTTGAACTGCGGCGGCGTGCGCGACATTTTTGGGATCGCGCTCGGCACCGCAATCGGCCCGGCGCGCGAGGGCACCTCAGCGATGTTGCCGCGGGCGCGGTATTGCGGGTCGGCGAAGATGTCACTGATGCTGTAGATCGGCCCGCAGGGCACGTCGTAGCGCTCGCACTCGGCAAGCGCCGTCTCCAGCGGCATGGAGCCGATCCAGTCGGCGACCATCCCGTTGACCTCCTCGCGCCGCGCCAGGCGGCCGGCCATGGCCGCATAGCGCGGGTCGGTCGCGAGATCCGGCCGCCGCATCGCCTGCGCCAGGCGCTCGAACATCTTGTCACTCGAACAGGCCAGCGCCACCCATTTGCCGTCGGCGGTCTGGTAATGGCTGTGCGGCACGACATTGACGGTATCGGCACCGAGGCGTTCGCGGACGAAGCCGGTCTTGGCGAACACAGTCGCCATCTCGTCGAGCAGCCGAAACACCGATTCATAGAGCCCGATATCGACCACCTGCCCGTGTCCGGTGGCTTCGGCATGGCGCAGCGCCAGCAGCACGCCGAGCGCGCCCCATAGCCCGGAAATGTAATCGGCGAGCGAGGTCGATCCCGGCATCACCGGCGCCCGTCCGGCCTCGCCGGCAAGATAAGCGAGCCCGCTGAAGCCGTGCGCGATCCGGGCAAAGCCCGGCTTGTCACGCAAAGGGCCGTCCTGCCCATAGGCGCTGATGCGCAGCATCACGAGTTTTGGGTTGATCTCGCGCAATGCCTCGAAGCCGAGCCCCCATTTCTCCAGCGTGCCCGGCCGGAAGTTCTCCAGCACCACGTCGGATTGGCGGACCAGCTCGCGAAACAGCGCCGCGCCCCGCTCGCTGCGCAGATCGAGCGTCACCGACTTCTTGTTGCGGGCCTCGCTGAGCCAGACATAGGTGTCGCCGCATTCGCTCGGCGTGCCGAACCGGCGCAAGGGATCCCCTGTGCCTGGCTGCTCGATCTTGATCACCTCGGCGCCGAAATCGGACAGCACCGTCCCGCAGAACGGCGCCGCCACGAAGGTCGCGATGTCGAGCACGCGAATTCCGGACAGCGGTGGCTCATGCGACATCGCGCGCTCCTTGCCTGCCCGCCGCCTGAATTGCGTCATGGCGGTCGATGATCGCCTGCGCGCGCTTGAGCACCGCAAGATCGATCAACACGCCGTCCTGCCCGTAGGCACCGTCGCCGCCGGCGCTGGCGGACTGGATCTTGGCCGTGATCTCGCGCGCCCAGCCGATCTCGCGTGCGGTCGGCGAGAACACCTCGTTGGCGGTTTCGAGCTGCGAGGGATGGATCGCCCATTTGCCCTCGAAGCCGAGCGCGGCCGCCCGCGCCGCACTGGCGCGAAAGCCTGCGGCATCGCCGAAATTGGCATAGGGGCCGTCGATGGCACGCAGGCCGTGGGCGCGGCAGGCATTGGCGATGCGGGCGAGCGCGAAGTGCCACTGGTCGTTCCAGTGCATCCGGCGCGCGCCTCCCTCGTCCGCATCGGTGAGCACGGCATAGCGCGGATCGGAGGCGCCGATGATCTCGCCGCAGGTACGCAGGTCGATCGAGTAATCGCCGATGCCGAAGATGACCGCTTCCAGCCGTTCCGACGCCTGCACGATGTCCTCGACATTGGCGAGTCCAAGCGTGGTCTCGATCAGGATCTCGATGCCCAGCGGCCTTGCGCGCGGGAACTCGCGCTCGAGCCCCGCCAGCAGCGCGTCGACGAAACGGACGTCGAACGCGGTGCCGACCTTCGGCACCATGACGAGGTCGAGGCGCGGCGCGCGGCTGACGATCTCGATGATGTCGCGATGCGCCCATTCGGTATCGAGGCCATTGATGCGCACCGCCAGCGTCTTGTTGCCCCAGTCGATCCGGTTCAGCGCCTCGATCGCGATCTCGCGCGCCTCGGGCTTTCGCGGCGGCGCAACCGCGTCCTCCAGATCCAGGAAGATGAAATCGGCCGCGCTACTCGCTGCGCGTTCGAAGAAATGGGTCGAGGTCGCGGGAACCGCGAGTTCGGAACGCTGGACGCGGCGCGTGCGCGGCTTGGTGACGGTGAAGGACATTGGAGCATCTTTTCTGCATCGCGCCGCAGGATCGTCTCCCGCGGCCAACAACAATCATGCTAGATGTCCGACACTGATCTTTCTAACGAGATTATCTTAAGAACTGTTCAGTTCTCCGGGACAATCGTCTGCAGGGCAAAACGATGTCGCAGATCAATTTCAAGCTGCTGCACATGTTCATCGCGGTCGCGGAGAACAAGAGCTTTCGCCAGGCCTCCGAGCAGCTCAACCGCTCGCAATCCGCGGTCAGCATGCAGATCAAGCTGCTGGAGGATCAGGTCGGCGCCGCGCTGTTTCATCGCACGACGCGGCGCGTCGAGCTGACCGCGGAGGGACTGCAACTGCTGACGCATGCGCGGCGCGCGCTCGGCGAATGGGAGAACGGCCTGCGCGAGATCCGTGAGGTCATCGACATCCAGCGCGGCACGCTGTCGCTGGCCTGCGTCCCGACCATTGCCGCGACCATTCTGCCGCAGGCGCTGCACGCCTTCCAGGCGAGCTATCCCGGCATCAACATCAATCTGCGCGAGCTTGCGGCCGAGGACATGCTGGACTGCCTGCGCCGGCGCGAGGCGGATTTCGGCATCGGGCCGGAGACGGACGGCTCGACCGAGTTTCAGTTCGCGCCGCTGTTCAACGACCCGATCTATGCGCTGGCGACAAGAGCGTTTCCGTTTCGCAAGCGCAGCGCTGTCGACCTAACCGAACTGTCCGCCTATCCGATCCTGCTCAACTCAAAATCGGCGGCGCTGCGCTCGATGCTGGAGCGCGCGCTCGCCACGCGCAATCTGCAGATGAAGATCAAGTTCGAGGTCGAGCACAGCTACACGCTGGCCGCGCTGGCCGGCGCCGGTCTCGGCGTCGGCATCCTGCCGAAGGTCGCCTTGCCGCGGCCGGTCAGGAAGACGATGCAGGCGCTACCGATCGTCAATCCGACGCTGGAGCGCACCGTCTGCATCGTCTCGTTGCGCGGACAATCGTTCTCGCCGGCTGCCGGCGCGCTGACATCAGTGATTCACAAATTCCTCAAGCCGCGCCCTTAGGTCCGCCGGGCCAACCCGCAGAACGCGCCACCAAAATAGATCAGCGGCGTCTCCCCCTCACGCAGATGCATCGCGCGGACCGCGCCGACGAAGATCGAATGCGTGTCGTGCGCATGCTCGTCGATCAGCTCGCAGTCGAGCCCGATCAGCGCATCCTTAAGGATCGGCGCGCCCGTGGCCAGCGACAGCCAGCCGTCGGCGTCGGAAAAGCGATCGTCCCGCTCGATGCCGCGGCGGCCGGCGAACACATTGGCCAGCTCGGCCTGGTCGGCGTGCAGCATGTTGACGCCGAACGCGGCGGTGCGCCGGATCAGGCCATGCGCGCTCGCCGAGAGGTTGACGCAGGCGATCAGCCGCGGCGGCGTGTCCGACAGCGAACAGACCGACGTCGCCGTCATCCCCGTTCTGTCGCCCGGCCCGCCCGCCGACAGGATCGTCACCGCGCCGGCGTGGTGGCGCATCGCCGCGCGATAGGACGCGGGGTCGACGCTCCCGTGAGCCGGAGCGGCGGCGGTCCGTGAAGCGGTCGAAAGCAGGCTGGTCGGTGCGTTCATCTGACTGTTCCGGGCGAGAGGCGACGGTTTCGAATCGTATAGGCCAGCTCGACCGATCGCAGAAACGCAAATATCTAACCAGTTGTTCAGATCATCCGATCAATGCCGTCGGGCGTGTGCAGGCCGGCGAGCCACGGCAGCGCCTGATCGAATGCCGCGCGATGCGCGCGCGCGGCGACATCCATGTCGGCCAGCACCAGCCGCCTAATACTCAATCCCGAACTCGTCATAGAGGCGGCGGAACACGGCGGGCAGCACTTCGGTGAGATCTTCGGCGATCAGGCCGGGGCCCGCCTCGCTCGCGCTCTCGCCGTGCATCCAGACGCCGATGCTGGCGGCCTCGAAGGCCGCGGCGCCCTGCGCCAGGAAACCCGCGATGATGCCCGACAGCACGTCGCCGGCGCCGGCGGTGGCGAGCCACGGCGGCGCATTGGCGGCGACGGTGGCGCGGCCGTCGGGAGACGCGATCACCGTGTCGGCGCCTTTCAGCAGCACCACCGCGCCGGAGCGCTCGGCCGCCGCGCGCACGCGCTCGAGCTTGGAGCGGCCGGGATGCTTGTTGGAAATATCGCTGAACAGCCGCGGAAACTCGCCCTCATGCGGCGTCAGCACCACCTGCTGACCGTCGCTAGCCTTGATCGCCTCGAACAGCCGGTCCGGCGCGCCGGCAAAGCTGGTCAGCGCGTCGGCGTCGAGCACCAGATGCCGCTGCGCCGACAGCGCGGTGTGGACGAAGTCACGGGTCCGCGCGCTGACCCCGGCGCCCGGACCGATCACGCAGGCATTGAGGCGCTTGTCGCCAAGCAGCTCGGCGAACTGGATCGGGTTGTCGACTGCGCGCACCATCACCGCGGTCAGCGCCGCAGCGTTGACGGCAAGCGCATCACGCGGCGAGGCCAGCGTCACGAGGCCGGCGCCGGCGCGCAGCGCCGCGCGCGCGGCGAGCCGTGCCGCCCCGGTCGAGGCGAGATCGCCCGACACCACGACGGCGTGCCCCCGCGCGTATTTGTGGCCGTCGATCCGCGGTACCGGAAACGACCATCGCCAGGCCTCCGGCGCATTCTCCGCGGTCAGCGGCTTGATCTCGTCGAGCACCTGCGCGGCGATACCGATGTCGGCGACGCGCACCCGGCCGCAATACATCCGGCCCGGCAGCAACAGATGCGCGGGCTTCTTGCGGAAGAAGGTGACGGTCTCGGTGGCCTGCACGGCCGCGCCCATCACCGCGCCCGATGTGCCGTTGATGCCGCTCGGCAGGTCGACCGCCAGCACCGGCGTACCGTTGGCATTGATCGCGGCGATCATCTCCAGCGGATCGCCCTTTACCGGCCGGTTGAGGCCGGCACCGAACAGCGCGTCGACGATCAGCGCCGGCTTGCCGAGCGCCTGCGGGTTAAACGGCAGCACCGGATATTTCCAGCCCTTCGCCGCCAGCGCCGCGTCGCCTTGCAGGCTGTCGCGCTCGCAGAGCAGGATCACCGAGACCTCGCGGCCGCGCGCGGCAAGCTCGGCGGCAGCGACAAAGCCGTCGCCGCCATTGTTGCCGCGGCCGGCGACCACCACGATCGGCCCCTCCTCGACCAGGTCCATCGCGGCTTCCGCGACGGCCTGGCCCGCGCTCATCATCAGCGCGAAGCCCGGCGTTCCGGCTGCGATGGTCAGCCGGTCAGCGCGCTCCATCTCGGTCGTGGTCAGAACGTCCATGCCGAATCCTCAATCGCTTCGCCTTTTCGAGAGGCAATTCCTGTGACGTTCGCGGGGTTTCTACTGGCCGACTGCATACGGATTGATCTATTTGCCTATTTATTAGGCTTGGATATCATAGCCCATGTGGTTCGATATCAGCCGATTGCCTGTTAAAAGGCTGATAACATTCTGAAATCGGGGACCTTAACAACTTGGCATAGACCCTGCTTTTGAGGAAGCCGCGCGCAAGGCCGCTTCATGCGACCATTGCGCGTGTTTCCGGCCACCGGCCGGAAGCCTTAAGACCAACCAGACTGCGCCCCACGCGCATCGAACTCGACCCTGCAATCTGCAATGCCCGGGAGGCGCTCAGTGAAGAAGATTGAAGCCATCATCAAGCCCTTCAAGCTCGACGAGGTGAAAGAAGCGCTCCAGGAAGTCGGACTGCAAGGCATCACCGTCACCGAGGCCAAGGGATTTGGCCGCCAGAAGGGCCATGCCGAACTCTATCGCGGTGCGGAATACATCGTCGACTTCCTGCCCAAGGTGAAGATCGAGATCGTGATCGGCGACGACCTGGTCGAGAAGGCGATCGACGCGATCCGCCGCGCGGCGCAGACCGGCCGGATCGGTGACGGCAAGATCTTCGTCTCCAACATCGAGGAAGCCATCCGCATCCGGACCGGCGAATCCGGGCTGGACGCTATTTAAGGGCGGTGCTATCCGGATTTTCCGACGGCAAAAGAGAAAAAAGGCTGCTTCGGCAGCCTGATTTCGTTTGTGTAGTCACACGAACTCGCCAAAAGCGGGAATAACGTCGCTCTCCGCTGGAAACCGACCCGCACATCCATAAGGGGTATTCATGAAGACCGCCAAAGACGTCCTGAAATCGATCAAGGACAACGACGTCAAATACGTCGACCTGCGCTTCACCGATCCGCGCGGCAAGTGGCAGCACGTCACCTTCGACGTCAGCATGATCGACGATGACATCTTCGCCGAGGGAACGATGTTCGACGGCTCGTCGATCGCCGGCTGGAAGGCGATCAATGAATCCGACATGTGCCTGATGCCCGACCCGGTCACCGCGACGATCGACCCGTTCTTCGCCGAGACCACCATGGTCATCACGTGCGACGTGCTCGAGCCGACCACCGGCGAGCCCTACAACCGCGACCCCCGCGGCATCGCCAAGAAGGCCGAGGCGATGGTGAAGTCGATGGGCGTGGGCGACACCGTGTTCGTCGGCCCCGAGGCCGAGTTCTTCGTGTTCGACGACGTGCGCTATTCGGCCGAACCCTACAACACCGGCTTCCGCCTCGACTCCTCCGAGCTGCCGATCAACTCGGCGACCGAATATGAGGGCGGCAACCTCGGCCACCGCATCCGCACCAAGGCCGGCTACTTCCCGGTGCCGCCGCAGGACTCGGTGCAGGACATGCGCTCCGAGATGCTCGGCGCGATGGCCAAGATGGGCGTCAAGGTCGAAAAGCATCACCACGAGGTGGCCTCGGCCCAGCACGAGCTCGGCATGAAGTTCGACACGCTGACGCTGATGGCCGACCATATGCAGATCTACAAGTACTGCATCCACCAGGTCGCCCACATCTACGGCAAGACCGCCACCTTCATGCCAAAGCCGGTCTACGGCGACAACGGCTCGGGCATGCACGTGCATCAGTCCATCTGGAAGGACGGCAAGCCGACCTTCGCCGGCAACAAATACGCCGACCTGTCGGAGACCTGCCTGCACTACATCGGCGGCGTCATCAAGCACGCCAAGGCGATCAACGCGTTCACCAACCCGTCGACCAACTCCTACAAGCGTCTGGTGCCGGGCTATGAAGCCCCCGTGCTGCTCGCCTATTCCGCGCGCAACCGCTCGGCGGCCTGCCGCATCCCCTACACCGCGAACCCGAAGGCCAAGCGCGTCGAGGTGCGTTTCCCCGACCCGATGGCCAACCCCTATCTCGGCTTCGCCGCGATGCTGATGGCCGGTCTTGACGGCATCAAGAACAAGATCGATCCGGGTCCGGCGATGGACAAGGACCTCTACGATCTGCCGAAGGAAGAGCTGAAGCAGATCCCGACCGTCTGCGGCTCGCTCCGCGAGGCGCTCGAGAGCCTCGACAAGGACCGCGCGTTCCTCAAGAACGGCGGCGTGTTCGACGACGACTTCATCGACGCCTATATCGAGCTGAAGATGACCGAGGTCGCGCGTTTCGAAATGACCCCGCACCCGGTGGAATTCGAGATGTACTACTCGCTGTAAATCTTACGGCACCGACGACAAGCGAAAGGCGCTTCCACCGGAAGCGCCTTTTGTTTTTGGGTGAGAACGGTGCGTAGGATGGGTAGAGCGAAGCGAAACCCATCGCACCGGTGCAAGCCTTGAGATGATGGGTTTCGCTTCGCTCTACCCATCCTACGCAGGGCAGTTACACCTTCGCCTTGGCGAGCCGCCGTCCGCCGGCGTCGAGCGCGCCGAAGGTGCCGGCGATCATGTCCGGCGTCGGAATCATGCCGCCGAGCAACCAGCTCGCCGGCTCGCCCTCCTCGATCTTGGCCCAGACGTTGCGGCGGAAGTCCGGGTTACCCTGCGCCTCGATCTCGACCATGAGGTCGGTGACGCGCTCCAGCAGCGCCTGCTTCTGCGCGACATCGAAGATGCCGCGGACGGTGGAAATGGTGACGCAAGGCATGGTCTCTCTCCATTGCTGAGGGTGTGACAACGCAGCGAAGATGGACCGGCACGGCCAAATCAGGCAGTGGCCGATCGGACAGAGATCGGGCAATATCTGCCACCGCCCGATTGCGCTGATCGGCTAGCATGACGGCAAATTCCGGAGGTCCCATGAAGCTTGCGATCCTCGCGCTGGAAAAGGCTGCATGCAATCGGCGGTCGCCGGCATCGCCGACATCCTCACCCTCGCCAACCACGTGATGCAGCTGCGCGGCGGCAAGGCGCGCTTCAGCTGGCAGACGCTCTCGCTCGACGGCAAGGCGGTGCGCGCCGGCGGCGGCAAGTTGCTCGCCGTCGATGGTGCGGTGGGCAGGCGGACGGCGTGCGACGCGATCATCGTGCCGGGCAGCCTGGTCGATCATCTCACCGCCGAGCGCCTGCAACCGCAATATGACCGTGCCGGCGCCTGGCTGCGCCAGCAGCATGCCAGCGGCCGGCTGATCGGCGCATTCTGCAGCGGCGTGCTGCTGCTCGCCAATGCCGGCCTGCTCGACGGTCGCCGCGCCACCATCACGTGGTGGCTGCAGAGCGAGCTGCGTCGCCGCCATCCCAAGGTTGATCTCGCCGGTGATGCCGTGATCACGCAGGCCGATCGCCTGGTCTGCGCCGCTGGCCCGATGTCGTGGGTCGATCTGTTGCTGCGGCTGATCGAGCTCGTCGAAGGCGCGGAGGTCGCAAAGGTTTGCGCCGACTATGCGGTGATCGACACCGCGCAGCGCACCCAGGCGATCTTCATGCCGCTCGGCTACATGCTCGGCCAGGACCCGCTGCTGATCAAGGCGGACATGCTGGTGCGCCGCACCGGCAAGACCCCGATCACGGTGCGCGGCCTCGCGCATGCGCTCGGCCTCAGCGAACGCACACTGAACCGCCGCTTCCGCGAACTGACCCACGAGCCGCCGCAGGCCTTCATCATGCGCCGCCGCGTCGAGCACGCCCGCACGCTATTGGAAACAACGGCGCAGCCGATCAAGGCGATCGCCCGCGCCACCGGCTATGAGGACGAGAGCAGCTTTCGAAAGGCCTTCCGCAAGCTCACGCTGACATCGCCGCAGGCCTATCGCGCGCAACGATCGATGCGCGCGGCCTGATCGCGGGAAGCCCCGGAAGACTACGGTCAGCAACGCTGACGAACCTGATGACGTGATGCGAACCGCACACAAGGTTGTGTTTCCGGGATCGACAACGCCTGGGCTCGGGTGTTCACTGCCGGCAAGGACCCGAAAGCGGCTTCCGATAAAACACACATTCATTTTTCTGCATGGGGAGAAACGAGATGTCTTTCGTCGCTCGACGAATGGCGGCGCTTTCGACCGCCATCACCATTCTCGCTGTCTGTGCTGGCAGCGCATTCGCCCAGAAGAAATACGACACCGGCGTAACCGATACCGAAATCAAGATCGGCAACATCATGCCCTATAGCGGGCCGGCATCCGCCTACGGCACCAGCGGCCGGGCCCAGGCGGCCTATTTCCGCAAGATCAACGCCGAGGGCGGCATCAATGGCCGCAAGATCAACTTCATCTCCTATGACGACAGCTACAGTCCGCCGAAGACGGTCGAGCAGGCGCGCAAGCTGGTCGAAGGCGACGAGGTCTTGCTGATCTTCGCCTCTCTCGGCACGGCATCCAACGGCGCGATTCAGAAATACATGAACGTGAAGAAGGTGCCGCAGCTGTTCATTCAGACCGGTGCCACCAAGTGGAACGATCCGCAAAGCTTCCCATGGACCATGGGCTGGCAGCCCAGTTATCAGAGCGAGGGACGGATCTACGCCAAGCACATCCTGAAGGAAAAGCCGGGCGGCAGGATCGCGGTCCTCTACCAGAACGACGATTACGGAAAGGACTATCTCAAGGGCCTGAAGGACGGCCTCGGCGACAAGGCGGCGTCGATGATCGTGATCGAGGATGCGTATGAGGTGGCCGAGCCGACGATCGACACGCACATCGTCAAGATGAAATCGATGAATGCCGACGTATTCGTCGACATCGCCACACCGAAATTCGCGGCGCAGGCCATCAAGAAGGCGGCCGAGATCGGTTGGAAACCGCTGCACATCCTCAACTCGGTAGGTTCCTCGCTCGGCGCCGTGATCCAGCCTGCCGGCTTCGAGAACGCACAAGGCATCATCTCGGTGGCCTACCTGATGGATCCGCTCGATCCGCAATGGAAGGACGATCCCGGCATGAAGGCGTTCGACGAATATCTCTCCAAATATTTCCCCGAAGGCAATCGGGCCGACAGCCTGATTGTGACAGGGTACAATGCGGCTCAGACGCTGGTTCAGGTGCTTAAGCAGTGCGGCGACGATCTCACGCGCGCCAACGTCATGAAGCAGGCCGCCAACCTGAAGGCCTTCCGCACCACCAACCTGCTGCCCGGCATCACAATGAACACCAGCCCGATCGATTTCGCGCCGATCAAGCAGATGCAGCTCAGACGACTCAAGGGCGAGCGATGGGAGCTGTTCGGGCCGATGCTCAGCGCGGAAGTGGGAGGTTAGCCGACCGCAGCCCCTCACTGCGCCGCCCGGCGGTCCGAGCGTTATCCGCGTCATTGCGAGGAGTTCGCGACAAAATTGCAAAGCAATTTTGCGCTGAATCGGCGAAGCAATCCACCTCTCCGCGTATCCGGAAAGATGGATTGCTTCGCTTCGCTCGCAATGACGCTAGTAGCCTTGGATCTGTAGGATGGGTAGAGCGCAGCGAAACCCATCATCTCGCCCCCTGAACAAGCGATGGGTTTCGCTTCGCTCTACCCATCCTACGGAGCTTGACCTACACCCGGAACAGCTTCGCGTACCTCGCCTTGATCTCCTCCGACTGCACCTGCACCTGGGCCGGATCGGCCTTGAGCATTTTCAGTTTGTCGAGCGGCACGTGCCCGGCCTTCTCCTTCACCTTGGCGTGGAACGAGCGGTGCGCGAATTCGTCGGCCAGCATCTGCTGCGTCTCGGCGCTGAAGAAGTAGCTCTGGAACAGCCGCGCCGCATTCGGGTTCGGCGCGTTCTTGAAGATGCCGCTCGGGACGATGATCAGCGGCGCGCCCTCGGCGGGATAGACCACCTCGACCGGCTTGCCCTGATCCTTGGCCAGCACGAGGTTGTAGTCGTTGCCATCGGCCATCACCGCGCGCTCGCCGAGCAGAATCTTCTTCGGCGGATCGGCCGCCGACTGCACCTGCATCACGCGCTGCTGCGACAGCTTCTCCAGATACGGCCAGCCGAGGTCGCGTGCCAGCACGAAGGTCGCGGTCATGATCGCGCCGGAATAGCTCGGGTGGCCCTTGACGATTTTGCCGCGCCACTTGGGATCGAGCAGGTCGGCGTAGCTCTTCGGCGCCTCCTCGCGCTTCACCTGCTCGGTGTTGTAGCCGATTACCTCGAACCAGGCGCAGGATGTCGCCGAGGTGCCGTCGGGATCGATCTGGTCGGCCGGAAAATGCCTGGCGACGTCCTCCGGCACATAGGCCGCGAGCCAGTCGTTCTTCTTCCAGTCGAGGTAATGCGCGGGATCGGTGGAATTGGCGACGTCGACGGCGTTGATGCCGCTGCCCTGCTCCTGTGCGATGCGCTGGAAGATACGCTCCGCGCCCGAGCGCTCGACGCGGACGCTGATCCCGGGATATTTCTGCTCGAAGTCACGCGCGAGACGCTCGGCCGTGTTCAGCTCCAGCGCGCTGTAGAACGAGATCTTGCCTTCCTTCTTGGCGGCTGCGATCAGCTCCGGCGTCACGGCTTCCGCCGGCGGCGCCGCCGCGCGCAGCGGCTCCGCGAATACCATGCCGGCGGCGGTGGCCGCCGTCACCTTGAGCCAGTCGCGCCTCGACCATTTGCGGTCCTGCATTCCATACTCCCTGAAATCGGGCCGTTGACCGGCCGCGCCTTTGTCGCGGGAGCTTAGCGCGTAGGAGGGGTAGAGCGAAGCGCAACCCATCAAATAGCGGCCACATCAGGGATGATGGGTTTCGCGCAGTTTATCATCGGGCCGCGCGTTGCGGACCCGTTGGCATCCAGGTCACGCCACGGTCTACGTTTTCGCGGGCGGATTCTCGCGCAGGAAGCGTTCGAGATCGGGCTGCACGGAATAAGGCTGCGGAACCGGATCGCCCTGAAAGTCGACCTGAAGATCGAGGCAGCGCCGCAGCATCCGCGCCAGCTCGCCGCGCCGATAGGGCTTGGTCAGCAGCGGAATGCCGTGACCGCCACGCCCCTGCTGTGCGGGCAGCACGCCGTCGCTGTAACCCGAGGTGAACAGCACCCGCAGTGCCGGGCGCCCGGCCATCAGCGTCTCCGCCAATTGCCGGCCGTTCATGCTGCCGGGCATCACGATATCGGTGAACAGAAGGTCGAACGCGGTGCCGCGTTTGACGATTTCGAGCGCAGCGTCCGCGTTCGCAGCGACCAGCACGTTGTAGCCGAGGCTTTCGAGCTGGCCCGTGACATAGTCTCGGATCGTAGGGTCGTCCTCCACGCACAGGACCGTCTCGTGGCCGCCCCTGACGGGCAGATCGTCCTCCTCCACCGCGCGCTGCGCGGTACCGTCGGCCTTCGGCAGATAGATCCTGAAGATGGTGCCGCGCCCCTGCTCGCTCTTGACCTCGATGCCGCCGCCGCTTTGCTTCACGAAGCCGAACACCATGCTGAGCCCGAGCCCGGCGCCCTGCCCGACCTCCTTGGTGGAAAAGAACGGATCGAAGATCTTCTCCAGATGCGTCGGCGAAATGCCGGTGCCGGTATCGGTCACCTCGATCACGAGATGATCGCCGGCGCGCTCGACGCCGCACGCCACGGCGTCGGGAATCCCGAGCTGGATGTTGCGGGTCGCAAAGCTCAGCGTGCCGCCGTCAGGCATGGCATCGCGCGCATTGATGGCGAGATTGACCAGCGCAGCACCAAGCTGGCTGCGGTCGACGAAGGCGAGCCAGGCGTTGCGGCCGAGCTCCGTCCTGATCTCGGTCTGCGAACCGAGCGTCTGCGACAGCAGCCGGACCACCTCGCCGACCAGGTCGTTGACGTCGGTCTCGCCGGGCTGCAGCGGTTGCTTGCGCGCGAATGCCAGGAGGCTCGAGGTGAGCTGCGCGCCGCGATCGGCGGCATCGCTGATCAGCTTGGCGATTGCGGCGAGTTGCGGGTTGTCCTTGACGCCGTCGGCGAGGATCTCGATCGTGCCGGTGATCACGGTCAGCATGTTGTTGAAGTCGTGCGCGATGCCGCCGGTCAGCCGCCCCAGCGATTCCGACTTCTGCGCCAGGATCAACTGCTCCTCGGCGATCCGGCGCTGGCTGACGTCCCTGACAAAGGAATTGATGATCCAGCCGTCACCGCGGCGCAGCGCGTTGAGGGACACCTCGACATAGAACCGGTGACCGTCGCGGTGCAGGCACGCCGTTTCATAGCGCATGCCCATGCCGCCGGCCGCGGTCTCCTGCAGGAAGCGGGTGATCCGCTGCCGGTGCGCGAGGCGCAGCTCCTCCGGAAACACCAGTTCGACCACCCGATAACCGACCGCCTCGGAGCGCGTCCAGCCGGTCAGCACCTCGGCCTGCGGGCTCCAGTCGAGAATGACGCCGTCCTGGTCGGTCTGGACGAAGGCGTCGAGCGCGGTCCTGACGATGGCTTGCGCCATCTGCTCGCTCTCGACCAGCGCCTGGTGTGCCCGACGCTGCGCGGTGACGTCGTGCAGTACGGCGACCGCGCCCCGCAGATTGCCGGTATCGTCGCGCAGCGGCCGCGCGTTGACGACAAGGAAGACGGCCGGTTGCGGCGGTTGCGGTTTGACGATCAGCTCGAAATCGTCGACGTCATCGCCGCGCAGCGCACGCGCCATCGGCGTGTCCGGGATCGGCATCACGGTGGTGCCGTCGGCATAATAGTTCTGGAAGGTGCGAACGCCGGTCAGGGTATCAAAACCGGGTTCGACACTATACAGCCGTCGCGCCGCGGCGTTGACGATCACGATCATCCCGTGCTCGTCGGCGACCACCACCGGATCGCGGATGCTCTCGACGGTCTTCTCCAGCAGGTGCTGCCTGCTGCCCAGCTGCGCCGACAATTCGGCAAGCGTCGCCGCGAGCTGAGCGGTCTCGCGGTCATCGCTTGAGCCGAGCGAGACCTGCTGGCCGCGCGACAACGCCTCCGCCGCCCGCACCAGCTGGGCGGGCGTCCTGGACAGCGATCTCGCAATCACCTCAGCCGTCATCAATACCACCGCAACCGCGCCACCCGCGAGCAGAACGCCCGGCCAGGTTACGCCATGGATGAAGCCCAGCGCGAGCAGGAGCGCGGCGACGGGAAACAACATCCCCATCGCCAGACGGCCCGACAAATTCATCCCGACCAACCCCTCGTGTCGGCTGCACCCGAAAATGGAAAAGGAAAAGCAGTATTCGGAAAGGGTCGTCGGCGCCGGAGCAAATATCCCTGTTGCTTAGCCGAGTCCGGCGCCGCAATCCGCCACTATCGTATCCGTATTAGTACGGAGGAAGGCCGATTCCGGCGCACGCGCAATACCGGAAGTATAGCTGCGACCTGTCGACCAGCGGTACATCTCGCCGGCAGCACAACTCAACATACCGAGAATTTGCAGGAGGGCCCCGGAGTACATGTTTGGCGCCGTGGTCAGCCGTCGGCCGAACGCGCCAGGCGGGATGCCGACATGGTCGCTCGCCAAACATGGACCACTCCCGCGTTTCTGGGTCCAGCCCAGCCCTCGCCGGCGCTTGGCGACGCTCTCAACGCCGACTTACGACACCTCGAAGTAACGTGCCTCGGCTGCGAGACGCATCGTGAGGCGGCCGAACAGGACCTCGATCCACGAGCTCGAGCGCCCCGTGGCAAGCGGTGTTCCCGATTGCGGACGAACAATATCTCGGCCAAAATCGTCGGGACAGTTCAGGAAGGATGAGCTTACAAAAAGAGAGACGATGTGACGTGCAGGCCGCATCCTCATCCCTCGTAGGCTTAAGCTGCAAATACCGATCTGGGTCCCGTTGAATGTTAGCGCGCCGAAGAGCGGATCTGCTCTCAAGGCGGGTGACCTTGCATTTGCTACGGAGCACAAAATGGATTCCATGCTGAATGACAGGGTCGCGGAAGGGCGGCTCGTGAGCTTGGAAGAGCAGCTTTCGAACCTCGCGCGCGAAGCAGGAGTCAGCCCTTCCGGCCCGCCGACCGGCAAGAAAGCGCTTCACGCGCCGCTAGAAGCGGTTCATCGATTGGCGGATTGGCGCCACCTGGCCATTGTCGGTTCCGTGCTGGCAGCATGCATTGGTGGCGCTGCTTGGTGGTGGTCGTCACCCAGCGATACGGCGATGGTGGCCTCCCCTGGCCACTCCTCACCTCCTGCGCAAACCCCGTCGAAGGACGCCGCGCCGAAAGACGTTGCGCCGACTGCCGCCGCACTTTCTTCCGACTTGGCGCAGCAGCTTCAACCGATGGCGCGCGATCTCGCTGCCTTGAGGCAAGCGGTCGAACAGCTTGAGGCGAGGCAAGAACAATTGGTCCGCGACCATAAAAATGTCGCAAGCCAACTCGAGGCGAGCCAAGCAGAAATGGCACGCAGCAAAGATATCATCGACCAGATCAAGGCGACCCAGGATCAGATGGCTCGCGAAAGCGAGACGGTCACCGAGCGGCTCAACGCAAGCCAGGACCAGCTGGCCGGTGTCATTGCCAACGCCGCAGAGCCGAAGGTGAGCCCCGAACAGCCAAAGGTAAGCCCCGAACAGCCAAAGGTAAGCCCCGAACAGCCAACGGTAGCCCCGGAAATACCACTGCCGCGTCCGCGGCCGTCGACCGATGTTGCCCAGGCGCGCAAACCGGCGCCAACCCCGACGCGGCCGCACGCCACCAGCAAACCGCAACCGCCGGCATGGCCATGGTCAGTGCGCTAATGCCGTGACGTGCTGCTTCCTGCGTGCCGTCGACGAACTCAGGACGTCACGAACGCAAAGTGTGTTGTCCCCGCAACGTCTCAAGAGTTCCGTTGAGCATCGCACCTGTTGGGACTTCACTGTGTGGCAAATTCCCCGTTTAATAAAGGCGGACCTGAGGCAAAGATTTTACCACCAAGACGTTCATTTAAGATCAGGTTCAAGAGGCCGCTGACCAGCGCCAGCGGCCTCTTCGTGTTGCTTCATTGATCGCAAAGTGCAGGTATCGGCCGTTGCCGCTAGGAACGATCTACTCGCCTGCCGCTCGGCTCCCATCGATTGGCCAAGGAAAGCCCCGCGTCTTTCATGGCTTCCCGAACCGAGGTTCGACAAACCGACCCGACGGACAGGCGACGCCACACCTTTGGTGTCGTCCCTGCGAAGGCAGGGATCCATAACCACCGACGGTCCTTGTTGAGCAGTGCCGCAACGACGAGTCCCCCTCCACAACAACCGCCGCGGAGCATGGGTCCCTGCCTTCGTAGGGATGACAGCGCGTTTTTCGGAGACGACGTCGTGATTAACGCGCAGGGACGGTGGGGGTGAAACCGTCCTACGCCGCCCGCCGCCGTTCGCGCAGCGCGTCGCCGAAGGCTTCGAACAGGGCGCGGTTGATCGGATTGCGCTGCGGATCGTATTCGGCGTGCCACTGCACACCCAGCGCAAAACCCGGCGCATCGGCGATGCGGATCGCCTCGATGGTGCCGTCCTCGGCGATGCCCTCGATCACGACGCGCTTGCCGGGCTCGAGGATGCCCTGGCCGTGCAGCGAATTGACTCGAATGGTCTCCCGGCCGAGGATTTTTGCGAACGCGCCGCCCGGCGTCAGCGCGACGTCATGACGGTCGGCGAACACAACGGTCGGGTCAGGATGGATCTCGCCGTTCTCCAGCCGCGGCATCCGGTGGTTCATGCGGCCCGGAATCTCGCGGATCTCCGGATGCAGCGAGCCGCCGAAGGCGACGTTCATCTCCTGCAGGCCGCGGCAGATACCGAAGATCGGCACACCGCGCGCGACGCAGGCTTCCGACAGCGCCAGCGCAACGTCGTCGCGGTGGATGTCGTAGGGCTCGTGGGCGGCGCAAGGTTCGGAATTGAAGCGGGTCGGATGAACATTGGCGCGGGCCCCGGTCAGCACCACGCCGTCGACCACGTCGAGCAAGGCACTGACCTCGGTGATTTCGGGGCTGCCGGCGAACATCAGCGGCACCGCGCCCGACACCTCGGCAACCGCGCGAAGGTTGCGCTCCCCGACCATCTGGACTGTGAAACGATTTTCGATGCGATGGGCGTTTCCGATCACGCCGACCACGGGCCGTCTCATTATTGAAGTCTCGCGCAATGATTCTTCTAAGTTTGCGACGTTGCGGAGACGATCATGCCTTCGAGTTCCCGCCGGATCAACTGTCTATATCTGCACAGGGGGGCTTGCAGTCCTGCACAGATTCGCGCCCCTCGGGACCCAAAGCCGGCCAGATGCCCACCGATCGCGCCCGGCCCCGCACCCCGTCAGCGGCGAACCGGCACGGCCCCGCCAGCTTGATCCCGGCGGGGTTTTCGCCAAAGACTGCTCGAAACACCGTCGCGAAGGGGGAATCACCCGTGACAGACTCGGCTGACAATCGCCTGAAGGCCCGCAACGACTTGGCATGGGCGATCGCCGTCGGCGGCATCGGCGTGGTGCTGTTCGCTGCCCTGCTGACCTTCGCCTGGCATTTTGCCGCGACCTTGTTCCTGCTGTTCGCCGGCATGCTGCTCGGGGTCGCCCTCAATGCCATGACCACCCTGCTCGGCCGGCTGACCAAGCTGCCCCACGCGTTGCGGCTTGCGATCGTCTGCCTGGCGATGGCCGGGCTGCTGTCCGGCATCGTGTTCCTCGGCGGCACCACGATCGCGCAGCAGGCCACGGTGCTGAGCAACACGATCAAATCGCAGCTCGGCAGCGTCAAGGACTTCCTCGAACAGCACGGGGTCGACACCAGCTATCTCGATTTCACCAATGCCGCGGGCGAGGCAAAGGGCGAAGGCACCGCCGTGACGACGACGACAACGACGCCCCCATCGTCGCAGTCCCATGGCATCCCCGGCGCCGGCACGCTGGCCTCAAGCGGCGGCGCCATCATCAGCCAGACGCTGAAGGTGCTACTCGGCACCGTCAGCGTCGTCGGCAACTTCTTCATCGTGCTGTTTCTCGGGCTCGCCTTCGCGGCCCAGCCCAGCATCTACCGCGCCGGGCTGTTGTTCATCGCGCCGGTCAAGTACCGCGCGCAGGCGACCATCATCGTCGACCGCATCGGCGAGACGCTGGAGCGCTGGCTGATCGCGCAGATCATCACGATGACGGCGGTATTCCTCGTCACCTGGATCGGGCTTGCCATCATCGGCATTCCGAGCTCGTTCATCCTCGGCATCCAGGCCGGCCTGCTCGCCTTCATTCCGACGGTCGGCGCGATCCTCGGCGGGCTGATCGTGGTGCTCGCGAGCCTTGCGACCGGATGGATCGCGGCGCTGTCGGCCTTCATCCTGTTCCTCGGCGTCCACGCGCTGGAAAGCTACGTGCTGACGCCGATCATCCAGCGCCAGGCGCTCGACATCCCGCCGGCCACGCTGTTCGCGTTCCAGATCCTGCTCGGCGTCGTGTTCGGCATCTGGGGGCTGGCGCTGGCGCTGCCGCTGATGGCGATCGCCAAGGTGATGATCGACCACTTCAAGACGGAGGATCCGGCGCGGGCCGCGTGACCGCACGTCAGGAGAGCAGCAGCACCGTTCCCGCGACCATCAGCATCACGCCGGCCAGCATCACCATCGGCCAGCGACTCTTCGGCGGCTGGTATCGCCCCTGCGCGCGCCGTTCGGCGATCAGCGCGGTCTCGTATTCATGCGAGTCCGAGAACAGGCAGGCGAAACCGCTGCGCGCCGAAACCGCGGCGGCTTCGAGCGACATCAGGGCTGACTGCGGATTGCGGGTGCGGATCGACTCCATGCCCGAAAGCATGGGATCGAATGGTTAACCACTCGTTACCGCACTCATGCCCGGATGCTCGCCGGCTTTTGCCGCGCCGAAGCCGGCAGGCCCGCGGTCTTGCGCCGCCAGTTCTCCAGCGAGAGCGGCAATTCCTCCGCTGCCTCGACGCGGTTGCGGCCGCCGCGCTTGGCCTGGTAGAGCGCGGTGTCGGCCGAGGCCAACAGCACCTCGAGCTCGGTGCCGGCGGGACCGCCTGCGACGCCGATGCTGACCGTGGTGTCGACCGCGCCTTCCTCGCAGGTGATGTTGCTGTTCTCGAAGGCTTCGCGCACGCGCTCGGCGACCAGCACACCCTCCTCCAGCGAGCACGGCAGCAGCGCCGCGAATTCCTCGCCGCCGATCCGGCCCGACAGATCGCTGATCCTGAGGCTGTTGACCACGACAGCGGAGAACAGCTTCAGGATCTCGTCACCCGCGGGATGGCCGAAGCGGTCGTTGATTGACTTGAAGTGATCGATGTCGAAGATCATCACGGTGACCGGCCGGCCGGCAATGGACTCGCGCTCGATCACCCGCGCGCAGGCCTCGGTGAAGCCGCGGCGGTTGAGCATGCCGCTCAGGGGGTCGATCGACGCGGCCGTCTTGTGCACGGCCACCGCGCGGTCCGACACCATCATAAAGATCACGAACACCGTGCCGATCGCGTACAGCACGAGTTCGATCGAAAACAGCGTGACCCAAAAGCTGGAGACGAAATTCTGGCCGTTCAATCGCAGCAGGTCGCCGACCAGGATCGGCAGCATCAGGACGCAACCGTGCGCGACCGGGATGACGATCGCAAGCCAGCGCCGTTGCATCGCGCGGCGGCGCTCGCTCCACAGTTCTGATGCGGTCAGCGCGGCGTAGATCGCGACGATCCCGGCACCGATCGTCAGGCGCATCGCGGGATCCTCAACCGTCGTCACCGCCCCGATCCATGCGATCGGGCCGAGCACGAGGCCCAGCAAATTGGCCTTGCGGCCGTGGAAAATGCGCGCGGCATTCCAGACCAGGCCGCAGGCGGCGAATCCGATCGCATTGAGGCCCAGCAGAACCATCGGATCGAGCGTCGAACTACCGACCGTCCAGACCGCGACCGAGGCCGCGCCGAGCAGATAGGCGGTGCCCCACCATTTCAGCGCGGAAATGTTCTCCTGCCTGCCGAACAACCACAGCATGGCGCCGAGCATGCCCGCGACCATGGTGGCGAACAAATAAAGTGTCGATGGATCGAACGACATAAACTCACCCCAGCCCGGTGTGATGCAACGTTCGCAGGCGCAAATGAATACGGTGATGCAGCGCCATTGCGAGCCCGCAAGCTAGAAGGTGCGAGTTCCAATTTCGTTTGCACGCACACGCAAGTTTTCATGAAAAACTGCGCTAATTCGCGCCGAAGCATCGCCGGTCGGACGCAGCAAAAAGGGCGCCTCGCGGCGCCCTCTGCAACTCGATGCCCGCGGCAATTGCCGCGAATTTTAGAACTCGAATTAGCGCTTCGAGAACTGGAAGGACTTGCGGGCCTTCGCCTTGCCGTACTTCTTGCGCTCGACCGAGCGGCTGTCGCGGGTCAGGAAGCCGCCCTTCTTGAGGACGCCGCGCAGCTCGGGCTCGAAGTTGGTGAGCGCCTTCGAGATGCCGTGGCGGACAGCACCGGCCTGGCCGGAGAGACCGCCGCCGGCGACGGTGCAGATCACGTCGTACTGGCCGTTACGGGCGGCAGCGACCAGCGGCTGCTGGATCATCATGCGCAGCACCGGGCGGGCGAAGTAGACTTCGAACTCGCGGGTGTTGACCGAGATCTTGCCGGAGCCCGGCTTGACCCAGACGCGGGCGACCGCGTCCTTGCGCTTGCCGGTGGCGTAAGCGCGGTTGTACTTGTCGACCTTCTTGACGTATTTCGGCGCGTCGGGAGCGGCCGGCTTGACCTGCGAGAGCTGGTCGAGGGACTGCAACGTATCGGACATTATGCGGCCCTCGTGTTCTTGCGATTCAGGGAAGCGATATCGACCTTCTCGGGGCTCTGCGCTTCATGCGGATGATCGGCACCCGGATAGACGCGCAGATTGCCCATCTGCATGCGGCCGAGCGGACCACGCGGGATCATGCGCTCGATCGCCTTCTCGACGACGCGCTCGGGGAAGCGACCCTCGAGGATCTGCTTCGCGGTGCGCTCCTTGATGCCACCGATGAAGCCGGTGTGCTTGTAGTAGGTCTTCTGGTCGCGCTTGCGACCGGTCAGCACCACATGCGCGGCGTTGACGATGATGACGTTGTCGCCGCAATCGACATGCGGGGTGTAGGTGGGCAGGTGTTTGCCGCGCAGGCGCATCGCGACGAGCGTGGCGAGACGACCGACGACCAGACCCTTGGCGTCGATCACGACCCACTTCTTCGTCACTTCGGCGGGCTTGGCCGAGAACGTGCTCATGTGTGAAATCCGTGAAAAAGAAATCGGCGCCGTATGCGCCGAACTGGCAGCTTTCTAGAGAAGCCGCGATCGCGCGTCAACGCCCACGCGCTCAAATTACATCAGAAAAAACAATGGCTTGCAATTATGGTGCAATAATACCGTAGAAAAGCCTATTGATTTGGAATGGAATAGGTCGCCGTGACATGGGCGATGGGATCGGGAGACGAGCCGGACAGCAGGTTGACCTCGCCGACCGCGAGCCGCTTGCCGAGCTTGAGCAGCCTCGCCACCGCAAGTACGTCCTGCCCCGGCTGACCCTTGCGCAGGAAGTTGATGTTGAGGTTGGTGGTCACGGCAAGGCCAACCGGCCCGATCGCCGACAGCAGCACCACGTACATCGCGAAATCCGCCAGCCCCATCAGGGTCGGCCCGGACACCGTACCGCCCGGCCGCAGCATGCGCTCGCTGAAGCGCTGGCGCAGCAGGGCGGTCTCGCCGTCGGCGCTTTCGATCCGGACATCGTCGTAGACGAACGCCTGCGGGAATTCCCTCCGCAGGAACTCCTCCACGTCAGCCACGCTCATTTTCGCAGTCGCCATGCCGTCCCTGCCCTCGCTTCAGCCTGCCTGTTACATTAAGTTGTCACAGAGACCAAAGTGGAATTTCACCATGTCCGCCCAAGCCGCCCGCGCCGAAGCGCCGCAACACCAGCCGATCCTGCTGCGCGAGACCGTCGGCAGTATCGCGCTACTGACGCTCAATCGCCCCGGAGCGCGCAACAGCCTCTCCGAGGGCCTGATCGCCGAGCTGCACGCCGCCCTGAACGATGTCGGCGGCGACAAGCGCATCCGCGCCGTCGTGCTCGCCGCCAAAGGCCCGGCGTTCTGCGCCGGCCACGACCTCAAGGAGCTTACCGCGCGCCGTAGCGATGCCGACCGCGGCCGCGCCTATTTCGCGCAAATCATGAACGCCTGCAGCGCGATGATGCAGGCCATCGTGCGCCTTCCGAAGCCGGTGGTCGCATCCGTCCAGGGCATCGCCACCGCGGCCGGCTGCCAGCTCGTCGCAAGTTGCGACCTCGCGGTCGCCTCCGAAGCGGCGGCGTTCGCGACGCCGGGCGTCGACATCGGGCTGTTCTGCTCGACGCCGATGGTGGCGCTGTCGCGCAACGTGCCGCGCAAACAGGCCATGGAGATGCTGCTGACCGGAGAGCCGGTCTCGGCGGCAACGGCGCAGAGCATCGGCCTCGTCAACCGCGTGGTATCCGCTGGCACCGAACGCGACGCCGCGATCGCGCTGGCCGAGAAGGTCGCGCTGAAATCGGCCTACACCGTCAAGCTCGGCAAGGAAGCGTTCTATCGCCAGGCCGAGATGAACCTCGCCGATGCCTATCGCTTCGCCGCCGAGGTGATGACCGAAAACATGATGGCGCGCGACGCCGAGGAAGGCATCGGTGCCTTCATCGAGAAGCGCGATCCGAAGTGGCAGGACAAGTGACGACCTGAGGTCGTCATTCCGGGATGGTGCATTAGCACCAGACCCGGAATCTCGAGATTCCGGGTTCTCGCTGCGCGGGCCCCGGAATGACAAACCCGGAAGAAAAATGAATCACGACGCCTACGACGACAACTACATCCGCAGCATTCTGAACAACGTCAAGACCATCGCGATGGTCGGCGCCTCGCCGGTCAATGTGCGGCCGAGCTATTTCGCGTTCAAATATCTGGCGCAGCGCGGCTACGACATGATCCCGGTCAACCCCGGCCATGTCGGCAAGACGCTGATGGGCAAGCCGTTCGTCGCCTCGCTTGCGGACATCGATCGGCCGATCGACATGATCGACATCTTCCGCAACTCAAGCCACATCATGCCCGTGGTCGAGGAGGCGCTGAAATTGTCGACGCCGCCGAAGGTGATCTGGATGCAGCTTGGCGCGCGCGACGATGCCGCTGCCGAGAAGGCGGAAGCCGCGGGCCTCAAGGTGGTGATGAACCGTTGCCCGAAGATCGAGTATGGCCGGCTGTCGTCGGAGATCTCGTGGATGGGCGTCAACTCGCGCACGCTGAGCTCCAAGCGTGCGCCGATCCCGACGCAGGGCATGCGGCTGTCGCTCAATCGCACGAGCTTCGGCGGCGGACAGACCGCGGCGTCCGACCGCGCGGCAAAGAACAAGACCGAGACGACCTGACATCGCAGCGGAATAATCGCTGCGATCATCCGGTATAGCGCGGATGCCCGTCCAACTGGCGGTGTGCCTAACTCGCTTGACGGCGGGCGCCGTCGCCATCAGCATGCCGCGCGTTTCGACCAGGCCACAACAGGATACTAAAGAATGACCGATCGCCTTCCGGGATTTTCCACCCTCGCCGTGCACGCCGGCGCGCAGCCTGATCCCACCACCGGCGCGCGGGCGACACCGATCTACCAGACCACGTCATTCGTCTTCAACGATGCCGACCACGCGGCCTCGCTGTTCGGCCTGCAGGCTTTCGGCAACATCTATACTCGCATCGGCAACCCGACCAATGCCGTGCTCGAGGAACGTGTCGCAGCCCTCGAAGGCGGCACCGCGGCGCTCGCCGTCGCTTCCGGTCACGCGGCGCAGGTCGTCGTGCTGCAGCAGCTGTTGAAGCCCGGCGATGAGATCATCGCGGCACGCAAGCTCTATGGCGGCTCGATCAACCAGTTCACGCACGCCTTCAAGGCGTTCGGCTGGAACGTGGCCTGGGCCGACCCAGATGAGATCGAAAGCTTCGAGCGCGCGGTGACGCCGCACACCAAGGCGATCTTCATCGAGTCGATCGCCAACCCGGCCGGCAGCATCACCGATATCGAGGCGATCGCGGCCGTTGCGCGCAAGGCCGGCGTGCCGCTGATCGTCGACAACACGCTGGCCTCGCCCTATCTGATCAAGCCGATCGACCACGGCGCCGACATCGTCGTGCACTCCCTGACCAAGTTCCTCGGCGGTCACGGCAACTCACTCGGCGGCATCATCGTCGATGCCGGCACCTTCGACTGGTCGAAGGACAACAAATATCCGATGCTGAGCGAGCCGCGCCCGGAATATCACGGCATCCGGATCCAGGAGACCTTCGGCAACTTCGCCTTCGCGATCGCCTGCCGCGTGCTCGGCCTGCGCGACCTCGGCCCCGCGCTGTCGCCGTTCAACGCCTTCATGATCCTGACCGGCATCGAGACGCTGCCGCTGCGCATGCAGAAGCACTGCGACAACGCCAAGGCGGTGGCGGAATTCCTCTCCACTCACCCCGCTGTGTCGGCGGTGAACTATGCCGGCCTGCCCGGCGACAGGTACAACGCCTTGCAGCGCAAATATGCGCCGAAGGGAGCCGGGGCGGTGTTCACGTTTAGCCTTAAGGGCGGCTATGACGCCGGCGTCAATCTGGTGTCGAACCTGCAGCTGTTCTCGCATCTCGCCAATGTCGGCGACACCCGCTCGCTGGTGATCCATCCGGCCTCCACCACCCACAGCCAGCTCGACGACGCCGCCAAGGTGAGGTCGGGCGCGGCGCCCGAGGTGGTGCGGCTTTCGATCGGCATCGAGGACAAGGAAGACCTGATCGCCGACCTCGACCAGGCCCTGCGCGCCTGATCCCGCAATTGTTCCGGAGCGGTGCGCCGTATCGCTCCGGCAACTTGCCCAAGGCGGCGGGCCTCCCGTTAACGCTTAATACCGACGGGCCTCTCGTTAACGTTCAATCCGGCTTAAAGTGGCAGTGATAGGCTCCGGATGATTCGGGAGACCATTGATGCTGCGCTGGACATTGCCGCTCGCGATCGCATTGTTTGCGATCCCGCCTGCTGACGCCGCCGACGGCCCGGCCGTCGCCAAGAGCGCGACCGTCAAGGCCGCGCGCCAGCTGCCGGCGGGCCTGCCGCACCGGCATTACGCCTACCGCACCACGATCACATCGCCGACCTATGTGCGGCGCGGACGCCAGCTCGTGGTCGTCGAGCAGCCCGTGGTGATCCCGCTCAATTCCGAGCCGTATATCCCGTTCGTGCCCGGCGAGCCGCTGCTGCCGGGGTCGTCGTCGCTGCCCGGCTATTACGGCAATTGGCACTCCTACAACTATTTCGGCCCGTACTACGGCGGTGCCTATGTGACCTATTGGGACCGCCTACCCTACGCCTGTGGCGTCTACGGCTACTGCTAGCGCGGACCGATCGGGTGGCCAGATCGCCGCAGAAATCCAGCGCACCGGCTTCGGGGAACGCGGTGACCGCTGATCTCGTCGCGGTGCTGGTCGCCGTCACCGAGGGCACGCCCAAGATCATGACCATCGCCGGCGGCTCCGCGCTGCCGAGCGGCCCGTTCGAGTTCACCCATCGCTCGCTGCAGACCGCGCTGCGGGCCTGGGTCGAAGCGCAGACCGGCCACCCGCTCGGCTATGTCGAGCAGCTCTACACCTTTGCCGACCGCGGCCGCTCCGGCGATGCCAAGGGGCCGCACAGCGTCTCGATCAGCTATCTCGGCCTGACCCGCGAGGATCGTGTCGGCGAAGGCTTTGAGGCGCACTGGTCCGGCTGGTACGACTACTTCCCCTGGGAGGATCATCGCGCCGGCGCGCCGGCCTTCCTGGCGAAGACGATCGCGCCGAAGCTGAAAACGTGGGCGAAGGCGGCGCCGTCGCCGACGCTGCAGCGCGAGCGCTGGCAGCGTTGCGCCATCACTTTTGGACTCGACGATCGCGACTGGAACGAAGAGCTGGTGCTGCAACGCTATGAGCTGCTCTACGAGGCCGCGCTGATCCCGGAAGCCGGACGCGGGCATGCCCGCGAGGCGCCGGTCGTACCGGGCAAGCCGATGACGGCGGATCATCGCCGCATTCTCGCGACCGGGATCGCGCGGCTGCGCGCCAAGATCAAATACCGTCCGGTGGTATTCGAGCTGATGCCGGCCGAGTTCACCCTGCTGCAACTGCAACGCAGTGTTGAGGCGCTCGCAGGCCGGCTGGTCCACAAGCAGAACTTCCGCCGGCTGATCGAGCAGCAGGAACTCGTTGAAGAGACTGGCGCAATGGCCGCCGATACCGTCGGCCGGCCGGCCAAGCTATTCCGCTTCCGCCATGCCGTGCTGGCCGAACGGGCCGTCGCCGGCACCAAGCTCCCGCTTTCGCGCACTTGACACGCCTTATGCTCAGGATAAGTATAAGCCATCTTATGCTCACGGAGAGTATAAATGGTTGCGCTCGATACCGATCTGCTCACCCGCACCGCGCCGCTTTATGAGCGCGTCAAACGCGTCATCCCGCCGTTCGAATGGGCCACGTTCGCCGAGGACGTCGATGCGATCCTCGCGCTGAAACGCCGCCGCAACGCGGTGGTACTGGCGCATAATTACCAGACGCCGGAGATCTTCCACGGCGTCGCCGATATCGTCGGCGACAGCCTGTTGCTCGCGCGCGAAGCAACCAAGGTCGATGCCGATGTCATCGTGCTCGCGGGCGTGCACTTCATGGCCGAGACCGCGAAGCTACTCAATCCGGCCAAGACCGTGCTGATCCCCGACCTCAAGGCCGGTTGCTCGCTGGCGGATTCCATCACCGCGCAGGACGTGCGGCTGATGCGCGCGCGCTACCCGGACGCACCGGTCGTCGCCTATGTCAACACCTCGACCGCGGTGAAGGCCGAGTCCGACATCTGCTGCACGTCGGGCAATGCGCTGAAGGTGGTTGAATCGCTCGGCGCCGAGCGCGTCATCATGCTCCCGGATGAATATCTGGCGCAGAACATCGCCAAGCAGACCAGCAAGAAGATCATCGCCTGGAAGGGCCACTGCGAGGTGCACGAGTTGTTCACCGCCGATGACGTGCGTCAGCTGCGCGAGGATCATCCCGATGTCACCATCCTGGCGCATCCGGAATGCCCGCCCGAGGTGGTCGCCGAAGCGGACTTTGCCGGGTCGACGGCTGCGATGCAGTCGTTCGTCGAGACCAAACGTCCGCCGCGCGTCGTGCTGCTGACGGAATGCTCGATGAGCGACAACATCGCCGCGCTAAATCCCGGTGTCGACTTCGTCCGCCCCTGCAATCTCTGTCCGCACATGAAGCGGATCACGCTGAAGAACATCCGTCACGCGCTGGAGACCAACCAGCACGAGGTCACCATCGACTCCGCGATCGCTGATCGCGCGCGCAAGAGCGTCGAAAGGATGCTGGCGATATGAGCATCGATATCTCCGATCTCAACGGCCGCCCGGTGATCATCGGCGGCGGTGCCGCCGGGCTGATGACCGCGCTTCAGCTCGCCCCCGAGCCGGTCGTGCTGCTGTCGAAGTCGCCGCTCGGCGCGGAAGCTTCCAGCATGTGGGCTCAGGGCGGCCTTGCGGCGCCGGTCGGCGCAGATGACAGCCCTGCCCTGCATCTCGCCGATACGCTCGCGGCCGGCGCCGGCCTTTGCGACGCGGCCGCCGCGAGCCGGATCGTCCACGCCGCGCCCGCCGCCGTCGAGCAGCTGGCGAGGCTCGGCGTCGCCTTCGACCGGCACGCCGACGGCAGCTGGCGCCTCGGGCTCGAGGCCGCACACCGCCGCAACCGCATCGTGCACGCCACCGGCGACGGTACCGGACGCGAGATCATGCGCGCGCTGATCGCGGCGGTCCGGCGCACACCATCGATCACGCTGCTGGAAGGCGTCGAGGCGCGCCGGCTGCTGGTCGAGGACAATGCGGTCAGGGGCGTGCTTGCAGCCAACGCAAGCGGCGCGCTGACGATCACGACCAATCGCGTGGTGATCGCGACCGGCGGCATCGGTGGGCTGTTCGCCGACAGCACCAATCCCGGCGGGTGTTTCGGCCAGGGGCTCGCACTTGCCGCACAGGCCGGCGCGAAACTGTCGGACATCGAGTTCGTCCAGTTTCATCCGACCGCGTTCGACGGGCCGTCGCGCCCGATGCCGCTGCTGACCGAGGCGATCCGTGGCGATGGCGCGGTGTTGATCGACGAGACCGGCGAGCGCTTCATGGCCGATCAGCCCGGCGCCGAGCTTGCGCCACGCGACATCGTGGCGCGCGCCGTGTGGCACCACCGTGCCGCGGGGCATCGCACCTTCCTCGACGCGCGCCAACATCCGGGCGCGGAGTTTGCGCAGCGCTATCCCGTGATCAGCGCGTTCTGCAAGATGGCCGGCATCGACCCCGCCCATGATCCGATCCCGATCCGGCCGGCGGTTCACTACCATATGGGCGGCATCGCGGTTGATGGCTATGGCCGCAGCACGGTGCAGGGCCTGTGGGCCTGCGGCGAGGCCGCGCGCACCGGGTTGCACGGCGCCAACCGCCTCGCCAGCAACTCGCTGATGGAAGCGATCGTCTGCGCGCGCTGGGTCGCGGAGAGCATCGAAAGCGTAAGTGCGGGCCCGCGCGCCATGCTGCGCGACGATGCGATGCCACAGGCTTCCGATCCCTCCGCCGTGCGACCGATCCTCACCCAGGGACTCGGCGTCCTGCGCGATCGCGACGGGATCGCCCGCGCGATCCGCAGTCTCTATCCACTCGCATGCGGTCACAGTGCGGCGTCCGACGCAGCATTGGTCGGATTGATGGTCGCGGTTGCCGCCATCCGGCGTGAGGAAAGCCGCGGCGGCCACTTCCGCACCGATTTCCCGCACATTGCTGCGTCGGCCGTTCCGTCGTCCCTTACCCGCGCCGATGCACTCGCCGCCGCGCGCGACATCGTCGAATCCACGCCATTTGCCAGGAGTGCCCTGTCATGACCCTCACCCCCCTGCTGCCGCTGATCTATGAGCCGATCGTGCAGACCGCCTTGCGCGAGGATCTCGGCCGCGCCGGCGATATCACCGCAGACGCCATCGTGCTGGCCGGCCAGCAGGCGCGGCTGGTGATGCGGGCGCGGCAGCCCGGCGTGATCGCCGGGCTCGATGTCGCGCGGTCAGCCTTCCAGACGGTGTCGCCGGCCATCACGCTGCGCGCCGAACGGCCCGACGGCAGCGCGGTCGAACCCGACCAGGTCATCGCGATCATCGACGGCCCGGCCCGCAGCCTGCTCACCGCCGAGCGGACCGCGCTCAACTTCCTCTGCCATCTGAGCGGTGTCGCCACCGCAACGGCTACGCTGGTCAAGGCCGTGGCGGGCACCCGCGCGCAGATCGTCTGCACCCGCAAGACCACGCCGGGACTGCGTGCGCTGGAGAAATATGCGGTGCGCGCCGGCGGCGGCGGCAATCATCGCTTCGGGCTGGATGACGCGGTGCTGATCAAGGACAACCACATCGCGCTCGCCGGCGGCATCCGCACCGCGATCGAGCGCGCCAAGGCCAATACCGGCCATCTCGTCAAGATCGAGGTCGAGGTCGACACGCTGTCGCAGCTCGAGGAGGCGCTGACGCTCGGCGTCGACGCGGTGCTGCTCGACAACATGACGACCGAGCAGCTCAGCCAGGCGGTCGACATGGCGCGCGGCAAGGCGATCACCGAAGCCTCCGGCCGCATCACCGCGGCGACGGCCGCAGCGATTGCCGCAACCGGCGTCGACCTGATCTCGGTCGGCTGGGTGACCCACAGCTCGGCCGCGCTCGATATCGGGCTCGACTATCTGTCCTGATCGATCAAAGAGGTTGATCGATCAACCGGGCTGGCCGACCGCAACGAGGGTCGGCTGATCCCGCTCGGTCCGGCGCGCGGCGAAGCGCTCGGCCTGCAGCACCGCGAGCGTCAGCACGACGATGGCGACGGCCTGGTGCGTCAGCGCCAGATCGATCGGCACCTGATGCAGCAGCGTCAGGATGCCGAGCGTCGCCTGCAGCGTGATCGCCGCCACCAGCCACCAGGCGCCGGCGATCACCGCGCCGCCGGCGCGCGCGCGCATGGCATCGATCGCATGTGCGATCGCCAGCGCGAACAGCAGATAGGCGGTCATGCGATGTTCGAACTGCACCGTCAGCGTGTTGTCGAACAGATTGCGCCACCACGGTGTCTCGAACCAAAGCCGGTCAGCCGACGGAATGAAGCCGCCGTCGATGTCGGGCCAAGTATTATAAACCCTGCCCGCGCGCAGCCCCGCGACCAGCGCGCCGAAATAGAGCTGCACGAAGGTCAGCACGAGCAGCACCGCGCTCGTGAGCTTCAGCCTGAGCGGCGCGATCACGCTTGGGCGGTCGGTCAGGCGCCGCAGCGTCCAGACGATCGCCGCGAAGATCAGAAGCGCCAGCACAAGATGCGTCGCCAGCCGATACTGCGATACCTCGATGCGTTCCGAGAGGCCGGACGCGACCATCCACCAGCCGACGCCGCCCTGCAGCGCGCCGAGGCCGAAAATCACCCACAATCGCCGGCCGAGTTCGCCGCTCACCGCGCCGCGCCACAGGAAATACAGGAACGGCAGCAGATAGGCCGCGCCGATCACGCGGCCAAGCAGCCGGTGGCTCCACTCCCACCAGAAGATCGTCTTGAATTGCTCGAGCGTCATCCCGGCGTTGAGCTCGCGATATTGCGGGATCCTCTTGTAGCCCTCGAAGGCTTGGGTCCACTGCGCCTCGGTCAGCGGCGGCAGCGTACCGGTCACCGGCTTCCATTCGACGATCGACAGGCCGGACTCGGTCAGCCGCGTGGCGCCGCCGACCAAGACCATCAGGGCGATCAGGGCGGCCACCGCGACCAGCCATACCCTGACGGCGCGAAGCTGCGATGTCTTTGCGGAAATACCGGCCATTTCGCCCTGACTTGATTGGATTTTCGGGCCCCTTATAGTCCGCCGCGCCCGCGGCGCAAGCCGCCGTCCGGAGCCTCGTTTCCGATCAAGTCGGAAGCAAGCTCCAGAACGTTGTTTTGACGCGTTTTCTTTGCGCGAACCGGTGCCCGCTTCGCTCGAAAACGCCCTGGATCACGAGTTGCAAATATCCGCCATGGCCATACGCACCCGCAAACTGCTCGGAACCATCTTCCTGCTGATCCTGGTGGTGGTGTGGTCGCTGCTTGGCATGACGGTCGCGCAGACGCCGTGGCTTGCCAATTCGGGGCTGCTGCAGGCGATCTTCTACGTCGTCGCTGGCCTCGGCTGGGTGCTGCCGGCGATGCCGATCGTCGCCTGGATGTCGCGGCCCGATCGCGCCTAAGTAACGTCCTGGTCGCGCGCGCTGCGCGTCGGCCGCACCGGCGCGAACATCACGCCCGACAGCAGTACCCGCATCATCCGCAGCGAGCGCACGCGGCCGTCCCATGCGATGCGCGGCAGCGCGTGAAGGTTGGTGCGCCCCTGCGCCTCGATGACCCCTGGTATGGTCGACACCGCGCTGGCAAAGCCGGCCTCTTCGGCCATCACGACATGCGGACGGCCGAACGCATCGCGGTCCCCGAACGGGAATGCGAAATGTCTGACCTGCCGCCCAAGCGCGCTCTCGGCCACCGCCTTGCCCATCGCCATCTCGCGCTGCGCGTCGGCATCCCTGAGGCTCGACAGCGCCGGATAGTTCACGGTCGCGCTGCCGAACGTCACGTTCGGATCGGCGGCAAGCTTCGCCAGATCCTGCCAGTCGAGTGACGCATTGCGTGACAATTGGGCTGCGTCGGCCGAATAGCGCCTGGCGAGATCGTTCAGCGCGTAGGACAGGTCCGACGGCGGCAGCTTGCGCAGCCAGCCGGACAGGAAATCGAACAGCTCGTATTTGTCCGAGAGATTTGAAATCGCGAAGTGCCGCTCCCGGCCGTCGATCATCATGCTGATGCGGTTTTCGCGCGCGATGATTTCCTCCAGCACCAGCCACCACGCCACGCCGACGCCATCGGGAAAGGCCGTCGGCAGATACAGCGCGAAGGGAACGCCGTGCCTGGCGAGCACCGGCCAGGCATGGGTGACGATGTCCTTGCTGGCGCCGTCAAAGGTCAGGCAGGCAAAGCGCCGGCGCTCCGGCAAGGTCACCGCGCGGCGGCAAGCCTCATCGATCCTGACGATGTCATACCGCCAGCGCTTCAACCCACGGATCGTGCGATCGAGGAAAGCCGGCGTGATCTCCTGGGACTTCAGCGGCTGAAACCGGCCGCGTCGCGCGGGACGAACGCGGGCGAAGCGCAGGATCACCCCGGCGCCGCCGCTCTCGCGTTCCCGCAGCTTGAAGGCGCCACTGAAATACGCGAGCTCCATTCCGGCCCGTCGTAAAATCCCGCTGTCCGGCGCCAAGATCCCCGTCCTTGTCAGGCGGTTCCCGCACACCGCCGCGGCATTGTTCTTACTCTTTGTTGACATTTCCCTGCGAAGGTCGGCCCCAGCCGAGAACTGTAAATTAATACCCTAAAATTTCGGGTTCCGAGATGACCATGGCGGCGGCAATCGAAGGCCAGACGGCCGAGACGCGGGCGTGGCCGAACGCGATCCGCGTCGCCGGCGTCGACATCTTTCATGATCTCACCGCGGCCGAAGCGACCTGGCGCGGCTTCGAGACGTCGCAGCACAGCTACACGCCCTATCAGCGGTTCGATTTCCTCGCCAGCTGGCAACGCCAGGTCGGCGAGCGCGAGGGCCTGCGGCCCTTCATCGTCGTCGCTCATGACAGCGAACGCCGGCCGCTGCTGCTGCTGCCGCTCGCAATCGAATCCCGCCTCGGCGCGAACTGCGCGAGCTTCATGGGCGGCAGGCATGCGACCTTCAACATGGCGCTGTGCGCGAAGGATTTCGCCGCCGATGCGACGGAAGCCGACATCGCGGCCCTGATCCGATCGATCGCCGAACGCTCCCGCGCCGATGCGCTCGCGCTCTGCCAGCAGCCGCTGCGCTGGCGGGATCTGCCGAATCCGCTGGCGCTGCTGCCGCATCAGGCTTCGGTCAACGACTGCCCGGTGCTGGCGATCGAGCCCGGCGCGGCACCGGCGGCGCTGGTCAGCAACTCGTTCCGCCGCCGCCTCAAGGGCAAGGAGCGCAAGCTGCAGGCGCTGCCCGGCTATCGCTATTATGTCGCGAGCGAGAGCGCCGATGTCTGCCGCCTGCTCGACTGGTTCTTCCGCGTCAAGCCGCAGCGCATGGCCGAGCAGAAGCTGCCGAACGTGTTCGCCGAGCCGGGCATCGAGCAGTTCATTCGTGCCGCCTGCCTCGCGCCGCGCGCCGACGGCAACGGCTACGCGATCGACATCCACGCGCTGGAGTGCGACGAGGAAGTGATCGCGATCTTCGCCGGCGTGTCCGACGGTCATCGCTTCTCGATGATGTTCAACACCTACACGATGTCGGCCAATTCCAAGTTCAGCCCCGGCCTGATCCTGATGCGCGATATCATCGATCGCCATGCCGGCCTGAACTACCGCGCTCTGGATCTCGGCATCGGCTCGGACGAGTACAAGCGGCTGTTCTGCAAGGACGATGAAGCCGTCGTCGACAGCTTCGTTCCGCTCAGCTTGCGCGGCAAGCCGGCGGCCAGCGCGCTGTCGGCCATCAATCGCGCCAAGCGCGCTGTGAAGCAAAATCCGGCGCTGTTCGAGATTGCCCAGAACCTGCGCAGCATGTTCCGCTGAGTGTTCAGCGCGCCGCGTCGCCCTGCTCTGCGCCGCCATTCGGTACGCCGAGCCGTTTCATCGCGTCGAACAAGAGTGCCGCAGCGGGTGACAGCGCACGCTTGCGCAACTTGATCAGGCCGTAATTCTCCAACAACAGCCTGTCGCGCAGGCGCAGCACCTTGAACCGCTGCGGATCGACCAGATCGAACACCAGCATGGGGACCGGCACGATCGCGTCGATGCCCGCGGCAATTCCGACCGATGCGAAAAACGACTCGGTGTTGATGACCCGGCGCGGCGGCGTCACGCCGCGGCTCATGAACAGCCTCTCGAGTGCCTGGCGCATGAAGGATTCGCGCGGCTGGCAGATCCATTGCTGGTCGGCCATGTCCTCCAGCTCGACCGTCTCGCGGCCGGCCAACGGATGCTCCGCGCGAACGAGCAGCACCGCCTCCTCCGCGCCGATCTCGTAATAGTCGAATTGCCGGGGGTCGATGCCGGCGGGAATCCTGGCGACGACGAAATCGAACTCGAGCGCCAGCAGTCGCGTGATCAATGGCGGGCTGGTGCTGACATCGAGCGAGATGTTCACCCGATTCAGCTTTTCGCCGAGATACTGGATCACGTCGACGACGAGGTCGATGCTCGGCTTGGCGACTGTTCCAACGGAGACGGTGCCGAGCTCACCGGATTTGTAGCCCGCGAACTCGTCGGTGACCTGGTCGAGATCGGCCAGCACGCTCTTGCCGCCACGGATCAGGATCGATCCATAGGCCGTCGGTTCGACGCCGCGCGCCGTGCGCTCGAACAAGGGAACCCGCGCCAGCGCCTCGATTTCGGCAAGCATCTTCGATGCCGCCGATTGGGTGATGTTCAACCGCTCGGCGGCGAGCTGCAACTTGCGCTCATTGTCGAGAGCGACCAGCAAGCGCAGCTGGCGCAGTTTCAGATTACTGATCACGGCCCGCCACCATCCTGCCCGGCAAGGGCCCTTTCCGTTCCGATTAAGCCGGAACGGGGCTCCAGATTCTGCTTTGAGGCGTTTTCTTGACGCGAGCCGGCAGCCACTTCGCCGGAAAACGCTCCAGGGTTCCCGCGTTTATACCGCGGTGCATCATGACAGTTTCGCCGTGGCTCCATTCCCAAATGCCATTAGTCACGCGGCAGTCGATTACACAACAATGAAGAAGACTTGCAAGAGCAACGCGACGAACCGCTGCGGGTGCGCCAGTGCCGCCCCGAACAGCGCAGTGATCGTCTGCCGAATCGAAAAACAGGAAGGGATGGGAACGATGAGCGACGATGTCGAGAAGCGCGCGATCGGAAAGATGATGCGGCGGCTGATTCCGTTCCTCATCCTGTGTTACTTCGTGGCCTATCTCGATCGCGTCAATGTCGGCTTCGCCAAGCTGCATATGAACGCGGCGCTCGGCCTCAGCGAGGCCGCCTACGGGCTCGGCGCCGGGCTGTTCTTCATCGGCTACTTCTTCTTCGAGGTGCCCTCCAACATCCTGCTGGAGCGGTTCGGTGCGCGGCGGTGGATCGCCCGCATCATGATCAGCTGGGGCATCGTCTCGGCCGCATTTGCCTTCATCCCGCAGATGTCCGCGGCGAGCGGCCTGTCGAGCGAATGGATCTTCTACTTCCTGCGCCTCCTGCTCGGCGCCTGCGAAGCCGGCTTCTTCCCGGGCATCATCTTCTATTTGACGCTCTGGTTCCCGTCGGTGTACCGCGCGCGCGTCATCAGCCTGTTCATGCTGGCGATCCCGATCTCGAGCATCATCGGGGCGCCGATCTCGGGATTGCTGCTCAACCTGTCGGGCGCCGGCCTGACCGGATGGCAGTGGCTGTTCGTCTGCGAGGCATTGCCGTCGGTCCTGGTCGGCTTCGCTGTCCTGACCTTCCTGCCGGATTTTCCGCGCCAGGCAAGCTGGCTGCAGCCCGACGAGGTCAAGTGGATTCAGACGACGCTTGAGCGCGAGCGGCAGCAAACCGAGGCCGTGGAGCATATTTCCGTCCTGCAGTCGCTCACCGACTCGCGGGTCCTTGCCTGCGCCTTCGTGTATTTCTGCCTCAACGCGGCAAGCTACGGCGTCGCATTCTTCCTGCCCACCATCATCAAGGCGTTTGGCGTCACCGACACCCAGACCGGCTTGATCGCGGCCCTGCCCTTCGTGTTCGGCGCGGTCGGCATGGTGCTGCTCGGCCGCCATTCCGACAAGACCGGCGAGCGGCGATACCATGTCGCCGGCGCGCTGACGCTCGCCGCCGTCGGTATCGGCCTTGCCGGGCTGGTGTCGAATCCGGTGCTGATCGTCGCCCTGCTCTGCCTTGCGCAGATCGGCGTGTCGGCGGTGCCGCCGATGTTCTGGCCGATGCCGGCAGGTATCCTGACCGGCGCCTCGGCGGCGGCAGGCATTGCCGCGATCAACTCGCTCGGCAACCTGTCAGGCTTCGCCGGCCCATTCGCCGTCGGCTATCTGAAGGACCTGACGGGCAGCTTTACGGCAGGGCTGCTGCTGCTCGCCGTGATGGGACTGATCGGCGCGCTGGTCACGATCAGGCTGCGGATCGATCCGGTGCTCGAGCGAACCGCGCGCGAGCCGATGATGGCGCACTAGGCATCGGGCGCCTCCACCGGATGGGATGGGAACGGCGCCGGTAATGCCTGTCACCTGCCGGCGGCCGCCTTGCTTGCGGCCGCCTTGGCGATCTCACGGATGCACGCGATGAAGATCTCGGCGGTCGGGCCCAAGGTGCGGCCTTTCAACGTGACGATCGCGGCCGAGACGGCGGCCGCTCGCGGAAGCTGAACCGGAAGCTCCTTCAGCCCGAGATCACCGCCGGCAAACCGCGCGACCGAGCCCGGCAGCACGGTGATGAAGCGGCCGGTCGCGGCGAGCCGGCAGCACAAATGAAGCGACAGCGTCGTGATCGGCGCGCTTGGCATCTGCATTCCGAATTCGCGAAACGTCTCCGCCACCGCGGCGCCCGGAAAGGTGTCCGGCGGAGGCAGCACCCAGCGCTCGTGTGCGAGGTCGGCCAATTCGAGCCTGGACGCGCGCGCCCATTTGCTTCGCCTTCCCGCGACCACGACGCGCCGATCGTCGAGCAAGGGCTCGACCGCCAGGTCCGTCTCGTCAAACGGCGTCGGCGTCCATCCAAGCAACAGATCGATGTTGCGCTCGCGCAGTTCGCGGTAGCGCAGATCGCTGAGAACGGTCTGCGCGACATTGATGCGGATGCCGGGATGCTGCCGCGTGAAGCGGTCGATCGCCACCGGAAGCAAGCCCGCTGCGATGCTCTCCGTGCTGCCGATGCGCAACTCTCCGATGCTCGGATCGGCCAGAAACTCGAGCTCCTGCAAGCCCTGGGTAAGCTCGTCGAAGATCGAGACCCCGCGTCGCACCAGAGCATGGCCATAGGCCGTCAGTTCGATGCCGTTACGGCAACGATCGAATAGCCGAAGGCCGAGCGCGTGCTCCATGCCGCTGACCGCCCGCGAAATCGCCGGCTGCGACACCGCGAGCTCCGCGGCAGCCTTCGCCATGCTGCCGCGCTGCGCGATAACGAGCAGGATGTGCAGGTCGCGCAGCTTGATCCGGCGTCGGGCACGCTCGATGTCCTGCATCAGCGATCCTTACCAAAACGGTTATGGACGCCTCAGACACTAGCATTGGACGTTTATCCCCGCCTCACGCATCCTCCGCGTGCGATGACGCAGATCGTCGCGCCCCGAACGGCGCGGCTCGACGACCATGGAGGCATGCATGTTGACCCGTCGCGACGTCCTGACCGCGTCAGCGGCCGGTGCCGCGCTCGCCGCCGCAGGCCTGGTCCGGCCAGTCGGCGCGCAGCCCCGCCTGAAGACCGCCCATATCCTGACCGGCTACACGCCCGGATTGCCCGACGCCGTCGCAAGGCTCGTTGCCGGGCAGATGAAGGACTATGCCGACTCCATCGTCGTTGAGACCCGGCCCGGCGCGAGCGGCCGGATTGCGATCGAGGCGGTAAAGAACGCCGAGGCCGATGGATCGGTCATGCTGCTCGCGCCGCTTGGGTTCATCGCGCTGTTTCCACACACCTACAATTCGCTCGCATACACACCGCAGGACTTCACGCCGGTATCGACCGTCGGCTCATTCGCGACGCTGCTGGCGATCGGCCCGAAAGTCCCGAACGATGTCAGGAGCCTCGCCGACTTCGTCGCCTGGTGCCGCGCCAACCCGACACAGGCGACCTACGGCACGCCGGGCGTTGGCACCACCCTGCATTTCATCGGTGCGATGCTCGGCCGAACCGCGGGCTTCGACTATCTCCACGTGCCCTATCAAGGCAGAGGGGCGGTCCAGGATCTCCTGAAGGGCGAGATCGCGTCGGCGGTGATGCCGATCGACAGCCTGCTGGGTCAGGTCCAGTCCGGACAGCTTCGCGCTCTGGCGACGACCGGTCCCAGCCGTCTCAAATCCCTCCCCGATGTGCCGACGGTGGCGGAAGCCGGTTACCCCGGGCTTCAGGACGTGACCTGGTTCGGCATCTTCCTGCCGGCGAAGACGCCCGCGGCAATCGTCGCGCAACTCAACGGCGCGATCCAGGCGTCATTGCGCAGCGACGAGGTCAAGTCCGGCATGGCCAAACTGTCGGTCGACGTCGACGCAATCGCGATGAATGACTTTGCGCAACTGCTCGCCACCGAATCCGATCGCTGGAAAGGGATCGTGCGGGCGACCGGATTTACCCCGACGGGCTGACGGTGGCGCTCAGGCAGCCACCACCCGCGGGCCCCTCACAGCCGCTTCCGACGCCGCGCAGGGCTTGCTCAGCATCGTCACTTCGGCGAAGCCGACCGCCCTGAGTTGCTCGACCATCGAGTGGCGGGCATCCTGCGCCATGGTGGCGTCGGGCACGACGACCGCCTGCGCCTTCGCGGTCAGCAGTTCGGCCGGCAGGTCGAGGGCCGAACCGGCGTCGAGCAGCACGTGGTCGTAGACCCTGAGCAGCGCATCGATCGCAAGGGCGAGCCGCGGCGATTGCAGATGCGAGCGATCGAAGCCCGGACGCCCGGCGCTGACGATCTGAACACGCGACTGCCGGTCCTTGGTGATGATCTGCGCGAAGGTCGCCTCGCCCTGCATCAGCTCGGCAAGGCCGGGCGCCGCCGGATCGACGGTCGCCGACGTCAGCACCGGCGAGGACGCGACGAGATCGACGACGACAACCTTGGCCTGGCGCGCCATCAGACGCGCCAGCGTCAGGGCGGTCAACGTAACGCTATCAGCCGCGGCCGGGCCGAGCACGGTGACCTTGTGGGCGGCGGGACCGGCGGCGACAAGGCGCTCGGCGAGCTCATCGATCTCGTCGGCAGTCTGGGCGGACTCAGGCTGCGGCGGAGGTTCATAGGCAGCCGCAGGCTCCAGCGGCAGTTCGGGCTCCACGGCCGGCTTCGGCGCGACCGGCGATGCGAGCGCGGGTTCAGGGGGCAGCGCCGGCGCGGGGTGGTCCACGGTTGCGGCATCCATGACCGGCTCGCGGCGCCTGATCACGGCAGCCGCCGGCGCGAAGGCGCGGCCAACCGCACCGGGCGCGGAGATGCGCAGCAGCTCGCCGGTGATGATGATGCCGGATGACAGCAACAGCGTCGCCAGCGTCGCGATCAGCACGATCGGCAGCTTCTTCGGATAGGCCGGCGTATTCGAAACCGAGGCGCGCGAGATGATGCGACCGTCGGTCGGCGCGGCCTCGATGTTCTCGCGCGCCGTCGCCTCGCGGTACTTGGCGAGATAGGCCTCCAGCAGGTCGCGCTGCGCCTTGGCTTCGCGCTCCAGCCCGCGCAGTTGCACGTCCTGGCTATTGCTAGACGACGCCTGCCTCTTCGACTGGTCCAGGCTCGCCTGCAACGCCATGACTCGGCCATCGGCGACGCGGGCGTCATTGTCCAGCGAGCGCGAAACCTTGCCGGCTTCTTCGCGCAATTGCCGGTCGAGATCGGCGATCTGCGCCTTCAATTCCTTGATGCGCGGATGGTTGTCGAGCAGCGTCGACGACTGCTCGGCAAGCTGCGCGCGCAGCGTGCCGCGCTGTTCGGCCAGCCGGCGGATCAGCTCGGAATTGAGCACCTCCGACGCCTCGATCGGCTTGCCGACCTGAAGCATCTCCCGGATCAGCCGTGCCTTGGTCTCGGCATCCGCCTTCAGCGCGCGGGCATTGTTGAGCTGCGTGTTCAGCTCACCCATCTGCTGGTTCGACAGCGGGATGTTGTTGGTGCCGACGAACAGGCTCGACTTCGAGCGGAATTCCTCGACGCGCGAATCCGCCTCCGCGACCTTGGTGCGCAGCTTGTCGATCTCGCCGAGCAGCCATGTGCTGGCGGATTTGGCCTGGTCCTGCCGCGCGGCCTGCTGCAGCACGAGATAGCCGTCCGCGATCGAGTTGGCGACGCGCGCCGCAAGCTCGGGATCCTCGGACTGGAACTCGATTACCATGACGCGCGACTTGTCGACCGCAAAAGCCTGGAAGCGCTCGTAATAGGAATCAAGCACCCGCTCTTCCGGCGTCAGGCTGAACGGGTCACGGCCGATGCCGAACAGCGCCAGCAGCGACTTCAGCGGCGAAAAGCCCCGCAGCACCGGATCGAACTCCGGACGTTCGGCCAGCTTGTTCTTCTTGATGATGTCGCGCGCGAGATCGCGCGACAGCAACAGCTGCACCTGGCTCGTCACCGCCTCGGCGTCGAGCGAGGTGCGCTCCAGGTCGCGCTCGCCGTTCGGACGCAGGAAGGCGTTCTCGCGATTGTCGATCAGGATTCGCGCTTCCGACTTGTAGCGCGGCGTCACGACGTTGACCGCGGCAAGCGACAACGCGAACACCAGCACCGTCGGCACGATGATCCAGCCGCGCTTGCGCGCCAGCGCGCGGCCGAGCACGTGCAGGTCAAGATCGGCCGCCTCCGCCGGACGGGCCGGCTTGTCAGGAGCAGGCTTGTCGGGATCAGGCTTGGGCGCAGCCGGCTTCACGACAGCTTCGTCGGCAACGGGCGCAGACTTCGGCAACGCCCGTTGCACGACGGCCTTATCCTTGCCTCTACGCCAGAATGCAAAACGCATAACGAACCCCCGCGGACACCGCGACTCCATCTCAATGGGGCGATTACAGTCCATTAAGGTTGCCGCTGGGTTAATCGGTGGGGTTGACGGGCATGGCCGCCACCACCCGCCCCGTCATTCTTTGTTAACCATGGGTGCCGTTAATCGGAGCCGATATTGTCGCGGGATTCCTTGCATGCGCGATCTGCGCGCTCCCCTTATTTGTCTGGTCGCTGCGCTCGCGCTGTCGGGCTGCATTGGCCGAACGTCGCCGCTTGCCGGTGACCCCGGTCTCGAACCGATGGCGTATGCTGCGCCCGTGGCCTATGCCGATCCCGCACCGACGCGCGAGGGCTATAATCTCGGCCCCGGCGACAAGCTCCGCGTTGTGGTCTATGGCCAGGAAGGGCTGACCAACGCCTATGCGATCGACGCCGCGGGCGCGATCACCATGCCGCTGATCGGCTCGGTGCCGGCGCGCGGCCGGACGCCCGCCGGGCTTGCCGCCGAGATCACCGCGCGGCTGCGCAACGGCTTCATCCGCGAGCCGTCGGTCGCAGTCGAGATCGAGGCCTACCGGCCGTTCTTCATCCTCGGCGAAGTCCAGGCCCCCGGCCAATATCCCTATGTGCCCAACATGACGGTCGAAAGCGCGATCGCGATCGCCGGCGGCTTCTCGCCGCGCGCCAGGCGCGACGAGGTTACCGTCACCCACACCAATGCATCCGGCGCCGGCCGCTTGGTCGCTCCCCTGGGCACGCCGATCGGCCCCGGCGACACCGTGTTCGTCGGCGAGCGCTGGTTCTGATCGATGGCGCAGGATCAAAATCAGCAACCGCCCCTCCGCATCCTGCACGTGGTGCGTGCCCCGGTCGGCGGCATCATTCGTCACATCCTCGACGTCGCCAACGGCCAGATCGAACGCGGCCATCATGTCGGCATCGTCGCCGACAGTTTGACCGGCGGCGCGCGGGCCGACGCGGCGCTTGCCGAGATCGAGCCGCGGCTCAAGCTCGGCGTCCACCGCGTCGCGATACGCCGTGAGCCGCGCTTCGCCGACTTCATGGTCTGGGCCCACATCGCCGGCCTGATCCGCAAGCTGAAACCCGATGTCGTCCACGGGCATGGCGCCAAGGCCGGCGCCTATGTCCGGCTGCGGCGGCGGTCGGGCAAGGTGATCCGGGTCTACACGCCGCATGGCGGCTCGCTGCACTACCCGCTCGACACCTGGAAGGGCCGCTTCTACAGCCAGCTCGAGCGCACCCTGATGAACAGCACCGACCTGTTCCTGTTCGAGAGCGCGTTTGCCCGCGACACCTATCAGCGCACCGTCGGCAAGCCGGCAGGCCTCGTGCGCTGCGTGTTCAACGGCGTCACCGCGGAGGAGTTCGAACCGGTCCCCCGCGCCGACGATGCCACCGACGTGGCCTATGTCGGCGAGTTCCGGCGCATCAAGGGCGCCGATCTGCTGATCGACGCGGTGGCGAAGCTGCGCGCCGAGGGCGAGCCGGTGACGTTGACGCTCGGCGGCGACGGCGAGGAATTCGAGCGCCTCAAGGAGCAGGTGAAGCGGCTGTCGCTCGGCGAGGCCGTCCGCTTCATCGGTCACGTCAAGGCGCGCTATGGCTTTTCGAAGGGCAGCCTGCTCGTGGTGCCCTCGCGCGGCGATTCGATGCCCTATGTAGTGATCGAGGCGGGCGCGGCCGGCGTTCCGATGATCGCCGCCGATGTCGGCGGCATCCCGGAGATCTTCGATACCCACACCGACGCCCTGTTCGCGCCGAGCAATGCTGGAGCGATGGCCGACGCGATCAAGGCCGCGCTCGACGATCCCGCCGCGACCGCGGCGCGCGCCGAGCGATTGCGCGAGCGGATTTCGGAACATTTCTCGCAAAGCGCGATGGTCGAGGGGGTACTGGCCGGCTATCGCGACGCATTTGCCAAACGTTAACCACTTCTTGCACACGTAACCGTTTCTTCCGATTTGTCCCCTTAAGTCACGCCCGGGGGAATTTTCGTGCTGCGCGCGGATGCCCATCTGCATGCGCAGGAATGGACGTGGACTCGTGGAACCGTTTAACGCACGCTCGATGCTGGATGCCGCTGCGTCTGCGACGGCCGCTCAGCCGCAGATCGAACGGCGCCGGCGCCTCTCGCCGGCCGCGCTCGCCGTTACCAACCAGAAGGTTCGCGGCGCCTACTCGCCGGTTGTGATCGCCGGCGTGGTTCGCCTCGCCGACTTCGTGCTGCTCAGCCTGGTCGGCGTCGGGCTCTATCTCGCCTATGTCAGGCCGCTCGCCGGCGGCAGTATTCACTGGGGGTACATCGCATCGATCCTCGGCATGTCGGCTGCCGCCGTGGTCTGCTTCCAGGCCGCCGATATCTACCAGGTGCAGATCTTCCGCGGCCAGCTTCGCCAGATGACGCGCATGATCTCGTCGTGGGCCGTCGTGTTCCTGCTGTTCATCGGCATCTCCTTCCTGGTCAAGCTCGGCGGCGAGGTCTCGCGGGTCTGGCTGTCGTCGTTCTTCTGCGTCGGCCTTGCGGTGCTGATCGCCGAACGGCTGCTGCTGCGATCGATGGTGCGCGCCTGGGCGCATGACGGCCGGCTCGACCGCCGCACCATCATCGTCGGAGCAGACCACAATGGCGAGCAGCTGATCGAGGCGCTGAACGCCGAGGATGATTCCGACATCCATCTGCTCGGCGTGTTCGACGACCGCAATGACGATCGCGCCACCAACACCTGCGCCGGCGCACCGAAACTCGGCAAGATCGATGACATCGTCGAATTCGCCCGCCGCACCCGCGTCGACCTCGTGCTGTTCGCGCTGCCGATCTCGGCGGAGACCCGCATCCTGGAAATGCTGAAGAAGCTGTGGGTGCTGCCGGTCGACATCCGCCTGTCGGCCCATACCAACAAGCTGCGCTTCCACCCCCGTTCCTATTCCTATATCGGCAAGGTGCCGACGCTCGATATGTTCGAGGCGCCGATCACCGACTGGGATCTGGTGCTGAAATGGCTGTTCGACCGCGTGGTCGGCGGTCTGGCCTTGGTTGCGGCGCTGCCGGTGTTGGGACTGGTGGCGCTCGCGGTGAAACTCGACAGCCCCGGCCCGGTGCTGTTCCGCCAGAAGCGCTTCGGCTTCAACAATGAGCGGATCGACGTCTACAAATTCCGCTCGCTCTACCACCATCAGGCCGACCCCACCGCCTCCAAGGTGGTGACCAAGAACGATCCGCGCGTGACCCGCGTCGGCCGCTTCATCCGCAAAACCTCGCTCGACGAATTGCCGCAACTGTTCAACGTTGTGCTGAAGGGCAATCTCTCGCTGGTCGGCCCGCGCCCGCACGCCGTGCAGAGCAAGCTGGAGAACCGCCTGTTCGACGAGGCGGTCGACGGCTACTTCGCCCGCCACCGCGTCAAGCCCGGCATCACCGGCTGGGCGCAGATCAACGGCTGGCGCGGCGAGGTCGACACTGACGAGAAGATCCAGAAGCGCGTCGAATACGACCTCTATTACATCGAGAACTGGTCGGTGCTGTTCGACCTCTACATCCTGCTCAAGACCCCGTTCTCGCTGCTAACGAAAAGCGAGAACGCGTACTGATCGAGGCGGGTTCAAACCGCACGTCATTGCGAGCGCAGCGAAGCAATCCACGCTGCCGCTAGGGGATAGGTGGATTGCGTCGTCGCTGACGCTCCTCGCAATAACGGGTGTCAGGTTCTGTGTCCGTTGCGTTGCGTGAGTATCCGATGGCCTATGCGGCGACAGCCGGGACGACCCATTCGCTGACATCAGCACCAACGGGCGTGCTGGCGCTGCAGCGGGCGCTGGTGTGGCTGGCCGGCGCGTCCGGCGCCATCGTGTTCATCGAGCCGAGCCCGTATGAGCTCGTCACGCTGACTGCCTGCGTGCTGTTCTTCGCCACGGGCCTGCGCATGCGGCTCGTGTTCATGCCGCTGCTGTTCACATTGATCGTGCTCAATGTCGGCTACAGCATCGGTGCGGTGCCGTTCCTCGACAAGCCGGAGGTGGTGAACTGGATCCTGACCTCCTGGTACATGGCCATCACCGTCATCTTCTTCGCGATGGTGATGTCGGAGGATACCGAAGCCCGCCTCGACATGCTGCGCCGCGGCCTGATCGTCGGCGCGATGATCGCTTCGCTCGCCGGCATCGCCGGCTACTTCCGTCTGGTGCCCGGCGGCTACGACCTGCTGACGCTGTATGACCGCGCCCGCGGAACCTTCAAGGACCCGAACGTGCTCGGCGCCTTCCTGATCCTGCCGGCGCTGTTCACGCTGCAGAGCGTGGTCTCCGACCGCTTCGGCAAGGCGCTCCGCAACGCCATCGCCTTCGGCATCATCTCGCTCGCGATCCTGCTGTCGTTCTCGCGCGCCGCCTGGGGCGGCCTCGTGATCACCGCGGCCTTCATGCTGGCGCTGATGGTGTTCACCAGCCGCTCGCAGGCGCAGCGCTCGCGCATCATCGTGATGACCTTGATCGCCGCGATCCTGGCCGTGGCGCTGATCGCTGTGCTGCTCTCGATCGGCTCGGTCGCGGACATGTTCAAGCAGCGCGCGAGCTTCGACCAGAGCTATGACGAAGGCCGCTTCGGCCGGTTCGGCCGCCACATCCTCGGCGCCCAGATGGCGCTCGAGCTGCCGTTCGGCATCGGGCCGCTGCAATTCCACACCTACTTCCCCGAGGACACCCACAATTCCTATCTCAACGCCTTCATGTCGGGCGGCTGGATCTCGGGGATTTGCTATCCGGCGCTGGTGTTCGTCACCGCGATCATCGGCTTCCGCTACATCTACATGCGGGTGCCGTGGCAGCGCGGCTATCTCGCGGTCTTCTCGGCGTTCCTCGGCTTCGTCGGCGAGAGCTTCATCATCGATACCGACCACTGGCGGCACTTCTGGATGATGCTGGGCACGATGTGGGGCATGTATGCGGCAGCCGAGCACTACCGCGCGACGTCGGCACGGATCATCGACGAGTCTTCGGCGGCATCTTGAGACTGGCGCGCTGCTCCGGCGGCATGTCGATCACCGCCTTCAATGCTCCGGTCGCTTCCAGCACGCCCTTGTAGCCGTCATTGGCGAAGCGCAGCAGCAAGCGCAGCTCGTCGTCGGTGTAGCTGCTCCACAGCTTGAGCATCGCCTCCTGCATCGGCACGTAGAACTTGCCGATCTCCGCCGCTTTTTCCTCCACCACCGAGATGAAGACCTTGCGGCGGTCGCTCTCGTCCCGCTCGCGGCGCACGTAACCCGCCTTCTCCAGACGATCGACCACGCCGGTGATCGCGCCGGTGGTCAGCCCGGTGACCTCGGCGAGGCGCCCCGCGGTCACACGCCCCTCAAGGTGCAGGATGTCCATGCATTCCATGTCGGAGTTGGAGATTCCGGCCATGTTTGCAACGGCTTGGCCGTACATCACGCCCTGCGCGGATGACCGGCGCATCGCCTCCTCGAGTTCCTGCATCAGCGCTTCGCGCGACGTCGTGCTTGACAAATCGGCTCCTATATCTTACTCGCCTAATATCTTATAAACTAAGATAATTAGCAACTGACCTTTCCTATCCCACACGGATGCATGGAGCAAGGCATGACCTCACGTCCCCGTAAAGCTCTGATCATCGGCGCCGGCATCGCAGGCCCTGTCACCGCGATGTTCCTGACCCGCGCCGGAATCGAGACCGAGCTCTATGAAGCCTGGCCCTACTCCACCGGGATCGGCGGCGGGCTGCAGATCGCGCCGAACGGCATGCACGTGCTGGCGGAGCTCGGCCTCGCCGACGAGTTGATCCGCAACGGCTCGATCGCGGAGTCCTTCGACTTCTATTCGCAGGGCGGCAAGAAGCTCGGCTCGCTCAACCAGAACATGCAGCAGCGCTTCGGCCAGCCCGCGGTGAACATGTGCCGCGCGACGTTGAACGAGACGCTGATCGACAAGGCCTGGGCCTCCAACGTCTCGGTGTTCTTCGAGAGGAAACTGGTGAAGATCGAGGACCGCGGCGATCAGCCCGTGATCGCCTATTTCAACGACGGCACCACCGCCGAGGGTGATTTCGTGATCGGCGCCGACGGCGTGCACTCTGCGGTGCGGCGCCATGTGATCCCTGACGGCCCGACGCCGTTCGACACCGGGCTGATCGGCTTCGGCGGATTCGTGCCCCGCGCGGTGATCGAGAAGCTGCCGATCGGCCAGAGGGTGGCGACCACGTTCGGGCAGAGCGGCTTCTTCGGCTTTGGGATGTGCAGCCCCGATCCGGACACGGGCGCGATGTGGTGGAGCACGCAGCCGTCGCACGGCATGACCGCGGCGGCCTACCGGTTGCAGAGCCAGGCCGCGATCAGGCAGCATCTGCGCGATTTCCACGCCGGCTGGCACGCGCCGATCCCCGAGATCATCGAAGCCGCCGAGAATATCGTGGTCACCGACACGCTCGACGTCGCGACGCTGCCGACCTGGTCGCGCAAGCGCACCCTGTTGATCGGCGACGCCGCGCACGCGACGAGCCCGCATGCCGGCCAGGGCGCATCGCTGGCGCTGGAAGACGCGCTGCGGCTCGGCATCCTGATGCGCGACGGCCAGGAGCTCGGCATGACGTTCCAGGCTTTCGAGCACGAGCGGCGCCCGCGCGCCGAGAAGATCGTGGCGATCGCCCGCCGCAACGGCAACAGCAAGCGCGAGTTCAGCCCGACCGGCGCCTGGCTCCGCGATCACATGTTGAAGCTGCTGCTGCCGGTGTCGTCCAAGGGAATGGACTTCATGTACGCTTATAATCCGCGCGCGGCGGCGTAGCGCCTCTCCCTCTCCCCGTCCTTCACGGGGTCGAGACGAGCGAAGCTCGCTCTTAGAGGGTTGGGGTGAGCGGCTCTCTCCACGAGCAATGCGATCGGACGGACCTGTACCCCTCACCCGGATCGCATCTGACGATGCGATCCGACCTCTCCCCGCAAGCGCAGGGGTGTCCGGGGAAATTCAGGCATAGCGGAGCTCCATCTGGTCAGGTGAGATGGTTGATTTCCGACGGCTGGGGTTGATGGGCGGAGGTTTGTCGATGGCAGCGAGGGATCGACGCGTGAGCAGGAGCTGGCCGACGAGTTCGGCGAACCTGAGCGGGAGCATTTTGATGCAGTTGGTGTGAGCGGCGATGCGC